>QHYM01000081.1 GCA_003223295.1 Acidobacteriota bacterium | reverse complement strand
TTCCTTTGTTAGGCGCGGGCTGGCCTCCGGCGAGCCCGCTGTCTCCGGAATTGCAAGGAAAGACAAGGGCGGTTGGGCAAGTGATTCCAGAGAATCTTCGATTTCAGCCTCAGACTTTTTGCTGGTTGGCGGTGCGGGAAGAGAGTCTTTCGATGGCTGAATCAAGACTGATGGCATGTCCCCCACTGGGGGCTGGACTGCCTGCTCGCGAAAGCTTTCGGAGCTGGAAGTTGCAGGTTGTTCGCCTGAAGACGAACTCGCCGTGGTGAGAGCGCTTTCCGCTTGAACAACTCGCGGTCCCTCCGCTGGCGCTTCCGGCTCTGCCACGCTGGAGGGTCCGGCGGAGACGGGTTCTTCGGTTCCCGCGGGTTTAACCGGCGGGGCTCGCTGCTCTGACAGTTCTTTTGCCGGCGTGTCTTCGATTGCGGATTGGGCTGCCTGCTCGGGAAAGCTTTCTGAGTTGGGCGCCTGCCGCGCCGTACTCCCGCGGTTGCGGGACGAAGGCGATCCCTGTGCTGGCGTCTCTTCCGCTGGACGTTGGACATTAGACCTTCGGCGTTCGGCGTTTTCTTCTCCCGCCATCTTCATCGCCGGTTGAGCAGGCCGCCGGGCTCGTGACTGTGCTACTCTCCACGAAGGCGCCTGCCCGGCCGCCCAGCGCGTGGTTCGTTGGCCATCAACGAAAATAGCGTGAGCTGTTTTCCCTTTCGAATGGGCATTAACCGGTCCATCGAATTTGCCACGGACCATGTTCCCAAAGTAACGGGCGTAAAGGGCGCCGTTCGCCGTGTACCAGGTTAGTGTGCCAACTTTGGTGGCGTATCCCTCACCGTCCCGGTCACCAAACCACGTCGCTGCGTCGCCCGGTTTGGGATCATTGTTCCAGACAATCGTCTTACCGTCTTTCGCGCGCTGATAGGTCCCCTCACCCAAGGCGGCACCGGCGAACAACAGCAGGAGTACTCCGCAAATACAAAACAATCGAACGACCACAGCGGACGCTAGCCCCGTCGCGTCGCCCTGCAATCAAAGACGTGAGGCGTTCCTCTCCATCTTCTGCATTTCCTTGGATGATCCAATACGTTTCCGGCCGCCGCCCCTCTTCCTTATCGAACGCGTAGACTCCTCGATGCTCAGCTTTTCAGCGTTTCCGTGTTTCAGCTTTCAACTGGCGCTGTCTCCGCCTTTTGTTCTCTCAACATCCCTATCAACTCTCAACCTTCTTCGAGTTGACTACGCAGGCATGGCAGCTCGTTCGATCGCAGCGCAGAGTTTCTCCGGGGACAGCGGCTTTGGTAGATGTTCGATGAAGCCGGCCTCCGCACTTCGTTGCAGGTCGGCAGGTGAATTGTGGGCACTGAATGCGATGGCGCGAATATGTCGCTCCGCACTTAAGCGTTTCAGCAATTCCCATCCGTTGCCATCAGGCAAGGCAAGGTCACTAAGCAAAAGATCGAACTCGACGGTAGAGGCGAGACTCAGGGCGGAAGCCAGGTCAGTCGCGACAAAAAGCTGTCTCTGCGACATAATTCATGAACTGATAGCTTAACACGTGCCCATGCTTGCACGAGATCGTGAAACCCTAGCCCGCGGACGCTGTGTCACGTCTATTATGAGTACTGGGAGTTGAACAATCCCGCTTCCGACTCCGGCTCACTCTGCCGGCTCGCCGCTTCTATCACTTATCACTATTCACTATTCACTTTCTCGATTGTCCCTGCTCCTGGCCTTGTCGCGCCGGGTTGGCGGTGCGCCTGCGCCATGCGCTTCGATGAAGAACAAGCACGATCAGCCACGTCGCGAAAGCCAACGCGCCGGCGGGAAGGGTGATGAGCATAAGCCAGCCCATCACGCCGAGGGTATAAAGCAGTTGCCCATAATCTTTGCCGCCGATCACGCAAGGATGCACCGACCCTTCGTCAACCCGGCAGCCATGCGCATTGGCAATCAAACCGCATGCCACGACAGAGCCCACCGGCGCGAATGCCACCATAGCGATGAGGGCGAGGACGATCCAATAAAAGATCCAAGGGAATCGTTTTCGAACGGGTAACGGCGGCGGATTCACGGCAGCGTCGAGCTATTGTTGTCGGGAATCTTGGCAAAGGTCATCAACAATTTCCGCGAATTGCGCGAATCCGAAAGCGTTCGCGAGCAGGCGGCGGGGGTCTAAATTTCAGCGTTTCAGCTTTCCGCGTTTCAGCATTTCAGAAATGGCTCTTGAGGGAAGCTGGTCCGGCGAGAACTTTTGCTAGCCACAATCGGACTTCAGGCGCTCAGGGCGCACGATGCCTCTTCTTGAATCCCTCCGTGTAACCGTTTTCGAAGGCAAGATTCCAATTTCCCTGTTCGCCCGCCCCTTGCCGCTTGAAATAGTTTTGAGCCATCATGTTCAAGTCGGCCGCGCTGGGCAACTTTGCATCGGATGCCGCCTCCTCTCCCGCCTTTAGTCCGATTGCGTAAGCCGCACGCTCTTCGGGCGTTCTTCCGTGCGCCGCGCGCTGGGTGTAGAATGCGGTCACGCCACAGACAAAAAATGCCAGCACTCCCATCATCACAAAGAATCGCACCGGTTGAAATTGCCTGGCCATGGTTCAACGATCCAATCACATGCCACTCTTCCTGGGAAACATTTCCTCGCTTGCCGCTTCCGGCTCCCTGCTGCAGTCGATGTTCGGCGTTCGGTGTTCGGTGTTTGCTCCTCCTTGGCGCGCCGTAGTTCTTGGCTCGCCGTAGCTTTAGCAAAGGCGGCTTAACAAAGGCGTCCGTCCTGCTCCGTCTTCCACTAATCAGCTTTCACCAGTCACTCATCACTTGGGGAGTGGCGGGAGCCGACCGTCCGTCATCTGACATCTGACTTGAATCGGTACGCGGAACGCGCCGAGAATGCTCTCGGCGCGAAGCTTTGATCTGACTGGAGATCGGCGATTAGGTCTGCGCCTTATCTTTCTCGCCTTTCTTGCATTCGGCTTTGAACTTCGCGTACTGCTCCTTGGTCAGGATTCCTTTTGCCTCTTCCATGTACTTAGCTTCGCTCGCTTCGGAGCAACCAGCTTTCTCATGCTCTGCCCTAACCGCGTCCATCTTCGGCTTCTGCTCCGGAGTCAGGTTGAGACTGGCGAATGAAACCTGACACGGCGCCTTCGCTTCGTTTCCGACTTTCTTTGTGCAGTCGCCGTGTTCGCCCCCGAACATCGTGCCTGTCGCAAAGAGTCCCGCCACCACTAACGCAATGAGTTTTGTCATAGTGGCAACCTACAGAGGGCCGCCAAGATTGTCGTTCAAAATCCTTGGAGCGCCGTAGGCTCACGCGAAGGCGGCTGACGCGCGCCGTCGATCAGGTCCGATATCCTTTCCACCATCGAGCGATAATCAAAACGTGCGTCGCTGCCCAATACCTATTAGCACTTAACCGATAACCGCGAGAGTCCGACATCGGTAAATCAACACGCAAAACCTTTCGCTCATGCGATCATCAAATATAGGCGTGCGCCGCCCTCTCCGGCATAGTGCGGCTTCGCCTGCAACCAACCTCGAACGACCGCAATGAACCCACCGAATCCTGTTCGTACTAGCATAATCATTGTGTTGGCCCTGACTGTAACGTGGCTGGTCGCCGACGCACAAATCAGCGGCGCTGGCACAACCGGAGTGACCGACGGCAGCGGTCGGGGAATTGGAAGTGGCGGCGTCATGACTGGAACTGGTCCCGACGTTCGACCTGTAAATACCGAGCAACCTAACAGTGCTGGTACTGAACAGAACATCACCACGACAACGACGGCGCGACGCCTGAACGCTTCCAGCGCAGAAAAAGAATCGCAAAATACGCGCAAGCATTTAAAGAAAACCGGTCGACATTCACGACCTACGCCGACACCGAGCGAAAGCGCGTCACCGCGGTGATTGTCACATTCGTTAGATCGGCCCCAACTGGCGCAGTGCTTATCCGCAATTCTAGGTTCCTCCGGTAACGGTGTAACCTTCGTTGCGCAAATCCTCGGCCAGATCCTTCTCCATTTGGGCTGCCGCCTCAAACGGCATCGGATTAAGATGAGCGAACAACTCCGGCATCAACCGAACACCATATTTCCTAACAAGTCGCGCCGCCTTATATCCGTTCTTGTGATTTTCAAATCGGTGATCGATCGGCAGCCCAGTCATCCCGACATACACACACGGCTTCGTCGGATCCCGTGCGGGATTCAGCCGCCTGATCGACAAGTCCTTCAGCGCCCCACCCGAAAGCAGAATCACGTACACGCTGTGATGAAACTGCTTCTGAGCTGATCGCAGTTTGCGTTTTCGTCGCGCTGGACGCCTCACCGCTCCATCTTAGCGATTACGATGATTTGGGCGACTCCGAAAGCGTTCACGTACCACTCGCCACGGCGGCGCAGGAGCAAGAGCGCTCCATTCGCTTGCCGAGCCGTAGCGCTTAGCTCGCCGTAACTCTCAGTGAAGGCGGCTTGGCGAAGGCTGGTGCTTCGTCATTTTTTCCTCCGACCTCTGACATCTGACATCTGACATCTGACGCCTTGACTTTCGAAGACGCGCTTCGTCATTTTGTTCTTCTCTGTCCTCTACTGGCGGGTCCCCTGACTTCCGATTTGTGACTTCTGATTCTGAAATTTTGCCAGGTACGTCAAAAACCGCGTATGTTTCTTGAAATGCAACCGAATATCGACAACACAGGACGCGCGGCCCGCGGCGGCATCGCCGTGATTTTCCTCCTTGGCGGTGTCTATCTGGTGACGCAAGCACCTGTGCTCGGCGCGATCTTTATTCTGGTCGGCCTATTCTGTGCCTTTGAGGCGTGGCGCGCTTGGTGCGCAATTCGCGCCTGCGGCATCAAGTTACCCTTTTAGCACGGCGCCGTCGGCAGGAACCGATTCTCCATTCGGCGAACTGTACGAGGACGGCACGCAGCTTGTCACTCGTCACATATTACTGTGAGTAATGCTTTCGCGGCTGAGCAAAGATGTCGAGCTCGCGCTTGTCGCCGTTTGCCCTCTGCTTCGCAAACTTAACAATGTCACGACAAATGCGTGCCGGGGACGCCACCCCGGTGGAGTGCACTCGTCGCATGGTCGGCCCGCTGTAACGATTCAACCTTTTGACGAGTCACGACGCCGCAAGGCCGAACGCTTCCTTATTCACAACATACGGCATCCGGGTCGGGTCGCCGCCGTAATTCCCTTCCAGCACGTCGATCACTGCCTGGGCGGTGCGCCCAGCCATGCCTTTTTCGGGATCGCCCGAGA
>QHYM01000184.1 GCA_003223295.1 Acidobacteriota bacterium | reverse complement strand
ATTTTGCCTTCCACAATCAGGTCCTGCGCGGCCAGCAACTCTTCCTGCTTGCTTAAGAGCTTTCGCGCGGCTTCGAAACTTACAAGCTCGAAGCGAATCTCATCGCGCGGACGAAGCTGGCCCAAGCTGCTCAAGTCCACCGAAATCACGTTCGCAATCTTCGCATAACCGCCGGTAGTCTGTTGCTCCACAAACAAAATGATAGGTAATCCCCCCGCGGCAATTTGTACCGCGCCCAGTGAAACCCCTTCGCTGATCATCTCTCCGTGCGCACCCTCGGAAAGCGTCGCTCCTTCCAAGCGCAGCCCCATACGATTGGACTCCTCGGAGACACGATACGTGCCGCTATAAAAGACATTTTGCGCAACTTTCGGAAACCAATCGCTCTGCGGTCCTGGAGTCACGCGCAAGACTTTGCGCGGGGCAAGCCGTTTCAGCTCTTGGGCCGCAACCTTTTGGCAGCGGCTGCGATTCGAATCGCAGGCACTGCTTAGAGAAAAAGAACGGCCAAGAATGCCCGTTCCTCCACCAATCTTCAGCACATCGCCTTTGCGGAGCGCTCTGCCTTCGTGGCCGCCAAGCCCGCTGAGAAGGTGCGTCGAGGCACTGCCCAAAAACGGCTTCACCTCAATGCCCCCATGGATGCATAAGTAGCAACGTGCGCCCGAACGCGTCGGCCCCAGCCGCAGTGTCTGCCCCGGTTTCACGTCGAAGGAAGTCCAGGTTGGAATAGCCACGCCATCCAGCGCCGCGCCAAAATCCGAGCCCGTAAGCGCAGCCACCTCGCCGTCCTGAAACATGAACGTTCCGCCAAGCAGCGTCATTTCGAGTCCGGCAGCGCCCTCGGCGTTCCTCACCAAACGGTTCCCGATTCGCAGCGCAACCGGGTCCGCCGCGCCGGATGGCGAAACCCCTAGCGCCCCAAAACCCTCTCGCCCCAGATCCTGCACCGTCGTGAGCAACCCCGGCGCAAGCACTTCAATGGCGCTCATGCCTGCTCCAGCGCCGCAAAGCGCTCCCGCGAAACCGTCACGAATCGCACGCGGTCGCCAATGGACAAGAGGCTCAAATCTTTGCGCTCTGTGCGAAATATCGACAAGGGCGTGCGCCCGAGCAATCTCCAGCCGCCGGGCGTTTCGAACGGGTAGACGCCGGTTTGATTGCCCGCGATTCCCACACTTCCCGCCGGCACTTTTTTGCGCGGCGTGGGCAGGCGCGGGGTCACCAACTCCTCGGGCAATTCACCGAGATAGGCAAATCCCGGCACAAATCCCAAGAAGAAGACGAGATAGGTGGCCGAGGTGTGAAGTTCGACGACTCGCCCCGGCGTCATCCCATGCACCGAAGCAACGTCCTCGAGGTCAGGTCCAAACTCTCCGCCGTAGCAAACCGGAACCTCCACTTGCCGCGGCGCGGGTAACTTCACGTTGTCCAGCCGTCCCAGATATTTGCGCAACTCTTTTTCCAGATCCTCGTGCCGCCACTTCAGCGGATCAAACTTCACCAAGACCGAGCAGTACGCGGGATGCAGGTTCAGTATCCCGGCAATGGGCTCTGACTCAAGCAAGCACAGCAATCGGCGAACCTGCTCATGCGCATGGATTGTGATTTGCTGCCCAAAATAAATCAGCAGCGACTGGTCGCTCGCGTATTGAAATCGTGGTTTGTCAGCGGAAGGTGTGGTCATGCGCGCGAAAGTATACTCCACGCCAGGTTCGAAAAGGCACGACCAGGCAGGTCAAAAGGTTCGCCCTTGCTTCTACTGCTTTCCCGTGAGGCGGCGGATCAAATCCGCTTCCTCCTGGCGATACGGCTTCCCGTCAGAATGCAGTACTTCGTGGAACCACACCGGCGGCTGATTGCGGATATATGGGTGCTCCCAAGATTCCCAAGGCAAGTTCGTCTGCGTCTTGCCCACGACGAACCCCCAGTTGATCGCGCCTACTTTCTCTTCTTTGGCAATAGGAAGAATCGTGTCAAACGTGCTGCCGACGGAGCGTGCCATGAATTCCGTGCAGATGACCGGCCGGTTGTACTTCTTCAGCCAGCCGATTTCGCGCCTGAAGTATTCGGGCCAACTGTAATTGTGAAAGGTGACGATATCGGACTCGCGCAATTGCATCAGCTCGAGCTTGCCAAGTTTGGACGCATCCGGCGCCTGGTCTACACAGCAAACTCCACTGGTGAGCGGCTGCGTCGGATTGGCCTCGCGCGCCCATTCGAACGCTTGTGGTAAGAGCACTAACACACGCGCGCTCTTGTCCTTCAGCTCCTCTTTCGCGTAGCTGCCCATGTTGTTCGCGCCGGGCTCATTCCAGATGTCCCAGCCAAGAATGCGGTCGTCCTTTGCAAAGGCACCCACAACTCCCTCCACGTAAGCTTTTAAGCGCGGATACTGTTTGGGATCCGCCAGCGCCACTGCGCCCGGACTCTGCACCCAGCCGGAATTGTGAACTCCGGGAATCGGAGGATGCTGCGGGCCCAGATGCGGCAAGGGATCCCAGCAGGAATCGAAGAGCACAAACAACGGACGAATGTGATGCTTGGCCGCAATCGTCAGGAACTGGTCGATGCGCTTTTTAAAACCGTCGGCGTCCTGTTGCCAGAGCAAATCGTGCAGGAACACGCGCATGGTGTTCATGCCCAGGGATTCGGCCCAGCCCAATTCCTGATCGATTTGGTCTGGACTGAAGGTCGCCTCCTGCCACATTTCCAATTCGTTGATGGCTGAGCGCGAGTTGTAGTTACTTCCGACGAGCCACGGCTGTTGCGCGTACCAGGCATTGGCCTTTTGCTCGGTCCACCGCGCCGTCCGTGCTCGGGATGTGTTCGCGAAAGAGACGCCGAACGCTAGAATTGTCGTCAAGAAGAAGCATTTTGCGATTTTCATGAGGCCATTTCCCCCGTTCATTTTTTAGGCGAGCGTAAGGCTGGGGTCCGCGTTCAACGTAAGATCGGCAAGACAGCCAGCGCGAAAGCGCGAGTACGCGGCGGCAGCGATCATGGCCGCATTATCGGTCGAGAGCGCGCGGCTTGGAAAGAACACTTCCACACCGGCAGACTTTGCACGCTGTTCAAATGTGGTGCGCAATTGGCTGTTGGCCGCTACACCGCCGGAGACCAGTATGCTCTCGACATCGAGCTCTTCCGCGGCGGCCATCGTTCGGTCGACTAAATCGCGCACCACGGCATTTTGAAATTCGCGAACCAAACCCAGCGTGGTTGAGCTGCACAACGGGAGCAACTGTTCGAATTTTCGTTCGCCGCGCGCGAGGGCCTCTTCGCGATTGCCAATCTCCGCAGCGTATTGCGCATGCTCGCGCAAATGATAGAGCACCGCGGTTTTCAGGCCGCTGAAGCTGAAGTCCAACGGATTGCCACGCGTCTTCGTCGGACCAAATCTCACCGGCGCGGGCGCTCCCTCCGCAGCCGCCGCTAACCTGTCGAGAATCGGCCCGCCGGGGTATCCGAGTGCGAGCAGCTTCGCGACTTTGTCGTAAGCCTCGCCCGCCGCGTCATCGCGTGTCTGCCCCAGCTTGCGGTAACGAAAGATTGCGCTCGAATCCGGCAAACCGGAATCCTCGGTGCTTACTTCGTACAAAACCGTGTGGCCGCCGGAGACAATCAGGCAGACCGCGGGCAGCTTGGGTGCGCGCCCGGCCTTGTACGCTTCGAGAAAAACCGCATGGACGTGACCTTCCAGATGATTGACGGGAACGAGCGGCTTCCTGAGCGATTG
>QHYM01000183.1 GCA_003223295.1 Acidobacteriota bacterium | reverse complement strand
TGGGCCTCGCGCACATCGGCGTGCTGAAATGGTTTGAGGAACACCACATTCCCGTGGATTACGTTGCGGGAACCAGCATGGGCGGCCTCGTGGGCGGCTTCTACGCAACAGGGATGACGCCGGAAGAAATGCAGAAGCTCATTGAAGGCCTCGATTGGCGGAAAATTCTGGGCGACCGCACACCCTACGAAGATCTCTCCTACCGCCGAAAGGAGGACCAGCGCGCCTATCCCAATTCGCTGATTTTTGGTTTGCGCAACGGTTTGTCAGCGCCCGAGGGACTCATCGCCGGCCATCAAATCGGGCTTCTGATTGACCGCGTCACCCTTCCTTATTTCGGAATTTCTTCGTTCGATGACATGCCCGTGCCGTTTCGCTGCGTGGCTGCCGACCTGGTCAGCGGACAATCGCACGTGTTCCAAGACGGATCGCTGGCCGTGGCGTTGCGATCCACAATGTCCATTCCGGGAGCGTTTTCACCCGTGCGCGAAGGAAAGGCGGTTTATGTGGATGGCGGGCTGTTGGACAACCTGCCCACCGACGTCGTCCGGCAAATGGGCGCGGAAGTCGTTATCGCCGTACATCTTGAGCCTGCACCGGTCGAAGCCAAGGACATTCGGTCGGCCTTCAGCGTCCTGAACCACTCCCTGAACGCGATGCTGAGGGAAAACCAACTACGCAGCCTGGAGCAGGCGGATTCCATCGTTTCCGTGCCGCTGGGTGAATTCACCACCGTGGATTATGCAAAAAGCGAACCGATCATGCAGCGCGGCTACGAAGCGGCCCAGACGAGATCGCGCCTGCTCGAAGCGTTTGCCCTTGGAAATGCCGACTGGGATGCATATCAGCAAGCACGAAAGGCGCGGAAGCGTACCGAGCTTCCCACACCACAGTTCGTCAAGATCGAAGGCGCCAGCACCAAGGGAGAAGCCTATGCGGCGCGTTATTTCAAATCGTTCGTGGATGCGCCTCTAGAAACGTCGAAACTCGAAGACGTGCTGACGCGCATGACCGGCGTTGGCCGTTACGACTCGGCGGGCTATTGGCTTACCGTGCAAGATGGAAAGCCCGGGCTGCTGGTGCGGGTCGTCGAAAAAAACGACGCGCCGCCAATGTTCCAGCCGGCGTTTGAGGTGGACGGCTCGCAAAGCGGTAACGTGGATTTCACCATGGGAACGCGCTTCACGTTCATGGACATCGGCGGGTTTCGCTCGGAGTGGCGCACCGACCTGCTGATCGGAAACACCTATGGCATTCAGACCGAGCTGTACCGGCCGTTTACTGCGGACAGCCGATGGTTTTTTGCGCCGCATGCGGACGCCAGCGACACCACATTTCAGATCTACGCGAAGAATGACCCGCTGGCCGATTACCGCATCTACCGCACCGACATTGGGGCTGACGTCGGATACGGCTTCGGACGCTTCAGCGAATTGCGCTTCGGCTACGAAGTGGGCTCGCTGAACACCAAGCTGCGGCTGGGAACAGCGCAAATTCCGGCCGTGGAAGGGGGCGTGGGGCGGGCACGGTTACATTACCTCCTGGACGCTACGGATGATCCGGTCATTCCCCGCCGCGGCGTCAGTTTGGAATCGAATTTCCACTGGACGGATCACAGCCCGGGCGTCACGGAGGGCTTCCCTTCGATGGACCTGAAGCTGGGATACTTCCAGCCAGTCGCGCACGCCGCCTCGGTGTTTCTCGAGACCGAAGGAGGCACGACGTTTGGTGCGACGAGCACAGGGATCCCGCAATTCTTTCTGGGAGGGCCTTTGCGCTTGAGCGCCTACGGCCAGAACGAATTCCACGGTAACCAGTTCTATTTGGTCCGCGCGGGCTACATGCATGATTTGCTCACGCTCCCGCCGTTTCTTGGGAAAAAAGTCTACGTGGTTGGCTCCTATGAAATTGGCAAGATGTATGGCGTAACCGCCGATAGCAACCTTCCGAACGATGTGACGGCAGGATTCCTGGCAGAAACCGCCGTGGGCCCGTTCTTCGTCGGCGGCAGCGTGGGCGACTCCGGCCACCGCAAGTGGTTTTTTCAGCTCGGGCGCGTGTTCTAAGGCGCGTGCGACGCGGGGCCTTGCAGCTCCAAACTTCGGTCGTTCTCGTTATTCCTGTCGCCTGACCGTTAACTCCAGCAGTTTTCTAGCTGGCTGGGAATCGATGGTGATCTCGGCAAGTTCGGTCCACTCGTCTTTCTCGTTGATCCGCAAAACGGAACTGGTTCTGATTGGCCCTAGCGCAAAGCCCCATGTTAGCCCCTTCCCATCTTCATGGAGTTTGACGTCCGTTTCGAGGAAGCGGCCATCGTTGAATGCGCGCATGTGATATGTGCCCATCTCGTCGTCGAAGGAGATAATCCCAAGAGCTTGGAGAACGGCCTTGTTGTCGGACTTGGTTCGCCCGATTCCCTCGATTTCCAGGATCAGTCCATCCAGCTTGAATTGGGCTTCCTCCGTCTGCACTAGCACGAGCGGTTCCCCTGGTCCACGCAGCAGGCGGGCCTCTCCCACCCATTTGCCCGCCAAAAAACCAAGCTTCTTCATCGCCGCTCGTTGCGCGTCCATGTTTGGTGTTCGAGGTCGTTGAGTCATAATGCGGTGACCAATAACACCGTTCGCCTTGAAGATTCAACCATTCAAGTTCCGCTGACAGCTGTTCAATGGTTTTTCCTTAACAAAGCGCGCTCTTCGTCGCATTCTACGGGAATCCTAAGGAAGGACTACGACCCATGCAGCGGTTGATTCATATAGGCCGTTTTGCGGCGTTGCCGGAGCGAGATTATCGGGGCAGCGAATGGGCGTCGTCTGCTCTTTTCAGCTAGCCCACTTCTCTTCTGGCAAACGTTCTAAATTATTTCGACCCTAAGCGGTCACGTGTATGCCACATTGTCGCGCAAAGCGCATAAGCATGCGCTCGCGCGAATCACTGCTCTTTGTGAGGCGCAGAACTGTGTCTCCACAGGAGCGCAACACGAAGCGCTGGCGCGCTTCTTAGAAAAAGAGAAAAGTCATGGTCACTATCAGAATCAAGGGCGGAACCCCGCAAGGGGCCGAAACCTTGTGTGTGACATGTCGCTGGGCTCATATCGTGAAGGGATTCGGAGTCTCACAGGAGGAGATCCGCTGTCGATTCCTCATGTATGACCCACCGGTGCAATTTCCGGTGAGTCAATGCAGCTCTTATGATGACAAGCGCCTTCCGAGCAAATGCGACATGGAGAAGATCGCCTGGGTCCTGCTGACCAAAAAGGCTGGCCGAACCATCGGCTTCGTCACGGCCAAGCAGTTCCGGGAGATCGAAGGGGATGATGCGGAGATCATCTCCGCCGCTTCTGACTCGACCGATAAAGAGTGAGCAACGTTGCGCTCTTCTCTTTCACAGAAGGGCGCAACGGATGCGTTTTCAACTTTGAATGAAACAGGAGGCTGTCATGCGAAACGAACAGGTAAACGAACAACACTGCTTTCGAGCGCAGCAGTAAGCGCCGGAAGGGCTATCCATCCGAAACCAAAGTGAAGCGCGGGCTGCAAATCGTCCACGGCGAGAAAGAACTCGTTGAAAAACTCGGCAGGAATGATCTGTGCCCGTGCGGCTCCGGACGGAGGTTTCAAGCGCTGTTGCCTTCGCACCGGCAAATACGACGGTAGTAGTCGCAACTACTTTTTTCCGAGAATAGATCTGGACCGGCACAGGACATGCTGCGGGTGTTCGCGAAGAC
>QHYM01000182.1 GCA_003223295.1 Acidobacteriota bacterium | reverse complement strand
TCTCTTCCAGTTGGATTTTTTGCTTCAGGAGGAAGGAGCTCCGCTTCCGGCCGAGATCTTGTCGGGTCAACGCCGGAGGACAGAGCTCCAATGAGCTACGATTCTGTTTATCCCACTTTCCGTCCCGCCGCACAAGCTTGAAACGGATTGGGCCGCGAGCTGCGCCGAAGTCATCCTCGAAGACAGTGCGCTGACTGAACCGTACGGAGCAGTCCCGCAGCACATGGGCGCGCTCGAGCCGTTAGTATTTGTATAACGTTTGGGGAACAGGCTGATCGAACGTCCAGCCGCCACTCCTGTCGTAGAGCCATTGGCCAAAGGCTTTGACCCATTCTTGAACAGCTTCAGGCATTACTGGTCCTGCTCAGACCGCTGCGCTCTTCAATCTTGAATATCATTCTGCGAGGTCAAAAACGCCTACGCCCCTAGTTGCATAGCGGACTTACAGATCCCAGGGATTTATCACCTTGTGTAAGCGTGCTAGCTCGGCCTTCTTGTCAAGAATTGAAGTAGTGGTGGTCGCGATTGGGTCCACTCGGTCCGCCTGTTGTGTTGCCCATTCAACTTCAGCATAAGTCGGGCGTCCTCGCGGTCGGTTTTCCATCGGCGAGTTTCACTGCTGGAATCTGTCTTCTCTCCACGCTAGGTGGCGCTGGTCTCGACTGCCCTGACGTACTCCCGGATGAGCTGCCCTCGCTTCCAGTTGTTCGCGGCGGCTTCCAATTGCTTGACGCGAGCCTCCTCGGCTTCAATTTGTTGCTTGAGTTCATTGAATTCATCGAGTCGTCTCTGGTGCTCTAGCTCCTCTCTCCTAAGCTCCTCCGTGCGTCTCCGAAGCGCCAGGCCAATCCGCATGAACCCCGCGACGCATTGGGAGCAGCGATTCAAGCTGGCCGCGCTTTCCGTCCCGCCAGACTTTCCTGTGCGGTTCGCTGCAATAACTCCAAATTTGGACTGAAAGCTCTCCAGTAGGTAAGAAGTCTATGGGCTTGTCGGCGAAAGTGAGGGTGCGGGCATGCTGTGTCGAGCGCGGTGGGGCTGCCGGCAATTCAAATCGACGAACTTTTTCGATCAGGCCAAATTGAATTTGTTCGCCAAACGCAGTAACTACGGTTGATTCGCTTTTGGCCGAGTCCAAGGTCACGGTCAGACGCTCCATTTCGAGGAGGCCGATCAAATTTCCCATAATGCGAAGAGCTCGGGGAAGGCTCTCCTTTGAAACGCGGATATCAAGACAAGCTTCCTTCCATGGAGCACGCAAAATGTGCCTATCGTCAGTGCGGGCAGTTCTGAGGATTTTGCCTGCTTTGACAATCAGTTGATTATCCGCGCCACGCATCGATACGAAGTCAGGGGGAAGCTTTTCCAATTGCTCTATCCGAATCAGCTCTGGCCCCTTCTCTTCCTCCGTCGATGCCACAGGCTTCTCCATGGTCCTCCTTCTTATGATGACTGGAATATTTGAAAGCTGGGGAAGCGGCGCACACTTGACCGAGTGTCCGTGAGCGCGTTTAGCCCAATAGCCGCGTCCCGGCAGTGGAACTTTGAGTTTTCTGCAGA
Source organism: Acidobacteriota bacterium (assembly GCA_003223295.1). Taxonomy (GTDB): domain Bacteria; phylum Acidobacteriota; class Terriglobia; order Acidiferrales; family UBA7541; genus Acidiferrum. The sequence continues at coordinate 2,244 of QHYM01000182.1, read as the reverse complement.
TCTTTGCCAAAGCCACGTCTGAAATGCCATAGGACGGAGCGATCTTTGTAACGGGCTGACTCCACACTTGTTCGTAGAGCCGCTGTCTGTCGTAGACGCCTTGACGATTCACAGTTTGGCACCGGAAAGAGATATAAGGGGAGAAAAAATCTTACCCAATCTGTCGAGGTCGTTTCGTTCTGTGGTTTCATCGCTATCTGGTTGGGCTGGCCCCGGCTACCAAACTTGTAAACGACTGGAGATGGTAGTTCAAGCTGCAAAATGTTCGAAGGCAAGTGAGTGCGTGAGTACGTTTCGAACCGTACCCGGATATTTGCCCGCATATTTGATAAGTTTTTGCTTATCGACAAACTTGAATTCGATCTCATCGAGGCTAGGCGTGACTCCCGTTTGCAAGCAAAGATAAATCCAATCCAGCAATGCCTTTTCTGGTTCGGCAATGGCGTATTTCGAATAACGCGTCTGCTTTTCGACGAAGCCCCAAAAAAGCCGTTTTGAAATCGTTCGAAACGTGATTGAGAACTCTTGTGTTCGGTATTCCTTAGGTTTACCGGTGGTCACGCATGTGAGGGCCACGGGACTCTGTGTACTCAAACCCCAGTGGCTAAGGGCAGATTCTAGGGAAACATATGAGGGTGGTCTGAGGACTCTTATGAAGTCCTCCGCCGCGCTGTCACGGACCAATCTGTTTACATAGACTCCCTTGGCCACTCGACTCACTAAACCACGATCCGCCAATCGCGATAATGCTTTCCAAACAGAAGCAACAGGCAACTTGTATTTGGCGGCTATTTCATCCGCGAGGATGACGTCCGTCAGCCGGGCTTCGCTTGTGAGAACCTTTGGCCAATCCAGGGGTTTCATTGTTGTGTTCTTTATAGCCATTCTTCATACAACTCCTTAAGCGCGACTCTCAGAGGCTCGAATCCCACATCCTCAAGCGCGGAGTAAACATCGGGCGGCAGTATAGGTTTGAGTTCCAAGCGGCAAAGGTTCACGTCAATTCGTTCTATGCGATTCGAGATCGTGTCGGGACCAATTTCATTTGCGAGCACGGTATCTTGCAGATGAGCTCGCAGGTTTGCACCGAGCGTCGCGCCAAGGCCCCTTAGCAGATGAGTGTCATAGGCGTCTCTCGCTTTGACAGTCCGTCGCAATAAGAATGCCTCTGCCTTTTGAAGAAGGAGGAGTTCCTTCGTAGCCGACTTTATGACCGCCGAAATGCCCGCTTCTCCGTCGATTGGATGATCTTCAATTTCGCTTTCGATTGCGGAACCCAACCGGGTTAGATCGACGCGAAATAGTCGTCGGCCAGTGTTGGTAGTTACAAAAATCCTTCCTTCGCGATTGACCGAGTTGTCGATTTCGAAATGAAGGGAGCCCATCTCCATGATCTGGCTTAACGGTGTGAGCTCCCGCTCCAAGGAAGCGACTATCTGTTCTCGCGACGGCGGCTGAGACGCACGGAACAATAAGTCTAGGTCTGCCGAATGTCGCACGCTGTCGTGATACAACACCAGCGTGGCTCCTCCAAAAAGGACAAAGGCGTCCGGGAAATCTCTGAAAATCGCGAAAGCTGCGACTTCCATTAGGACGTTGACTTCAGCCCTTTCTCGTGTAAAGCCTCTATCTTCGTATTTCGCGATCCGCCCTGCGATATCCACATTTAACCCACGTCCTCTATCATATCATATTCCCATTAAAAGACACATCTGTACAGAATGTGTCTTTAACTACAGCCATTATATCTCCCTAAAAGACGTATGTGTCTGCAGGACAGAATATAAGCTAAATTACAAGCAACTACGCCTTGGTATATATACCAAGGCGTAGTTGCTGAGCTTCCGAGCTCACGATGCCTGAATCCAAAATCCACACCGATCTGGTGACCCAATATTTTGAAACCAACCCAGACCGGGTTTTTGCGCGATCAGACGTAGAGCATCTCTTTGTGGAAAAGAACCACGAATGGAATCTGCCCCCTAGCATGACCTCGTACACCTTCGTTCAAATGTTACTCACCCGCACAAAACTCAGCGAACTCCGGCTTCGATCACATCACTACTCTTCCCTCCTCCGATATAGTTGGGAAGGCAAAGCGTCTCCCATCTCAGTCGCCATCTCGATCAAGAAGGATGACGCATTCTTCTCACACGGCTCTGCGATGTGGATTCACGGCCTAAGCGGCGATCACAAGAAAATTTTTCTTAACAGGGAACAATCCGAAAAACGCCGGAACTCGGC
>QHYM01000181.1 GCA_003223295.1 Acidobacteriota bacterium | reverse complement strand
TCGAAGATCTGCTGATTGGCACCACAGCGTTGCATCTTGGCTATTCTGTCGCAACTCTGAACGTCCGCCACTTTCGATTGATTCCCGGTCTTTCCGTGATCCAACTCTGATCGATTTAACCACCACAGAAAGACCAAGGCCACCGAAGCCTGCCCGCCTCTTTCCGCCTGCGGTAGGCTCTTGCTCTGATGGTTACGTCTAACTCTCGACACAGTTTGTTCCGGGGCTCGAACGCAACACCAAAATGGCAGTTCCCGCAAACCCCGGGTTCTTGCGCAATTGCCGCACCGCAAATCGCAGGTCCTGCAGCACGCTTTCCAGGCTGAAGGCCTGCGGGTCCGACACTGCGCGGGTCTTACTTACTGGCGGCACTCGGCACATCCTCTTTGATAGACTGCCATTAGATCCGAATCCAGCTCTTGGGTACTATATCCCGCGAGCCCGCCTCATCTTCAACGAACCACTTGGCCGGTGCAATTACTATCTTTTCCCGCTCTGGACGCAGCCAAGCTGGCCACCATGAAAATGTACTGGTGTTCAACTATTTTCTCAAAGTGCTGGTCTTTTTGAACGACCGCGGCATCGGCAAGCATGTAGGGAAAGACGATTGGGTGCAGAAAAGGACTGGCCGATCAACGTCGATAAACGGAACAAGAACAGAAAGTACGCAACCTACACGGAACAGGAGGTCGCGGCACTCCTTCAGGTCGCGAACTCAATGAAAGAAGCTCTTACTCGTTTTCTCGTCGGGACTGGTTCCGCATTGGAGAGGCTGCAGTCGTCGAGTGGATGGACATCAATTGGAAAGACAAGACGATTTCGATTCGCTTCAAAACACAATTCGGCTTCAAACCTAAGGACTATGAAGAGCGGACCATCGCTGTCAGCGACACACGAAATGCGATGAGCACCGCTCCCGAATCAATGAGGCGGACCGGTTTTCTATGGTCCCTGCTCCCACACCATTTCTTCGTCGAGCCGCCGTCGCATGAGGCATCCCTAGTAAGCATCCGAAGAAGAAAGGAATTTGACTCTATCCAATAATGGATGCATAATGCTCCATATATGGAGTGATTTTGGGGAGGTCACCTTGGCAACCGTCAATCAACTGGGCGCAGGCATTGCGTGGGAAAAGCCAGCCGATCTTTCGCGCAAAGATGTTCAGAAGCGTTTGGGACCTCCTGCGGTGAAAGCGTTCCTGAAAATCCGCGACCTTTGGGAATTGCGAGATGAAGACGCACGCCAATTGCTCGGCGGCATGTCGAATGGGGCATTTTACGAGCTGAAAAGAAAGGCGCGTGGGACGCTCGACCAAGACAGGCTGACGAGGATTTCCATTCTGATCGGAATCTTTAAGGCCCTAAACATTCTGTACAGCAAGAAGCTCGCCGACCATTGGGTGCAGTTGCCGAACGACAATCCGATGTTCGAAGGTGAATCCCCTCTTGTTTACATGATGAAAGGCGGCCAGCCCGCTATGCTCCGCGTGAGACAACTTCTCGACTCTCGCCGCGGCGGGCGTTAGGTGCCGCCGCGCGTTTCCGAGGTTGCTCGCGATGATACTCATCGCCTCATTCCCTCGCGATATATCGACCGCGACGAGAGCGTTCTGACGCGCCTTACGGAAGATCGCAACGATTTGAATGTCCTCTTCGAGCTGGAGGGAGCCACAAACGATCGACTTCTCGGAGAGGCCGGGTTGCTTCCTGGTATCTCCGTTCGGGAACTCGTGTTCGGTATTTCGTACTCGCATATCGTCAACGCGGCATTTACACACGCCCGCCCCCTGGGAAACCGATTCAATGGACCAGAGCGCGGCGCATGGTACGCCGCATTTTCCCGGGAAACCTCGGAACAGGAAGTGGCCTATCACAGACAACAGGAACTAAAAGAAATCAAGTGGCATGGAAAAGAGACTTTTTCCTATGTCGATTTCCTAGCGGATTTTCGAGGCGAGTTTCACGACATTCGCGGCGACCCACGCTTTGGAGATTGTTTGGATGCAACCAGCTACAAAGCATCGCAACGTTTGGCTAGAGAGCTCCTTGAGGGAGGATCGGCCGGTGTTATGTACCCGAGCGTTCGGCATGACGGCGGAACATGTATCGTGTGCTTTAGGCCCGCGCTCGTGAACAATGTCCGGAAAGCTTCGTCCATCTCCATCACATTTGAAAACGCACTTGCTGTTCCCCAAATTCGAGAACTCAAATAAGGGCGACAATCGACTGAGGCCGGACAACCTGCCTCACGGGAAGCCTTCACTGATGCACCTCACGCTGGGCGAGGAACAGTTCCACCGCGGCAACACGGAAGCGAAACTGGTTTCCCACGCGAATGTAGTTCAAAAGCCTGCGCGAGACCCAACGACGGATAGTTTTCGGCTTGAAGCCTATAAGACTGGCTAGTTCGTTGGTGCTGAGAAGAGCGTTCGAATCGCGCAAGTCGAGCAACTGTCTTTCTGATGCTGGCGATCGCACCTTTCCGTTGGATGCAGGGTTCCTTGCCGGTACAAAGGTGTGGTTTCGCAGCGCGACCAGGGCTGGCACACCACCCGATGCTTCCGACACTCTCGCTCTGTCCATCCCGACATTCAAACGAGCTCTGTAGAAGTGAGGCACGTCTGGCTCGCCCCGCGATGGTTTGCCATTGATAGTGATCCACCCGTCCCTGGAGCGTTCCCAATTGTGGGAACTGCCCGGTTTCAACAGGACCTGCCGAAAATCTTCTGCGGGGGGAGCTGCTTATAACGAACAGCCTTGTCAGCCTGTTGGACAAGAATATAGTCGGACATGTCACGTCCAGTCTGTTCCTTGTACACCCTTTTCATGTCGGCGCGCGAGGCGCCCGCAATTCTCGCCGCCCACTTCTCAAATGCTTCCACAGAGTCCATCGACCCGCGGTTGAACCGGAGCGTCTTTCGTGACGATCCATAGAGATGGTCGCTTGCTGTTGTGATGTGGAGCCTTCAGGATTTGGCGGGAAAGAAATCTGCCACTTCGGTGGGACCTACGCCCGGTATCCGTCGCTTGGGAAGTGGCGGAATGGGGGTACGGCCATAGCGTTGATTCCACTTTGTCCAGGAACTTTGGTCGAAGACCCTACGCGCGGGGTCATCCAGCGCGGCTTTGAAATCATCGTCACTGAAATATATCTTGAGGATTTCAATACCTTCATCCGAGGTGTAGGTCATCGCGTAGGTCAGAAAGCGCTATGGGAACTCCAGCGCTTCTTCTGGAGTGCCAAACCAGAAGATGCGCTTGGCAAACGGCTAGAAGTTCGTCGCAGTAGATCATTCGCTCTCCAAGGAAGGGGGCTTTAAGCAGGTCCCTTCAGCAAAGCAGGTCAGCGCACACGAGCGTCGTTCTGGGCTCAGTCTGTTTCGCATAGGAACCTCTGGCGGGAGGAAAGGTTTGTTACAGGGCCGTTTCATGACACCTTTAAGGGTGCTATCATTGCAGTGCGAGGTCATTATGTTTGACATCAAAAAAGACATTCAGGCGATGACGACATTCCGGCGCAATCCCGGGAAGTTCATGAAGCATCTCAAAAAGACGAAGCAACCGCTGGTTCTTACAATCAATGGAAAGGCGGAAGCGGTCGTGCAGGATGCCGAAGCCTATCAGCGCCTGCTCGTCATCGCCGCGCAAGCCGATGCTCTTGAGGGAATCCGGCAAGGCCTCGAAGACATAAAGAAGGGTCGTGTGCGTCCCGCGCGTGAAGCTCTGGAGGTGTTCCGCCGCAACCATGCCATACCTCGTTAGGTTGGCCGACCGCGCCCTGCGAGACATGGAGGCCATCTATGAATTCATTGATGCGGAAGCCTCCGAAACCGCTTTTGCATGGTTCAATGATCTGGCCCGCGAGATTTACAGTTTGGAGCGCTTTCCTGAGCGCGGTGCAGTCATTCCGGAAAGTAAGAAACTTCGCCATCTGCTTTTTGGGAAGAAACCAAGCACCTACAGAATTATCTACGCGGTGGATAAACGCAACGACGTTGTGAACGTTCTCCACATCCGGCACGGTGCGAGGGCGCCGCTCTCCACAAAGGGAAAAAGACAGCTGTAGCTCTCCTCGCATTCAGTGTCTGCTCTCTCCACGCTGCTCACCGCTGTCGAGATGCAACAAACGGTGAATAGCGAGCGCCAGGCTACCCTTGCCAAACCCGCTCTGTCCGGTCAGGCCTAGGGTTTCGCTGCGGCACATGTCCTGAGAAAGGTTGCGCAACACGTTCGGCTTGTCTGGATAATCGACCGAAAGGCAGAGCGAAAGCAGTGGAGTTGCCTGAGTTACTGGCCGGCTCCACGCCCTTGGTTGGAAAAGTAAAGAGTCTCGACGTTCCAGAACGTTTGAGGGCGCAGCACCACCGGCGAAGCATTTGCGAGCCCTGGAGAGATTGCCACAAGCGCATTTTTGTTCACCAAATAAATAAAAGGCTGCTGCTCCCAGACGATTTTCTGAACCTGATCAAAGTAACGTTTGCGCTGGTTTTGGTCGTTCGTAGAAGCGTGAGCTTGCATGAGGCGGTCACGACAGGCCTTCGCGCACGCGGAAGGTGATCATCTTTCCGCCCTCAGCAACTTTCCAGGACACTGCCAGTTCAGGCTCAAGCGCTTGGGTCTTTCGGTTGACACGAATTAGCACGCCACCTGTCAGATAGCGAATGGTTTCAGATGTCTCGTCATCGACAAGCATGGGGTCGAAGGTCTTTGGTTCCGAACGTAAGACGAATCGCAATTCGCCGCCGGATTGTGGTTTAGCTGGGAGAGCAGCCAAAAGGAAGGCTACG
>QHYM01000090.1 GCA_003223295.1 Acidobacteriota bacterium | reverse complement strand
TGCGTTGCATAGATGAAATCGAGGACCATGCTCGGATCAAGGCAAAGCGCTTTGTCGTAGTCTTCCGGCCTTCGTCTTCTATATCCGCCGGGCGCATTTTCGTAAGCTTCCAGAGGTTCGACAACGATGCCTTCCCCTCCGGGATAGGCGTCCGGTCCGCCAGTCAACAGTGTGGCTTCTAGTACTTGCTCAAAGTTTCTCTCGGAGATATCGACCATCTGGATGATCACTTTTTTTATATCAGCGACTGGCTTGGTAGATGATCGGTCAATAGCGCGGTTTAGGAACCGGCTTGCCTGCTTTGCGCGCTGTTTTAAGCCACGCGGCTTTGGCGATTTCCAACTCTGCTAGAGCTTTTTCTGGAAGGGCGTGCAGGGCGCCCGATTGATGAAGGTACTGCAGAGGGGATGTGTTGCAGATGATCTCAGGCAAGGCGGGTCTCTTGTCGAAGCTCCTCTTCGCTCAACTTGATAGTGTCCACGCCATAGTCCGCGAGCCGCATCAAAAACACTGTTCTCGGAACTCCAGCAAGCTTGGCGGCAGCGCCCGAAGACATGCGACCGAGTTCGTATAGCTTGACAGCAGCTGCCAGGCGAAGCTCAGCTCCCAATTGGTCCGGGTTCACCTTAAGGGCCAAGAGAGTCTCGTCCGGAATCGACAATGTAATCTTGCTCATAACTGTTCCCCGCTGGTATCTATTCTGCCAGAACCGCCAGCGGTTGTCATCTGACCACGGGCGGGTTCCACTGGTTATCGAGAGTGGCAAGGCAGCAGCCAACCATCGTAACGAGTTCTTCGAATTCACGACCTTTCCGCTTCGTCAGAGATTGTGTCGGCCTAACCGTTCCGGTTAAGCCGCGCGAGTTTGGCGAGCGACGGACTAATCCATTCCCATGTAGTCCGGCGGGCCGTCAACTTCCTCTTGGGACCTCTTCCCGGACGTCGATCTTGCCGGTCACGGCGGCGGATATGAGCGCCGTGCGGTACTCTTTCAACTTCTCGATCTCTTGGCGTGTCAAGAAAGGTTCGCGGCCCCTTTTGTTACCCCCGCGTCTCCTTTTTTACCCTCCTCAATTTCGTCAGCTGCTTCGTATCCTTCTCGCGTTACTTCAAAAACTTCACGTTTTTGGCCGATGTCTTTGATGTATCGGCGGCGGATCAGATCCTCAAGCCCCCCGACCCACAAAGCTATTGTTCTTTGATTATTCTCAGGAATTAGTGACTTGCCGTTTGCTTGAATCTGCTCGCCTCCCATATATCTGTTGTGCATGATCATACCATCACCTGCCGAAGCTTCCAGCAGAATGGTCTTTGCTTCGTTTGATAGTTCCCTCGCCTTGGACTTCATCCTGGGCGGTGAGACCACGTCATCGATTCCTTCGCGCCAATCAACAGCCCCGACCTGAATCGGGAGCGCGCGTATAACCTCACGCAACGCGTGTAGATGCGTTCTCGGTTTCTTCCACACATATGTCTTTATTAATTCGGGAATCTCTCCAACGTTTCCATTATCATCGGCGAACTGCAACGTGATGATCGCAAATTTGTTACCTTTTATCCGTTTCTCCTGAATTGCGTAGTTGATTTCGGTTTCCAAATACCCGTCATCTTTGAACGACGGAGTTATGAAAAATACAACGCCACATGAATCATGCATTCCTTTAAGCAGACCTCTTTCCAGCGGTGTGCCAGCGGGCATTGCGTCTTCGTCAATCCAAGGTTCGTACCCCAGGATTTCAAGAGTGTCCTTGAAATCGATGACGAACTCTTTGTCAACCCCTTTGTGACTCAGAAACACCTTCTTTGAATCGCTCATTTTCAAATCTACCTCCTGGCCGCAGATCACACAAAAGACTTTCTCGTGAGGTTCTATCTTAACCGTTTCGTTGCAGCATCGAAAACTACGAATTTCAAAATCTCCGTTAACATCTATTGGCACCGTTGGAACATCAGGGAGGTTTGATTTCACATCAATTTTCAAAAGGTTGCCAAAAGAACCTTTAAGGCTTCGCTCCAATTTCTTCAGTTCGGGGCCAAGTACGATGTTTGTCGCCGCAGCCGACATGTAGTCGGCTTGCTCTCGCGTCCACCAGCAACCTCGTCCCCCGAATCCACAATAGGGACAAAACGAAATAGGTTTTTCACTTCCTTCGCCAAAAACCACCTTGAATGGCTGATCGCAAGATGGACATTCTTGCGACAGAAACCCGTCACTATCGGTAGGGAAACTAATCTCCAATGTCTACTTCTCTTTTGTCAGCGCGCGATTTCGACTTCCACGTAACTTGCCATGGTTTCACGAGATTTGTTCCCGCACGTCGATCTTACCTGTCACGGCGGCGGAGATGAGCGCGGTTCGGTACTCTTTCAGCTTGTTGATTCCTTCGCGGACCTTGGCAGTGAGCTCATCAATCTTGCTGTTCTCCCGGTCAAGGAAATCAGCGATGGCTCTCTGCTCTTCACGCGGCGGACATGCAACCCCGAATTCCTTGATCTGCGCGACGTTAATGCGGTCAAACGTCGATCCGACAGCTAAGGCCTCGATCTGCCCCAAAACTATGGGTGAGTTCAGTTGATAGCTAAGGTAGAGCTGATCCCGGTCTCTGGAAGTAATTAGGCAGACATCCTGCCCCATACAAAACGGCTCATCGGTGTCAATGTAAGCTCCGGAACCTAGGGAGGCGTTGCGGCTATAGATAACGTCGCCACGACGGGGTCGGCGACCGGCGCGTGTCATATGGTCGTAATCCGCCTGAGATACCTTACGTGGACCATCAAGCCGGATTCGCCCAGGTTTGACCTCTGTGGTACTCACAATCGGGATACCGTCAACAACGTACTCAGGTGTCTTGTGCAAGCAGTCAGCCAGTGACCAAAACCGCCGCAACTGTCCTACTTCCCAATGCGCCGGGATTTTTCCGAGCCATTCCACACCGGAATCTTTCATGCGAACGTTCGGATCGAGGCCGTTAGTGACTACACGAGTGATAAGCGCGGCGCGCTTCTCTTCCAGCAGCTCGATTAGGCGCTCCTTCTTCGCCCGCAGCGCATCAATCTTAGCTGTCTCGCGGTCGAGAAATTTAGCAATGGAGCCCTGTTCAGCAGTGGAAGGAACTGGAAAATATGAGTTGATGAGCAAATCATGCTCGATGCTTTCAACTGTGGCGCCCGCCTTCCGCCATTCTACAAGTAAAGCGTCTTGGTGACCGACAATAAGATATTTCAGATAGCCAGCCTTTATAGCCGCTGCTGGAACAAGCGCCTTCATGTCCTGATTCAGTGCAACGTCCCGAGAATTTATGGCCACGGGTATAGAGTGTTTCAAAATTCCTGACCGGACTACGATCAGGACGGATTCCTTCTGAACAAGCCGGGTCGCGCTGCTTGCAAGAGCATCCTCGGTTATGTGGTCCTCAGAGTCGGTTACGAATTCCGACTTCATGTCCTTAGGTGAAACCCAAGGTATATCTCCAGTCCAATAGAACAAGTTGTCTTTCGACGGCGTACCGCCTCCGTGAAAAGTCACAAGGAATTTAAGTCGTTTCACATCCCAAGACACTGGGATTTTTTGGAGCCACTTTAAACCTGAAGCTTTGTAGGCAGGGTAGGGATTCCACTTCCGTTTGGAAGAAGGGAAATCTGTCGAGGCCAAGAGATTCAACCTGCTACCTCTCGCAGCGTCTCCAGAACATCTTTTTCAATAGCCTTGATATCAGCTTCGATTGCTTCGAGCGGGCGGGGAGGAGTGTATTTGTAGAAGT
>QHYM01000270.1 GCA_003223295.1 Acidobacteriota bacterium | reverse complement strand
CTCCCTCGTTGTATTGGTACGCTCCCTGAATGCTCCGTCCGCGGAAAGCACCGTCGGCGGTGACGCGACAGCAGGAGAGTCATTTTTCTTTGGTAAGGGACAGTGCGCTTCGTGTCACATGATTTCCGGCGCCGGAGCGGCGATAGGTCCTGACTTATCAAGCGTAGGTCGGGAAATGACGGGCGACGAAATTCAAGCGAAGCTGGTGAACCCGAATTCGCGAATCGCGCCCGGTTACGAACTTGCTACCGCTCAACTGCGGAATGGAAACACCATTCGGGGATTTGTGAGGAATCGCAGTAATTTTGATATCCGGCTGCAGGATCTAACCGGACAGTTCCACCTTATTCAACAGGGAGAGATCTCAGCAATCACGGAAGAAAAACAATCGATAATGCCGTCGGTCAAAGCCAGCCCAGAAGAACTGCGGGATTTAGTAGCTTATCTGGACATGCCCACTGGTGTCGGTGCACGAGTTTCTAAGTCTCAGCCGTCCAAGGTGGCGGGAATCGAGTTTGCGAGAATCTCAAATCCGAAGCCAGGCGACTGGCTGACCTACAACGGTAATCTGAGCGGAAACCGGTATAGCGAACTGACTCAAATCAACACTACAAATGTGCACCAACTCACTCTGAAATGGATCTTCTCGGTTCCTTTATGGAAGAACTCATTTCCCAATACAAACTATTTCGTTGAGAACATGCGCTACTTCGGGCTGGAAACGACGCCCATCGTTGCGGATGGCATCATGTATGTGACGGGACCAAATGCCGCCTTTGCGCTGGATCCGTTCACAGGCCGCGAGATTTGGGAGTATTCGCGTCCGCGTACTCGCGAACTCGTTGGAGACGCGGCTTTGGGTACGAACCGTGGCGTGGCTGTCCTCGACGACAAAGTATTCATGGTCACCGACAATGCGCATCTGATTGCCTTGAACCGGACCACCGGCCATGTCATGTGGGAAGTCGCAATGCCAGATGAACCTCAGCACTATGGTTCGACTGTGGCACCGCTTATCGTCAAAGATCTGGTTATTGCGGGGGTTTCCGGGGCTGATTGGGGCATACGTGGATTTGTTGCCGCTTACAAAGCTTCGACTGGCGAACGCGTGTGGCGGTTCTGGACAATTCCAAGCAAAGGGGAACCAGCTCTTGAGACCTGGGGAAGCAAAGAACCCACATTCGGCGGCGGCTCAACCTGGCTGACCGGCTCTTATGATCCAGAGACGGATACTCTGTATTGGTCCACTGGCAACCCTTTCCCCGATTCCGACGATCGCGACCGGTCCGGCGACAACCTCTATACGAATTGCATCCTCGCGTTGAACCCTGATACCGGCAAGTTGAAATGGCATTACCAGGTCACTCCCCATGACATCCACGACTGGGACGCAAATGCCCCGCTGGTGCTGGTTGACACGAAGTATCAGGGCGGCTATCGAAAACTCCTGCTACACGCCGACAAGAACGGCTTTTTCTACGTGCTTGACCGGACTGATGGCCGCGTTCTGACGGCTAGGAACTTCGTTCGTACGACTTGGGCTAGCGGTATTGGTCCTGACGGCCGTCCACAGCGTGCCAAAGAAGCGGGTTTTGTCTGTCCGGAAGTTGGCACAAATTGGAATGCCACTGCGTTCAGCCCGGTTACGCGTCTCTATTACGTTGTCGCTCTGGAAAAGTGCGAGGCAAAACTGACCTCCAGCGGAGCAAAAAAAAGCAAGACCGCCCAGGAGCCTGGAAAGAAATACCTCCGGGCATTCGATATTGAAACCGGAAAGATTGTTTGGGAGGCCCCGCAAATCGGCCCTGTCGATGGGAAGAGAAACTCAGGAGTGCTGGCCACGGCCGGAGGCATCCTCTTCTACGGAGACCCGAGCGGAGATGTAATCGCCCTCGACGAGCGCGACGGGAAGGCGTTGTGGCATTTTCCGACGAACGGAATAAACAAAGCCTCGCCGATGACCTATATGGCCGGCGGCAAGCAATTTGTGGCGCTTGCAGTCGGCCCCAATATCCTGTGCTTCGGTTTGCCGTGACAGCTTGCAAAATGTGTCCTGACGAACCGGCGTCATATTTCTCAGCACCGCGAAGCTAGAACTGCAAATCGCGAACGGCCACCCAACCTTCGACAGACTTGCTGTGGGTGACAGCGCGAACCACAGTTTCGGAAACGAGATCTGCGGCCAACGCACCGATCACAGAGATTCCGAGGTCGGAACTTATTCTGTTGGTGGAGACTGCGAAAGTGGAGTCACCGTCGCCGTTCGTGTGGTAGGGATTGATGGCTCGTGCAGCTCCGGTTGAAGCCATCATCGCAATCTTGGTCAGCTCGGTCTTTGTGAAAGACACATTGGTTGCAACCACAACGAGCGTTGTACTCCGCAGAGGTACATCGCTGATGTTTAAGCTAGAGGAACCCGCGCTCGCGGCGAGCTTTCTTAGCGTTTCGCTAATATTGGCAAACCCCTTGCCGTCATGCCGGAGCGCTCCGGCAACGATTTTTCCTGTGCGACGGTCCAGGATGTCGCCGACCGAATTCGCCACAACCAGTGCGCCAATAATGATGTCCCCAAGCAGAAGGCTGGATGTGGCGACGCCCGACTTCATTCCGTTGTAACCCTTGCTTCTAAGCATCTTCCCGACCGTCGCTCCTGAACCGACACCAACATTGCCTTCCTCCAGTTGCGCCGAGGAGGCTGCCTGGCAGGCTTTGTAAGCGGCGTCGGCGTCCGGACGAATTCTCGCATCTCCCAAGGCCAAGTCGTCGATTACAGCACCTACAACGATCGGGACACGAACGTTGGGAATTCCCCAATCGAATCCTGTCTTGTGCTCCTCGAGGTAGCGAACTGCTCCTGCGACCGCCGCCAGCCCCATGGGTCCACCACCGGTCAGCAGAAGTCCATGGATCGTGTCAATTGGACTCACGGGTTGAAGGAGGACTCCCAAATGCGAGCCGGGCGCGGAGCCGTCGTAATCGACGCCTGCGGTAGCTTTGCCTTCGAAAAGCAACGCGGTGCAACCTGTGGGCCGCCGTGAGTCGGTGTAGTGACCGGCTTTGATCCCCGGAACGTCGGTGATAGATCCGGCCCAAGTCTGCTGTTGGTTCGCTTGGGACGCATTCCCCGCAACATCGCGCGCCCAAACCGATCCAACGGATGCCATCAGGGTGCGATTGAATTGACGCCGGGTAAAAGTCGACATGGCCAACCTCCATGATTGGGCCATCTGACATTACCTTATTTTCTGAAGTCGAACTACGACACGCCTCGCGAGTGGAAATTGCCCGCATAGGTTTCGGGCTTGTTGCGTTTTCCGTCTTCCCGGGTTCGATTCCGCTCTGCTTTTGCTGCGCTTTGGCGCAGGAGAAACTACACCCAGAAGAGTTCGGGGACGGCCGTGGGGCCGTCGAGGTGGCCGGAGAGGCGATGCTCGAGGCCATCGCGAGACGGCGTGAGCTGCTGGCGGAGACGGTCCATCTCGTCCTTTGTTAATGGAGAGAAATTTCTGGTGATAGTGGTGTTGCGCTCGAGCATGGCGAGAGTGGGCATGCCCACGACGGCAGTGGTTACGGGTAAGCTCATGGAATAGCGCAGCAGTGAATCGATGTCGGCTTTGCCGGCAGCGTTGCCGAGAAGAAATTCCTGGCCGGTGACCTTCATGGCGATAATGCCGAGATTCTTGGCATTGGCGGCAGGAAGCGCGAGTTCTTCAAAGCGGCCGTTGCGCGATGCATTCAGCGCCATCTGCACGCAATCGAGATCGTGTCGCTGAATGGCTGTGGCAAGAACTTCGCCATTTGTGTGGCTGGTCATGCCGACGAACCGCGTGAGTTTCTGCTCGCGAGCTTCCAGCAAGCCCTTGAGTGCACCATCCGGGGCTTCGATTTTTTCGAGATCGTCGGCTTGGCCGAGGCTGTGGATGTGTACGAGGTCCAGGTGATCGGTTTGCAGGCGAGTGAGGCTGCCTTCGAGGCGCCGGAGGAAGGCGTCGCGCGTGCGATCGGGAATTTTTGTGGCCAGCCAGACGTCGTTGCGGCGCGTGGCCATGACCTTGCCGACACGGCTCTCGCTCTTGCCGTCGCCATATGCGTAAGCGGTGTCGAGGTATGTGATGCCAAGATCGATCGCATGATTCAGCGCAGCAATGGCTTTTTCCTCGTCTTCGTACATGAGGAAGCGACTCCCGCAGCCAAAGGCGAGAATCGAAACTTTCGCATGAGTTCGGCCGAGTGTGCGCTTGGGCAGCGAGGCGATAGTGGGATGGGCTTCCACCACGTCGGGGAAAAGCGAAATGCCAACTCCAGCGGTCGTAAGGCCAACGCGTTCCAGGAATTTTCTGCGGGATAAGTCCTTCATCATGGGCACCTCCCCGGCGCGTGAGAATGATTGTAACGCTGAACCGCGGAAGAGGCGAGGATCGCCGCGAGCCGCGAGCCGGGAGCCGTCCGGCAATACGGAAGGGGAACGGCTGCGCAAGTGCGGCACGCAGCAGGTGAGTCGGATAGCGTTAGTGACGGCTTTCCTCAAGACCCGGTGTCACTCCGCGCCGCTGAGAATTCATGCACGAACCGCTTCATCAGGACTATTTGCCCCCTTTTGCCCCCTCGCGTTTTTGCTAAGTCCCGACCAATCAGAAGGATGGTTGGTAGGGGCGGTGGTGTCAATCATCCGTCCTTGCGTTCTTCGTCGTTCCTTCCGGCACGATTCGTCCGCGATTCGGTCCCAACACGCTCCCTTGGCACTTCGATGGAGGTATGAGTTTCCCTTTTCCTCCCTAGGCAGCAAAAGCGGAGATGTTGAATCACCTGCCGACACTAATCGCTCAGCATTCCACTTGTTCGTGGCTCCACGCTTGTTGTGACACACCATCAAATCTCGGTAAAGCGTGATGCAGGGGCTCTTCGTGGAAGATTCCGATGCCCCGTCTGTGCTGATGCTGGCAAAGGCGCGTTTAACGCGATCAAGAACTCCATACAGTCGGTCTCGCGATCCATTGTGAAAATCAAAGCGGTTCCTAGTGGCGTTGAGTTTGAGAAAAAACCGGGCGAAGCTCCAGGATCAGACTGGCCGTGGCCACCTGAAAAGTAGGAAGTAGCACCCCACCTGGTCACCTGTAAAGGGATTCCGCCAAGTAGTGATGACCGACATATTTGTCGTCCGCGAGAGGCAGGCTGTATCGAACACCGCAAGGTGTGCAACGGGCTTGATTGCCTCTAGTGTTTCGTGACATGCTACGCCCACTTGGGGGTACCTAATGCAAAATCGGTTTAAACATGTAGTTTCGGCTCTCTTACTTGCTTTCGCAATACTTTCTATCCCGAATCTGCTGCGTGCGGATGTGACTGGATCGATTCTGGGCGTAGTGCGGGATCGTTCGCAGGCCACAGTTGCCGGCGCGCGCATTGTAGTCCTCAATGCGCAAACCAATTTCAGCCAGGAGACGGCTTCGGGTGCGGATGGCTCTTACCGCTTTCTGGCTCTGCCGGCAGGAACATACAAGCTGACTGCCACCGGAACGGGTTTTCGAGCATACACAGCAACCGACATCGAAGTCAAAGTGAATGACCAGTTGCGCGTCGACATTACGCTTGACGTCGGCAGCGTCACAGAACAGGTCCAAATCACTGCCAACGCAGTACAAGTGGAAACACAAAGCACGCAATTGGGAGATGTAATCGATTCGAGGAAAATGCTTAGCCTGCCCTTGAATGGCCGTAGCTACCTCGACCTTCTCGGGCTGCAAGCTGGAGTCGTCCCCATCACGTCAGGTTCGATCCAGCAAGACCGGCCCGTTTCCGGATATATCGATTCCCCCGGCAATCTGTCCGTGAATGGCCAGCGAGAAACTGCCAACGCGTTCCTGGTCAACGGTGGTGATGTTAGCGAAGGACGCAATCTTGGTGCCGGCCTAGTCCCCAATCTTGATTCGGTGGAAGAGTTTCGTCTCATCACCAACAGCTTTGACGCGGAGTACGGAAAATTCAGCGGCGCGGTCATGAATGCGATTACCAAGTCGGGTACCAATGGAATCCACGGCACCGTCTTCGAGTTTCTGCGGAACGACAAATTCGACGCCCGGGGATTCTTTGATCCCACCAAAGCGGAACTTCGGCGCAATCAGTTCGGCTATGCAGTGGGCGGGCCGTTCTGGAAAAACAAGGTCTTCTGGTTCACCGACTATCAGGGTACTCGCCAGGTCAAAGGAGCCAGCACAGGTCTTGTACAACTGCCCACGCAAGACCAACGCGACGGCAAATTCGGTACCAGTGCCTTTGTGGACTCCGATACGGGTCAGCCATTTGTGGTTCAGAGTGCCCCATGCTCGGCAGGTGCCACCTGTGCGTTGAATTGGGAGCAGACCCTGACGAGTCGCTTGAATCCACTAACCGGCCAGACGGTCGTTGCCGATGAGCCTTACTCGTTTCCGGGCTGCGCCAATACCGATCCAGTTACTGGCTGTGTTTTTCCCGGCGGCGTAATTCCCCAGGGCGCTTTCGACCTTCGAGCGACGAAGCTACTGCCCTATATTCCATTGGGGAATATAGACCCCGTTGCCGGAATCTTTGCCGATGCCAGCCAAAGGAATACCGCTGGCGACAACAAAGTTGGCCAGCGCGTCGACTTCAATAACCAGAAGACGGGCAACTGGTCGTTCTACTACTATTGGGATGGCTCGAATGTGGTAAACGCCTTGAATGCCAGCGTACCCGGGTTTTCCAGCGAAACACCCTCTCACACCCAGCAGTTTGTCATGAGCAACAACAAGATGCTCGGCTCGGCAACAGTGAACCAGTTCCGCTTGAGCTTCTTTCGCACCGCTACTACTACTGACAAGCCCAAGTCCAGCTTCGCTAAACTCTCCGACCTCGGTTTTGTTACCGGCGTAGGCACGCTCGGCATCAATCCGTCGGGCCCCGTGGGGTTTCCGGAGACTGTACCACCGGAATATTTCAACAACTTCTCGATCGGCGTCAATACGCTGACGACGTTTCAACCCAATAACACTTGGCACGTTTCCGACGGATTTTCCAAGGTACATGGTTCTCACACGCTGAAATTTGGTGGCGAGTTCCGGTATCTGCAAATCAATGAGCGCAACACTTGCGCGCCCAACGGAGACTTTACGTTTGACGGGACTGAAACGGGAAACGACATCGCCGACTTCCTACTGGGCGCGTCTTCCGGCTATAACCAGTGCAGTCAGCAGTTTCTGGATTCGCGCACGCGTTATGGGGGCGCATACGCGCAAGACACCTACAAGGTGAAGCCGCACCTGACGCTCAATCTGGGTCTGCGCTGGGATGTCAGCATGCCGTGGTATGACACCCAAGGCAAAATCGAGACCATCGTGCCCGGCTTGCAATCGACTCAATTCCCGACCGCGCCGCTCGGTTGGGTTGTTCCTGGAGATCCCAGTATTCCGAGCACGCTCGCTCCAACGCACTACAACAATTTCGCTCCTCGCGTCGGCCTTGCTTATTCGCCCGGTTTTAGCGAAGGGACACTGGGCAAGGTCTTTGGCGGTCCTGGCAAGTCCAGTATCCGCGCCTCTTTCGGCATCTATTACACCTCGATTGAGGACTTGAACTTGTTCTACGAAGTAGGTGACGCCCCGTTTGGCTTGTATTGGCAACCGGAAATCCCTGTCACTTTGGAATTGCCGTTCCAGACGCGCGTTGACGGAAGCTCGCAGGGTGCGCGCTTCCCATTTACATTCCCAATTCCAGGTGACCCCGCCAACGCGACCTTGGATTATTCGATTTATTTGCCCATATCGTACTCTCCGGGTTATGACATTCACAACAGAATGCCATACGCCGAACACTACAATCTTTCCTTCGAGCGTGAGATTTCGAAGTCGACCGTCTTGAAATTGGCTTACGTCGGAACGCAGGGCCACAAATTGATTTCGCAGTACGACGCCAATCCGGGTAATCCCGCTCTTTGTGCCCAGCTAAACGCAATGGGCGCTAAGCCCACTTGCGGACGTAATGGTGAGCAGACCACTTACACGCTACCTAATGGGAGTCAGGTCATTGGGACGCGGGACACACTCGGACCTGCCTTCGGCCCGAACAACAGCTTTACCGTCAATATTGCCAACTCGAATTACAACGCAGCCCAGGTGACGGTGGAGCGCAAGGCCGCCGACCTCACCTTCCTTGCAGCGTATACCTTCTCAAAAGGTATCGACGACTCCTCTGGCTTTGGCCAGTGGGTGAACTTCGCGAATCACCGGCTGAGCCGCTCGCTATCGGCCTTCGACATGACTCATAATTTCGTCGTCAGCTATATCTGGGCGCTTCCCTTCGACCGGGCCTTCAAAAGCGCACCGAAGCGCCTTACTCAAGGATGGGCGCTCCATGGAATCACTCGTTTTTCCGGTGGTTTGCCTGTCCGAATTCGCCAGAGCGGAGACTGGTCCCTAACGGGGAGTGGGAATACGGATGTGCCTGACCGCGTCGGCAACGTTGTCATTCAAGACCCGCGCAAATCCGGCCCCAATGGCGCAAACACTTTCTTCCTACCAGATGCCTTTGCCTCCGGTCCCTTGGGACAATTCGGCAATTCGAATCGCCAGTTTTTCCACGGACCTGGACTCAACAATACCGACCTCGGCTTTTCGAAGCGCACTGTTATTAAGGAAGCCCTGGCCTTTGAAATTCGCGCGGAATTCTTCAACATCTTCAACCATGCGCAGTTCACAAACCCAAGCGGCAGCTTCCGTACTTGCACGAATGACATCGACCCGAACTGTGGTAGCCAGTTCGGTCTTGTGACCAGCGCGCGAGAACCGCGCATCGGCCAAATCAGCGCGAAATTCCACTTTTAACTTGCGCTCTGACGGGTAGGATACGTGGAGACACGTATCCTACTCTGGCGTGAGTGCGCAGGGATGCTACGAACTCTGCGATTTGATACTGCCAGCCGATAGCGGGTACGGCTCGGGCTTCCCATGATCTTCGCCGATTGCAAGCGAGTATTGTTCTTTGCCGTTCTGGGCCAGTTGCTCTCCGCTACAGCCTTTTCCCAGACTGCCGAGAGCTACCGCGAACGAGCTATCGAATTCTCTCGCAGCAAATTGTGGGACCAAGCCATCGCGAGTTATCACAAGGCTCTGGATCTCGAACCCAACGACCCGGACACGCATTACAATTTAGCGCTGACGCTGAAATACAAGGGTGACACCAAGCAGGCGGTTGAAGAGTTCGAAGCTGCGCTGCGGCTCAAACCAAAGTGGGCCGATGCACATTACGGGTTAGGCGCGACCTGGTACGATCTGAACGATCGGGCCGCCGCGCTCAAGGAACTGCGCACGGCAATAGACCTCGATCCCGCGAACGCCGGGGCCCGTCGCCTCCTGGCGCGAGTTTACGTGCAGCAGAACGATCCTGTGGCAGCTGAGGGCGAGTTACGGCGGGCGCTCCAGTCGAAGCCCACGGCTGAGATGCATATCGAGCTGGGGATGACCGAAGGACAGTTGGGCAAATTGGATAGTGCTGCGGCGGAATTTCGCCGTGCCCTCCGGCTTAGGCCGCGGTTCGCACCGGCGCACTTGCTGCTGGGCGTGACACTGCGCCGCCAGGGCAATCACGCTGGCGCCCTTGCCCAGTTTCGCGAAGCTGTCGAAATCGATCCCAAGGACCCGGAGGCGCAATATAACCTGGGCATGGAGCTCAAATCCGGTGGGGATACCGCCGGCGCGATCGCAGCGTTCCGGCGGGCGATCGAGTTAAAGCCTGATTTCGAAAAGGCGCACTACAACCTAGGCATCGCGTTGCGTGCTCAGGGCGAGACTGGCGCCGCCCACAAGGAGCTGGATGAGGTGAGCGCACTGCGAGAGTTCCGCGCCCGCCTGGCGCAAACCAAATATCTTATCCTCCAGGGCGTGGAGGCGCTGAAGCAGCAGAAGCTCGACGATGCCCTGGCGCTCTTTCAGAAGTCTGTCGAGCAAAGTCCCGAGCTGCCGACCGGCCATTACTATCTGGGAGTAACGTGGGAGCGCAAGGGAGACGTTCCGCGTGCCCTGGCGGCCTACGAGAAATCGCTCGAGCTGAAACCGGACTATGCACAGGCCCACTCGAGCCTCGGACTGCTCTATTGGCGCCAGAACGATGGCGCACGCGCGCTCGATGAACTCCGGCGGGCGGTGATGTCCGATCCCGACTTGCCTGAAGCACATTACAACTTTGGCCTTGCGCTCGCGCAGTCCAGTCAATTGAACGAGGCCGCGCGGGAACTGAATGAGGCCATCAGCCTCGATCCCAAATACACTGACGCACGCGTGCAGTTGGGGCTGGTACTCAGCCAGAACAACGACCTGGCCGGGGCTGCTAGTGTTTTCAGAGAATTGCTGCGTCGCGAACCGCATTTCGCCGAGGCTCACAGCAATCTTGGCCTGGTCTTGTTGCAGAGTGGGGATGCGAACGCGGCACAGTCCGAATTCGCGGAAGCAGTGCGCCTCAAACCGCTCTATGCTGAAGCGCACTACAACCTTGCATTGGCTCTTCATCAACTGGGAAAGGAGGCAGAGTCGCGGGCTGAGTTCGAGAGAGCTTCTGAGATTTCTCCAGAGCTCAGAAACGCGCCGCGTCCTTAGCAATGTTCCCGGTGAAAAAAGTTCTGTTCGCGGTCTTTGCAGTTGCTTTGCTTGTTGTTTGGGCGGGCTCACGACTTGCCGCTCCTTCGCTTGGCCGTGGTCTGCCGGCTTCAGCGCAGGCAGCCCTGGACAACAGTGCCGCCGGCAAGGTCTGCGAGGTTGCATCGCCGATGGCGTCTCTTTCGATTCCACACGTTTCGAAAGCGCCACAGTTGAACATTGATCCACACTCCAAGACCTGGGCTAACGCGTCATCTGCATGGATCGTCAAAGACTGTACGCACCAAATCGACTATCCCAAGCTCAAAACGGAAGTTCGCGCGTTATGGACCGACTCCGACTTGTACCTTCTGTTTATTTGCCCATACACCGAATTGAATCTCTGGCTGCCCGCCGACAATTCGAAGGACCGCCTGAAGCTGTGGGACCGTGACGTCGTTGAATTTTTCCTCGGCGACGATTGGAGCGATATCAAACACTATCGTGAATTCGAGATCGCTCCTACTGGCGATTGGGTCGATCTGGCCATCAACATCAACAAAGACTCTTTCGACGCCAATTGGAATTCTGGCTGGCAGCGTCTTGGAAGTATCGATGAGAAAAATCATGTGTGGTACGCGGCGGCTCGCGTGCCACTGCGCTCAGTCAGCGAAAAGCCGGTAAGCGCCGGAACCAAGTGGCGCGCCAATCTTTATCGAATAGACGGACTTGGGGCCGATCCGGAGCGCCATTTCATGTGCTGGCAGCCGACTTGCGTCGTCAATCGTGACCCCAATCACGTGCCTGAACATTTTGGAACTTTGGTTTTCGCGAAATAAGAAAGTTCTGGAGGAAAAATATGCTCGCAACACAACACGCCAACCGTCGCGGATTCATGAAAATGCTGGCGGCCTCCCCGCTGTTGGCTCAGATCGCCGCTCAAGGCCTCTATGAGAAATCTGCGGCCGCCTTCGGATTAGACCTGCGCGGAAATGTCTACAGCCGCCTGGGCGTCAAGACCGTCATCAACTGCCGGGGCACATGGACCTATCTCAGTGGATCGCTGCAATTTCCCGAGGTTCAGCAGGCGCAAGCCGAAGCCAGCCGGCATTTCGTTAACATGGTGGATCTTCACCATGCCGTGGGGGAGCGGTTGGCGGAATTGACGGGTGCCGAATCGGGACTAATCACCTCGGGAGCGGCAGGCGCGATGGCCGCGGCCACGGCCGCTTGCATGGCTGGGAGTGACCCCAAAAAAATCTGGCAGCTTCCCGACACTACAGGCCTGAAACACGAAGTCATCATGGTTGGTGGACGCAGCGCTTTTGACAATGCCATACGGCTGGCCGGTGCAAAGCTCGTGCTGGTTGAGAAGCCCGACGACATTGCGAGCGCCATCACCGGCAACACCGCGATGATCTACACTACGGATTTGGGCGATAAGCTCGCGCGGGAAGCGGCCATTGCCAAAGATTATAATGTACCGTTGCTGCTTGACGACGCCGCCGGTATTCCGCCGATCGACAACATCAAGCTCTACGCAAAAATGAAGCTCGATCTGTACACTTTTTCTGGCGGCAAAGGGTTGCGCGGACCGCAATGCAGCGGCGTGCTGCTAGGTCGCAAGGATCTGATCGAAGCCGCCCTTCGGAATTCGTGCCCCTTCGAAGGCGCCGTCTGCCGGCCGATGAAGGTTGGGAAAGAAGAAGTCATCGGCACTCACACCGAAATTTACATTCCAGATGATGGCAACCGCTATCCAACGCTGCGAATCACCTGGGACCAGGAGGCGTGGGGTTTCAACGTCGCCGAATGCGCTAAGAAATTGCACGAGGGCGACCCGGTCATCGAAGTGCTCAGCATTGACAACCCCAGCATGGTGCCGGCAGTGCAGGAAGGAACCGACAAACCAAAACCGAATCCCAAAGAACCAAAAAAACAGAATCACATCGAGCTGGTTTCCATGACCATTCAGCCGGGCGAAGAGATGATCGTCGGGCGGCGTTTGCGCACCATCCTCAGCGCGGCGCGACAGGGAAAGCCCGCATGATACGTTTGTTTCGCTCCACGGCGCTGCTCTTCGCGGCTTTCGCGTTCCTCCAACCGCGTGTGGCCTCCTCGCAAGCAGTCTCGCCTTCCTCCTCCGTGCCGGGCTCGCCCAGCATCGATGCCGGAGACTACCTGTACATCTCCGCCCAAGGACCTCACCGTGCAGACGGAACGACCCCCACCAAGTTTCCCGAGCAGGTGCGCCAGTGCCTCGACAACGTCAAGCGCCTGGTCGAAGCTGCCGGACTCACGATGGACCACGTCGTTTACGTTCAGGTCTATCTTGAGGACACGAGTCAGTACCCGGAACTGAACGACGCCTTCGCTGCGTATTTTCCCAAAGAGCCGCCAGCTCGCGGCGTTCTCGGCGTCGCTCGCGTTCCGGAGGCTTCTTTGCAAATTACCGCAGTCGCCGTTCGCGATCTGAGGGGAAAGCAATCCGTATCTGTTCCCAACTGGCCTTTGAGCAAGGCCTACTCCGCAGGAATGCTGACTCATGATCGCCTATTTGTTTCGACTATGCCCGGCAGGGATCCCGTGAGCGGGGCCGTGCCTCAGAGTCCCATAGCTCAAGTGGACATGGCGCTGGACCGCTTAAGCGCGGTCCTACGAGCCGCAGGACTCAGCAACTCCAATATGGTCTTCGTGAACCCCTACCTCACGAACGAAATTCCGATGCGCATTATGAACGAGCACTACGCGGCGCGCTTTGAATTCGGAAATACCCCCGCTCGGGCTACCATCGAGGTCTCCAGCCTTCCTGAAGGCGCGCATATCGCTTACACCGGCGTGGCGGTCCGCGATCTGACGCGCCGCAAAGCCGTGCGTCCGAAGAACATGACGCCCAGCCCAACCGCCAGTCCATGCGTCTTCGCTGGCGATACATTATACTGTTCGGCAAAGAGCGGTTTCATTCCTGGACCTAACGGCGGTATTTACGCGGCTTCGACCACCGATCAGACCCGGCAAACCATGCGCAACCTGCTCGACAACCTGGAAGAAGCGGACATGAACTTTGATCAGGTCGTTTCGACGACGATCTACTTCGACGACATTTCGGAAAGTCCGCAGTACGCGGCCGTGTACAAAAAATATTTCAATGGCCCGCTGCCCGCGCAGACCACGGTCCAGCAACTCCGGCCCGGCAATCGCAAGCTCGAAGATGATGTACATTATCCGACACTGGAGCAGATGTCGCTCATCGCCGTTCGTAATCGAAAGGACTCAAACGCAAAGCCCCTGCAGTAAGCTGATCGCTCGTCGGACTAACGACTTAGGTATGGGACGAATCCGTGCGTTCTGGTTCGTAACTTGTAAACGGACGTGGTTGCGGTGATGTATAAAGTCCCGTAATCCGGATCGCCCCACGCAAGATTCGCGGACTGCTCAGGCATTTCAATTGTTCCCAGGTGCCGCCCCAACGCATTCCAAATCCAGATCCCTTTTGGCCCGGTTACGTAGAGATTTCCGGCCAAATCTACCTTCATGCCGTCCGGCACTCCATCGCCTTTTCCGCCTGGCTCTTCTGCGAACATTCTGCCGTTCGCCAGCGTGTGGTCCATCGTAAAATCGAAAACCCGGATGTTTCGTTGCTCGCTGTCGTCCACATAGAATTTCTTGCCATCCGGAGAAAAAGCCAGTCCGTTCGGCTGCGACAGTTCCTTGGTGAGCAGACTGACCTTTCCCGAAGGATCCAGCCGGTACACGCCCTTAAACGTAATTTCCTGTTTCTGTCCTTCGGGCAGATCCAGCGTGGGATCAGTAAAATACAGAGCGCCATCCGGCCCGGTCACCACGTCGTTCGGGCTATTGAATTTCTTCCCCTCAAATCGTTCAGCAAGAATCTCGTACTTTCCATCGCGATCCAGCCGAATGATTGCGCGCAACACGCTGGCGCAATCAATCAATCGGTGTTGACGGTCGTAGGTATTCCCGTCGGGGTCACCTAAAGACACCAGCTCTTCTTTTCGCCCGTCAGCATAAAGCCGAAAAATCTTGTTCGTAACTTCATCGCTTACATGAACGAAGCCCTCCGGATCCCACACCGGCCCTTCCGTGAATCCAAATCCGGTGCCAACCATAGAAAGTTTGGCGTCTCGATCAACCAACGTCCAAAATTCCTCCGAGTCTGCATGCAATTGGAATTCACGTTTGGATTTCTGGGCCCGCAGCTCAAGGACTGCAGCGAACAAAACCGCTAGCAACAGCGCTACGGCTGGGTATCGCCTCATCTTCTGCCCTGCGTTTCTTTTCTATTCATCGACGTCATCTTCGGCCTCCTTGGCCTTGCTTGCTTTTTCCGCGTCCACCGTGCGGAGTAGGAAACTCACCAAGTCATTGAGTTCAGTCGTTGAAAGTGTTGAGCCGTAGTCGGCTGGCATTGCCGACTTCCCGTCGTAGGTCAGCCTCAGGATGTCGGCCTTGTTCAACAAGTGAAATGTTCCGTCTGGCGTTTGTAATTGAAGCGAAAAATTGTCTTCGTTGCGCGCCAATCCAGTAAGCCGATTCGAATCAGCGAGCGCAACCGTCACCAGTCCGCGGCGTGGATCCAGGTCTTTATTCGGATTTATGATGGCTGCACGAATGCCATCCACGTCCCGTTTCCCAGCATACCTGGTCAGGTCCTGACCGAAGAATCCGCCTCGCCCGCCTATCATGTGACATTCCGAGCACTTCGCCTTACCAAAAAACAGCATCTTGCCTTGCACCGGATTGCCTGGCAGCCGGGCTGCTTTGTTCCCACCCTGCAGCGTCCGCAAATAGCCCACAATCGAGGCCACCCGCTCCGCTTTGTAGCCTGCAAACGACGGCATCCCCGCCGCGGTCTTCCCTACCTTCAGAATTTCTTGGAGCTCGGCATCACTCTTGGCCACCACTTCCGCACGCGATACCAGATCCGGGCCGCGTTCGCCGCCGCGCCCATCCAAGCCATGGCATGTGGCGCAAATGGATTCAAACGTTTTCCGGCCATCCTCAGCAGCAGAATCTCCCGCCGGATTTTTCCTGGCCGCGGATCTCGTATTCTGGGCGCCGGCCTGTAACACCAACACGCAGGCGGCAAAGAATGCTGAAGCAGTGGCCGCGCAGAGAAAATGGCGGGAGGAAAGCAGAATAAGACCTGCCTTGCTCCAAGTCGTGATTCGCGAACGGACGTCAGTCATTTGGCTGGTGGCGGTTGAAGCGATTTTGTCGCGCTCCCTATCAACTTTGAGAGGTTAAAAGTATCATTTGCTTTGCAAAAAATCCCGCTTCCAATGAAACGGCACGATATCTCGTTGAGGCGGCGCTTCACACTGACTTTAAGGAGGATTACATGAACAGATTCGCCGGCTTTTTCCGTCGCGCCATTATCTGCGGAGGAGTTCTAGCTGTAAGTCTTGTCCTAGCGGGAATTGCAGGATGGGCCTGGCATCCTTCCGCGAACTCTAGCCAGGAAGCTGCGAAGCCGAGCGACGACGCTTCCCTGCTCGAAGGATTCCGGCATGTCGAAGCGGCCTCCGTATCTGATGCGCTCGAACAAATCAGCGGACGCAAGATGTACATGACCCATCGGATGCGGCCCATTTTCCCGACGAAGTTTGCTGGATTTGCGCTTACGGTGCTATTGAAGAAAGAAAGCAACAATGACCCAGGCGCACTCACTGGGATGCTTGCAGCAATCGACCAGGGCCCTCCAAATTCCGTGTACGTCATGGTCGTCGAGGACGGCGCCGACATCGCCGGCATGGGAGGCCTGATGGGCACGGCGATGTACTCGCGCAATTTTTCTGGCGCGGTGATCGACGGAGGAGTGCGAGATACAGCGTATTTGCAAAAAATTGGATTCCCCGTGTACGCCTTGGGCATCGTACCCTCCACTTCGATAAGCCACTACCGCTTCGCGGGATCAAACATTCCGGTCGTGTGCGATGGGGTCAAAGTAAGTCCTGCTGACATCATCGTCGCGGATGCTGATGGCGTGGTAGTGGTCCCTCGCTCGAGTGCGCCGCAAGTCCTTGCGCTGGCACAGGAGATGGATTTCAAAGAGCACTCGATGTATGCGTGGATCGAAAAACTCAAGTCCATCCAGGAAGCGGTAAAGAAGTTTGGGCGCCTTTAGAACGATGTGGGAGATTTTGATTCGATTTAAATACTAAAATTGGGAGTGCAACCTGGAAGCATGCCGTAGTATAGAGGCTCTCAACAAATGGCAAATACTTTCATGGAGCCGGTGGAGAAAGCGGGTTTCCCCGCTCTGATCCGCAGATTTTTGGCCACCACAGTAGCCCTTTTGGCCAGTTTCCTTGCCCTCCAAACGCGGGCACAAACGCAAGACGCGGAGAACAGTTCCGTTTCGACTTCCATCCATGTGACTTCGGAAGCTCTCGCGGCGCAGCCAGTGGGCGCGAATTGGCTTTCCTATAATGGCGATTATACTGGCCGCCGGTTCAGCAACCTTGAACAGATCACTCCAAAGAATGTCGAACAGCTCCGCGCCCAATGGGTTTTCCACGTGTCCAATTCAAACAGCATGGAAGTCACGCCGGTAGTTTTCGACGGCATCATGTTCATCACTTCCGCAAACGATGCATTTGCGCTGGATGCGCAAACCGGCCGCCTCATTTGGCATTACTCGCGCCCCATCACAGAAGGCCTGATCGACGATGCCTCACAACATCACAACCGCGGCGTTGGAATTCTCGGGTCGCACCTCTACATGGAAACGGACAACGCCCATCTGCTCTGTCTGGACGCACGCTCGGGCCACCTACTGTGGGACGTTCCTTACGCTGAAGGAAACAAAAACTACGGAGCAACGAGCGCTCCGCTGGTCGTGAAAGACAAAGTGCTGGTGGGAACGTCCGGCGGCGACGACGGCGTCCGCGGATTCCTCGCCGCCTTCGACGCGGAGACGGGAAAAGAAGTGTGGCGCTTTTGGACAATTCCCGGGCCCGGCGAGTTTGGCTCCGAGAGCTGGCCCGGCGAACTCTACAAGCGCGGTGGCGGCACTACCTGGATGCCGGGCACATACGATCCCGAACTGAATACGATTTATTGGTGCACCAGCAATCCCGCTCCCGATTTTGATGGCGGTCCGCGACCGGGAGCCGATCTTTACACCGACAGCGTGCTGGCCTTGGACCCGGATACGGGAAAGCTCAAATGGTATTTTCAATTTACGCCGCACGACCTGTATGACTACGACGCGACAGAGACTCCCGTCCTGATCGACACGAACTATCGGGGGCAGCCGCGAAAGCTGCTTGTCCAAGCCAATCGCAATGGGTTTTTCTACGTTTTGGACCGCACTAGTGGAAAATTTCTCTCCGCCTTTCCATTCGTGGAAAAACTCAATTGGGCGAAGGGCATTGATGCGCAGGGTCGTCCGATTCGAACCGGCGTCCAACCCACTGCAGAGGGCACGCGCACCTGTCCCGGATTCATCGGGGCCACAAACTGGTATTCGCCTTCTTACAATCCCTCGACTCATCTTTTCTATTTCCTGGCGAGCGAAAACTGCGATGTGTTTTTGTTAAAGCCACAGGAATTTTCCGAAGGAAAGACATACTATTCCACAGGCGCTCGCGGCAGTCCCGGGGATCATGCCCAGAAAAGTTTGCTCTCTTTCAGTCTTGAATCCGACAAACCTGCCTGGCGCTATCCTCAAGCAGGCCAGGGGCATTCCTCGGGTGGAGTTATGACCACTGCCAGCGGGCTGCTCTTTTTCGGCGATGATGCCCAGTCCTTTGAAGCCGTTGACGCGCAAACGGGCAAGCCCCTGTGGCACTTCAATACAGGCCAGAATATGCATGCTTCACCCATGAGCTACGCGGTGAAAGGCAAACAATACGTGGCCATCGCGGCGGGAAGCGACGTCTTTAGTTTTGGGTTGCCTTGAAGAACGAACGATTTCAAATCACCATCACTCGAAGGAGGAATCAGCAATGTTTACCGATCGCAGCACGAGAAGAGGTTTTACCGCTCGGCTGGCCGGGCTTTTGCCAGGCCTCGGCCTCGCGGGAATGACAGGCGAAACGCCGGCATCGGCCGCGCAGGGTACCGGCACCATTCAGAAGCTCGACGGCGATGGAAAACCTGCCGGCAAGGGTTTCATCACGCCGCTTATTATTCACAATGGCTTGATCTACATCGCCGGGCAAGGCGCACATTCGCGCGGCAACAAATCGGACGCCGGAAAAACACCGACGATCGAAATGCACACTCAAATGGTGATGGACGGCGTAAAGGCCGTCGTCGAAGCAGGCGGCGGTACCATGGACAGCATTCTTCAACTCACCGTGTATCTCGCAAAGCTGGACTACTACGACGGCATGAACTCGGTTTTCAAGACATACTTTCCGAATGGCGGCCCCGCTCGGACTACCGTGGCTGTAGCTGGATTACCGGGCGAGTCGCTCGTGGAGATCAACTGCATTGCTGCCGTGGTGCGCGACGTAAAGAAGGGGGCGTAGATCGATGGTATTCAAAGATAACTGGAATCGCCGAACTTTTTTGGGCACACTCGGCGCGCTGGTGGGAACGATTTTCACAGGGCGTAAGGCGTTTGCCCATCCGACTGTTGGCGCCAAGGCTGGGCCTATTACGGGCTTCGGCGCAACTGGAAACGTTTATGAAGAATTGGGCGTGACGACCGTCATCAACGGCCAAGGAACCATGACTGTTCTGGGCGGCTCCATGATGCGTCCGGAAGTCGAAGCAGTCATGGCGATGGCGGGGCGCCATTTTGTCAGCATTCCTGATTTGGAAGTCGCTGCTGGCCAGCGCATCGCTGAGATGCTCAAGCTGCCGGAGGGATACAGCGCGCTCGTCACGTGTGGTGCTGCTGCCGCAATGCAGTCCGGTCTTGCAGGCATCCTTACAGGGGACAACCCGAAGTTCATCGAGCAGTTGCCCGATTTAACAGGGATGAAATCGGAAGTCATCATCCAAAAATCGCATCGCAATCCATTTGACCATCAGTTGCGCGCTACCGGAATAAAGCTCGTGGTCGTAGAATCCCGCGACGATTTGAAAAAAGCCATCAATCCACAAACAGCGATGATGCATTTCTCGAACTTCGCCGACAATGAGGGACAGATCAAAGTGCAGGAATGGGTCAAGCTGGCCCATGAAAACAATATCCCGGCATTTAATGATGCGGCCGCAGATACACCTCCTGTCTCGCGCCTTTGGGACTACGCGAACATGGGATACGACCTCATTGCGTTCAGCGGGGGAAAAGCGATTCGTGGGCCGCAATGCGCTGGGTTGCTTATAGGAAAGAAAGATTTAGTGGCCTACGCACTATTGAACAACAGTCCTCACGAAGACACACTCGGGCGCAGCCAGAAAGTGGGCAAGGAAGAAATCGTCGGGATGGTCAAGGCGCTCGAATCTTATTTGAAGGAAGATCACGAGGCGCTGAACAAGGAATGGCAACGACGACTGGATTTTGTTTCCGCGCAGGTTACAAGAATTCCGGGGGTGACGACTTCTTTCCCTACCCCGGAAATCGCCAACCACGTGCCCCACCTGCACATCAAGTGGGATTCCACCCGCATCAAGCTGACGCCGCGCGAAGTCACGACTGCCCTGCGCAGCGGAAAACCGTCCATCGTTCTTTCGTCGGGGGAGCATGGCGAAGCCTTGTCCATGAATTCCTTCATGCTGAAGCCCGGGGAAGAAAAGGTCATCGCCCAGGAATTGGTGAAATTCCTAAAGGCACACACTGCGTAGGCGAATCAGCTCTTTCGTTCGCGTCTCTGATGAAACTGCATTCCGGGAGCCACCGCGTGCCCAATATCAGGAGGTATCAAGGGAGTCTGCATGGTTGAAGGTGCGAAGAGTCGCGTGCGCTGGTTCCTGGTGCTTTGGCTATTTGTTCTGAGCGCGGTCGCATACCTCGACCGAATCAATCTTTCTATCGCCGGAAGTTCCATTGCCACAGAATTTCACCTTACCAACGTACAGCTAGGTTCGCTGACCAGCGCCTTCTTGCTCGGCTACGCATTTTTCCAAACCGTGGGAGGATGGCTGGCCGACCGCCTCGGATCGCGGCGCGTGCTCGCCGTCGGCGTGGTGTGGTGGGGGATCTTTACTTCTCTTATTGCCGCCGTTCCACCCGGGATAATCTCAGCGGTTCTGGTTCTTGCAGCGGCCCGCTTTCTTCTGGGAGCAGGAGAAGCGGTGTTGTTCCCCGCCTCCAACCAATTCGTTTCGCGTTGGATTCCCTCGCAGGAGCGGGGAAGAGCCAACGGTCTGATTTTTGCCGGCGTGGGCATCGGTGCGGGTGCCACGCCGTTCCTCATCACCTACATCATGGTTCACTATGGTTGGCGATGGTCGTTTTGGCTGAGCGCGGTCATGGGGCTGGCCGTCGGTGCAATTTGGTATCTCTTTGCGCGGAATACGCCCGAAGAGCATCCCAAAATCTCGCCAGCGGAACTAAAATTCATTCAGGCCGGGCGAACGGTTAGGCCATCGGCCTACTCCCGCACGGCCGAAGAATCGAATCACCGTAGCGTCGCAGCCGGTGACCGCATTCCGTGGATGAATATCCTTTCCTCGAAGAATGTTTGGGCCGTTACGCTCGCCTATTTCTGTTTCGGTTATATCGCCTGGATTTTCTTTACCTGGTTCTTCATTTACCTGGCCAAAGTGCGTGGATTGAATCTGAAGGCTAGTGCGTCCTATACGACACTTCTCTTTCTGTCTATGGCCGCATGCAGCCCCGTCGGCGGCGCGATCAGCGACAAGGTCACGAAGCTCTACGGAAAACGCGCTGGACGCTGTGGCATCGCCGTTTTCGCGCTGGTCTTGACCGCCGTCTTCCTTTTGTTTGGTTCGCAAGTGCAGAGCGCCGGGCTGGCCAGCCTGGTGCTCGCCGGAGGTGCGGGCGCACTCTATCTTTCGCAAAGCTCGTTCTGGTCGGTCACCGCCGATATCGCTTCCGGTTCCTCCGGCTCCGTCTCCGGCTTCATGAACATGGGCAATCAATTCGGGGGAGCGCTCACCGCCTCACTGACTCCGTTTCTTGCGTCTCGATTCGGCTGGACCACGTCTTTTCTTATGGCTGCGGGTTTGTCGGTGCTCGGTTCCGTGGCATGGTTGTTCGTAGATCCCGAGCGCAGTCTGTCACCCGAAGCGAACCTATCTTCATCCGGAGAAAAAGGCCAAATCTCTTGACGAAGTCGCAGGCAGTCTGCGAGGCAGCACGAATGCAAAAATCCGCGTTCCAGATACGTTCCAGTTAGACGCAATTTTGCCGTTATCTGCGTTTTTAGCGTCTCGAAAAACCAATAACTTCCTTGTTTTCAGCACACATGAATATTCCGACTCCCCCGCCTCCACCAACTTTTCTCGGCACGTTATCGGCATTGCAAAGAATTGAAGATGACTGGGAATTGGTGGATTCCCTTATCCACTTCTTACTATTTCTAGCAAGAAAGGGTCACAGAATCAGTCTCCCATTCCCGTAGGCGCGTTAACTTCTTGAAGGAAAAAGAGTTAGCGTGACGATCCAAATGTGAGGAGACCACCCTAGATATACCCGTAGGAGATTCACCTACATAGGGTTTCGTGTACTCACCGGATTGTCGTTTGGGCCCCACCTTCCTAGGCTGGATAGGTCTGCAATCAAGGGTTGCAGATTTCGGTGTGGACCTGCGATGTGCTTCGGGACTCGCACGACCTATTAAGCATCGAGGTGGTGAAATGATGCATGTGTCTTATCCTGCCCATCCCGCAAAATTCACGGTACTTACTTTAGTTTTGTTAAGCGTGACGGCCACTTGTGCAGTATGTCAAGAAAGCAGTTCGCGCCCAGCAAAACGCGAGGAAAAGATAAGCCCCCGGCAAAATTCCCCGACCACCAATCCTTCTTCTGACCCCGTACCCGTCGATGCGAACTCTTACATCATCGGGCCCGGCGATTTACTTGCCATCAATGTACTTCACGAGCCTGAAGTGTCACAGAAAGTTCCGGTGCGGATGGACGGCAAGATCACCATGCCACTCATTGGGGAAATCCAAGCGAGTGGGGTGATGCCGTACAGTCTTCAAGCAACCATTGCCGAAAAACTCCACGACTACATCAAAGACGCGGAAGTTACGGTCGTCGTAGAGGAAGTAAAGAGCCGGCAATTTAGCGTCATGGGCGAGGTTGAGCATCCTGGATCATTTCCGCTGGTTAAACCAACAAGTGTGCTGGATGGTTTGGCGCAGGCAGGAGGTTTTCGCGACTTTGCCAAAGTCACCAAAATCCATGTTTTGAGGCGCACTCCTCAGGGAACCACGATAACCCTTCCGTTCAACTACAAGCAGGTGTCAAAAGGCAAGAATGACTCGCAGAACATCGAGTTACAGGCCGGGGACACCATCATTGTGCCCTGAAGGTCACGCTCATGGAATATACCAGAGTATCCCTGTTCCGACTGGCCGCATCCTTCACGCTGATGGGTGTACCCTTTGTCGTTCAAGGACAGGAGCGATCTGCTCCCAAGGAGCCCGAAACCAATTTAAGATACATAACCCAGCAGCCCGAAACCAGCGGATTTGCCGTCGAACTCCATAGCGCATCGAGCTGGGACGACAACATTCTCGGAGACAACGCGCGCCGCGTCAGGGACTACGTATTTGAAGAGGGCGCGCTGTTCAGCATCTGGACCAAGGGGCCGGGCTGGAAACTCGGGCTGGATTACCGCCCGAACGCCTTGTTCTACCAGACGGCCCGCAATTTCAACCAAGTTGACCAGCGCCTAGACTTTGACAACGAATTCCACGCGGGAAGGCATTTGCTCTTCCGATTGAAGGATTCACTGGACTACACTACCGGTGGGTTAGAGCCGCGTGCGAATGGAGACCTTTCTCTTCCTGCAGGCGGCTCTTCCAATCTCAATACCACGCTCTTCACGCCGTTTTCCCGGCAATTTGCCAATGAAGCTTCGGGAGAAGTCGAGTACGACGTGAGCCACCGCACTTCATTTAACTTTACCGGGGGCCATGCGTTCCGACGCTTTACAAACATAGGAAATGCCAATACAAATCCTGCCCCAAGTCTGTTTAGCACGCAGAGCGACGTAGGTGCAGGAAGTTATAGCTACCGGGTGACCCGGCACTTTACGACGAGTTTGGAATATCAATACCAAAACCTTCGCTTTAGCCAATCCTTTCATGACATAACGCACGGGGCCTTTCTGAAACTGCTGTGGGACGCCAGTCCGTACGTGACCCTGAGTGTTTTCGGAGGAGCGGAATACTCCGACTCCGAAGGACAATTCCTGGTTCCCTCGACAAATCCACTCCAACCGGGGAACGTCCTCGTCACGCAAAGAACAATGCGGTGGAACCCCGGAGGCGGCGGGTCGGTGACATTCCGTTCGAATCAAACGGTCTTTCGCTTGACTGCTCACTATCTTGTTGCAGACGGCGGAGGACTCTTGCCGGCGGTTACAAATTCCTACGAAGGCGCGGAGATCCGACGCCCAATGGCCTGGAAGTGGGACATCGCGCTAACCGGATCGAACGCAAGGTCCGTAGCCCTTCAAGGACCCAATGGAAAAGGGGCGTTTGATACGCAATCAGCCGGAGTAGCCCTCGAACGCCCGCTGGTGCAAACCCTGAGTTTGCACCTTGGATACAACTACCTGCGCCAGCGCGCGAACCAGTTTGTGCCGCTTGTTCTGGATGTGGACAGGAACCGATTTACGCTAGGCCTATTTTACCGGACACATGATTACAAGTTCTAGACAAGAAATGTGGGCGCAAATCGATGGCTTTGAGGACCAAAGGCAATTTCGTGTATTTCCTTTAGGTGTGCTTCAGGTGTTTACACCTATTCGGATGGGGAACGTGCCCGATTGTCCGCAAAGGCTTGGTTCATTAGGCTGGGCACCAAGAGAGAGCCCCGCTGAGGAGGGCTCAGGCAGGGTCCGGGGAACCGTTCGACCGGAAACAGTTTCAGCGTTTAGACAGCCGCCCGTGCATGGCGGTAGCACGCGGGAAATGCTTATTCCCGGCGGTGTTTTGTCCCGTAGCATGAGCGGACTACGGTGTGCCCGACCGGATGCCGTATCGGCAAAAGCAAGGAGAGCGAGGTAAAAGTGGAAGTCCGCCGCCAAATGAATGTCGAAGAGTACGTGGCGCTTCTGCTTCGGCGACGCTGGCTGCTCATCAGCGCGGCCGCCTTGGGCGCCGCGGCTGGTTTTCTTTTGTCGATAGTCATTCCGGCACAATACACGTCGCACACCATGGTTCTGGTGGAGGAACCGGTGGTCCCTGAGGCCTATGTAAAACCCGTGGTGAGTGAGGACGTGAACCAACGTCTGGCCAGCATGCAAGGACAAATCCTCAGCCGCACGAGGTTACAGGAATTGGTAGAGCAATTTAACCCGTACAAAAAGGATGCCGGGCGAGTCCCCATGGAAGTCATGATCGAACGGCTTAAAAAGTCGATCAAAGTAGCGCCGCTCAATCCGATGCCCGGGACATTGTCGCGCGAACTGCCAGGCTTCACAGTGGACGTAACACTGGGGGATGCGCAACTTGCGCAGCAAGTTTGCACTCAAATCAGCTCCATGTTTAGGAGTCAAAATATTCATCAGCGGCAAAAACGGACGGAAGATACGACAGAGTTTTTGGCCAAACAATTGGAGGAAGCCAAGGCCAAACTGGACGAACAGGACGCTAAGGTGGCTGCGTTTCAAAGCCGGCACATCGGATCACTACCGGAGGACGAAAAGACCAATGTCACGCTATTGGCCGGCATGACTCCGCAACTCGAAGCCGTGACACAAGGTCTGAATCAGGCCCGGCAAGAAAAGACTTTTCTGGAATCCATGTTGAACCAGCAGCTTGCAGAATTGAGAAAAACTTCGGGCGGGCAGAGCTCCAAGTCCCTGGAGCAACAGCTCAGCGATATGCAGAATCAGCTCGCCATGCTCCAAAGAAGCTATACAGACAAGCACCCGAAGGTTATTCAACTCAAACACGCGATCGCACAACTAGAAAAGCAAATTGAATCGGCGCCCGCCAAAGATCTAACCGCAACCGAAGAACAGAAAGCCGCAATTCCCGTTATCGAAACTCCGCAGGTACAGCAGCTTCGTGCACAACTTCATCAGCAAGAGCTGAGCATCATCCAAAAAGCAAAGCAGCAAGAGGAGCTGCAAAAACAAATCCGTGTGCTTCAGGCACGGATTGAATCAAGCCCGGGCGTCCAGCAGGAATTCCAAGCCTTGACACGGGACTATCAGACGGCCCTCACTTTCTACAACGACCTGCTCAAAAGGCGAAATGAGTCGCAGATGGCCACTGCGCTTGAAAATGGCCAGCAGGCAGAGAGGTTTAGGGTAATTGATCCGCCGAGCTTGCCGGAGACGCCTTCTTTCCCAAATCGTCGGCTTTTTAGCCTCGGCGGACTCTGCGCGGGGCTAGGGTTGGCAGCCGGCATCGTACATCTCTCGCAGATGCGAGACCGATCCATCCGAAGCAGACACGACGTTGAAACGTACCTCGGAGTACAGACACTAGCGCTGATCTCCCACACCGGGAATGTGAGGAAGATTCGTAACCTGCCCAACACGGGCATTCGTCCGAGGCGGTCTGAATTAAGTTTGGCACCTTCATCTTGGAAAGAACGAAATGTATAAGAAGTTTTTTGGCTTGAAAGAAAGCCCCTTTAAGGTCAATCCGGATCCCCGGTATTTGTTCTTAACGCCAGGGATTCAGGAAGCATTGGCCAGCCTGGCCTATGGAATACGAGGCCGGAGGGGCATCATCCTGCTGACCGGCGAAGTGGGAACAGGAAAAACAACCCTGCTCCACATGATCCTGGACTGGCTTCGTCAGAACCGCGCGGCCACCGCATTTATTTTCAACACCAACCTGACTACCACGGAGCTGTTCGAGTGCTTAATGGCAGATCTCGGAATCCCCTGCGAATCTCACTCGAAGAGCGAAATCCTGATGCGCCTAAACCGATGGCTTCTGGATCGGTACAGCAATGGGCAAATGGCCGTCTTGATCGTGGATGAGGCGCAAAGCCTCTCCGACCAGGTGCTGGAAGAAATCCGGTTTCTGACAAACCTCGAGACGTCCACCGACAAACTCTTGCAAGTGGTGCTGTCGGGCCAGCCCGAGCTCGAAGAAAAGCTCAGGCAGCCCCATCTGCGCCAGCTTCGCCAACGGATTACGGTGCGATGCCGGACGAATCCTTTGACGCTCGAGGAAACACAAGGCTATATCGCAGAGCGCTTACGAATTGCGGGGGCGAGCAACGGATCGTTGTTTTCTCCGGAAGCCGTCGAAAGCATCTACCGGCATGCAAGAGGAATCCCGCGGGTAACCAACGTTTTGTGTGAACATGCCCTGATCAACTGCTTCGCCGACCAGCAAAAGACGGTTACCTCAGCCCATATTGAGGGAGTGGCCCACGAATTTGAGCTGGACCGGCCCACGGCCCAACAGAGCACACGGGCAGAAGACTTGTCATCCGTTGAAAGAGTGTTGCGCGATTTATCAACAGTTCTGGAGCGAATGCGTCAGCCTACCTCCTTTGCCGTTGGGTCCGGGAAGGAGAGCTATGAGCCGCATTCATGAAGCTCTGAAGAAGGCAGAAGAGCAGCGCCCCCCCGCCTGGAAACCCGCTGATCCGACTCCACTCGGCTTTGGCGACGACGGGATTGCGGTGGCTGCCGGAGCGATGCAATCCCCAAGACGGGAAGAAATGCCCACGGCGGGGCGTTGCCTTCGCCTTGAGGAATTGCGCCAGCGGTGCATCAAGCCGGGTTGGAAGTTAAGTCCGGATTATGATGTTTTCTCCACCAAACAATCCTCTGCTCTATGTGCCGAACAGTTTCGAACCCTTCGCTCGCGCCTTTACCGGCTGCGGGAGAAAAGTCCAATACGGACACTCCTTGTAACCAGCACCTTGCCGGGGGAAGGAAAGACATTTGTGGCTCTCAATCTGGCGCTGGCGATCGCACGGCAGCACGAAAGACGCGCTCTGCTCATAGATGCGGATCTGCGAGCCTCCAGGCTTCATGTACGGTTGGGAGCGCCCTCCGCACCGGGTTTGAGTGATTATCTCGGCGGTAGGGCCGATGAATTTTCCATCCTCCAGGCGGATCCCAAGGTGGAACTCTTCCTTGTTCCCGCAGGTAGGCCGGTAGGAAACCCTTCCGAGTTACTCGCAAACGGAAAGCTAAAAGGCTTCCTCAACGGGATTAACTCAGTTTTTGACTGGGTCATTGTGGACGCGCCACCGGTTTTGGCAGTGGCCGACGCAGGAATAATTGCCCAATTCTGCGATGGAGTGATCGTTGTGGTACGAGCGGGCGAGACGGCCCACGATCTGGTCAAAACAACTTTACAGGAATTTCGCGGGAATAACCTTTTGGGCGTTGTGCTGAACGGCGCCAACGAAGGCGCGGATTACGGCGGTCACTCGTATTATGCCGGATTCGGAATGGACACGGAGTAATGTCCAGATTGTCCAGCGAGTGCTGGACGGCGGCTGCGAGGTAGCCAAAGCCGGACTTTTCCAGAGTCAGAGTTTTGGGACTCTCATGGCGGTAGCTTGTCCCGTATGGGAGAGGAGCGGTTCGCAGACAAAGGATTGAACCGCACGATCATGAACCTGACATACGCAGATCAGACGCATCCTTGGTTTGCCGTACAAACCAGGACCAGATACGAAAACTTTGCCGCAAAACAGCTAGCCGGCAGGGGTTACGAGGTCTTTCTACCATTTTACCAATGCAAGCGCCGTTGGTCCGATCGCATGCAGGAATTCGAGATGCCGCTTTTCCCAGGCTACTTGTTTTGCCGGTTCAATCTGCTGGATCGCCTTCCCATTCTCACGACCCCTGGTGTTATCCAGATTGTCGGAATCGGAAAGACACCAATTCCCGTCGACGAAGAAGAAGTAATCGCCCTTCAGACTGCGGTCAGGGCCGACATCCCCAGGCATCCCTGGCCGTTTCTAAAGGTCGGAGAGAGAGTCAGAGTTGAAGCCGGACCACTGAGCGGCTTGGAGGGTGTCCTGCTGAATTTCAAGGGACGCTCCCGCTTAGTCTTGTCCGTTTCCTTGCTTCAACGATCAGTGGCTGTAGAAGTTGATGGTGAGTGGGTGACACCAATCCCACAGCAGACAGGACGGACTGTCCCGTTAAGCTCCTTCGTACTCAGCTCCTAAAGCAGAGCCCCAGACGGGCTGTTGGGAGTTTCCGAATTTATGCAATTTCTCCGTGAGTTGGTCGAAGTGACTCTGGAGTGGCAAGAATTATGTGTGGCATAGCCGGCATCGTTGGCATTGAACCCACGTACTCTGCTGAAGCAGCGGACGTCCATCAGATGTGCCAGACGATCGTACACCGGGGTCCGGACGATGAAGGAATCTACGTGCACGGCCGCGCCGGGCTGGGAATGAGGCGCTTGAGCATCATTGACCTGTCGACGGGTCACCAGCCGATCCACAACGAGGACCGCAATATTTGGGTGGTCTTCAACGGCGAAATCTATAACTTCCCCGAACTGCGCCCGGAGCTGGAAGCGCGTGGCCACCACTTCTACACGAACTCGGACACTGAGGTGATCGTCCACCTGTACGAAGAATATGGAGTCGAATGCGTGAAGAAGTTGCGCGGAATGTTTGCGCTAGCCGTCTGGGATCAACGAAAAGAGAAACTGTTCCTCGCACGTGATCGCTTTGGTAAAAAGCCGCTGTACTACGGGATGGATGGCACTCGCCTGCTATTTGGATCGGAAATCAAGACGATTTTGGCTTGTGCGCCCGGGCTTGCTGAAATTGCTCCTCAAGGACTGTTGGGTTTCTTCCACTTCGGCTACATCCCCGATCCCAACACATCCTTCAAGCGCATTAAAAAGCTGCCCCCCGGGCACCACCTTCAATTCTCAAATGGGCAAGTCCGCGTCCAGAAGTATTGGGATTTGCCTGCTTACGGAACCTACGAGCCGCGGAGTGAGGAAGAGTGCCTTGAAGAGCTCGAGCAGCGGATGGCCGAAGCCGTTCGAGTGCGGCTGATCAGTGATGTTCCACTGGGGGCTCTGCTGAGCGGAGGTGTTGATTCTTCAATTGTGGTGGCCTTGATGGCGCGATTCAGCTCACGCCCGGTCAAAACGTTTTCGATTGGCTTTCCCAATGCAGATTTCAATGAAAGTGAGCACGCTCGCGCGGTCGCAAAACAATTTGGCACCGAGCATCACGAACTTTATGTGGAGCCAAACATCGAGGAGACCGTACACCTCTTAACAGAGTCTCTCGAAGAACCCTTCGGCGACTCATCAATTGTTCCCACTTACCATGTCTGCCGCTTGGCTCGGCAACACGTTACCGTGGCACTAGCGGGAGATGGAGGGGATGAACTTTTTGCCGGGTACGAGCGGTACGGATCCTATCTAGGGCGCAGAGGAGTTCGGTTGTTTCCGTTCGAAACAGGGCGGTGGTACCGAAAGCACGTGCACCCCATAGTTCCCACTGGTTGGCGTGGACGCAGGTTTCTTTACAATCTTTCGCTGCCTCTTCGGGAACGCTACTTAGATGGAGTATCACTACTACCTACTAGCCACCGGGAAAGGAACATTTTCTCCAAGGATTTCCTAGCCTGGGCGGATAAACAGCCCTCGCCCTATGTTTCGTTCTTGCACTTTATGGAACACGGTCCCGCCTCAGACCCACTGAGTGAAGTGCAATATCTCGATGCAAAAACGTACCTCTCGGGAGACATTTTGACAAAGGTCGATCGCATGAGCATGGCGAATTCACTCGAGGTCAGGGCGCCATTTCTGGATCATCCCTTGGCCGAGTGGGCAGCAACGTTGTCGCCCCGGTGGAAGTTGCGGCTTGGAGAACTTAAATATGTTTTAAAAAAGCTGGCTGAGCGACTGAACATTCCCAAGAAAGTGCTCTACCGCCCCAAACAAGGGTTTTCTATGCCGCTCCTTCATTGGTTCCGTCAGAACCCTGCTCCGGCTCTGCTGGATATCCTGTTAGAGCCTAAAACGATACAGCGCGGATATTTTGAAAAGAGCGGCGTAGCTCAACGTTTGTCGGAGCATCGAAGAGGGGTTCGCGATCGGTCTTGGGAGCTTTGGCATCTGCTGATCTTCGAACTCTGGCACCGAAATTTCATGGAAAAGCAAGCCACGGTCAAATCGACGTCCCAGTGGACAAACGGCCTATCTCTTCGTGATGCAACCATCGGCGAGAGCACACCGGAATTGGCCAGCGCGTAAAGACTCGCCCAAATGAATAAAGGATTGGGGGTGCGGCCATGATCAAAGCTCCCCAAGAACAGGAACATGAATCGGACATGAATCGCAATATTTGCTCATCACAGAACGGCACGCGAGTACTGATGTTCATACAGACGCTGGAATTGGGCGGATCCGAAACACAATGCGTGGAAGTCGCCCGGCAACTCAAAGAGGAAGGATATTGCGTGACTGTGGGCTGCCTCCGCGCCGACGGTCCCCTGAAGGCAAGATTGAACGAAAGTGGGCTTGAGTGTGTGGAGTTTCCGGTCCGAGCAAGCTTGCTTCGGCCAAAAGCGGCTTTGCAAATGTTAAAGCTGGTGGCCTTTATCCGCAAAAGGAGATTTGAAGTCGTTCACACAAACGACCTGTACTCGAATTTGTTTGCAGTCCCGGCGGCGTGGCTGGCAGGCGTTCCCGTCATCATTTCCAGTCGGAGGGACCTGGGGCGCTGGTGGTGGTATACGCCGGTAAGACGGAAGATTCTCCGGAGAGTTCAGGAGCTTTCCACGCGGATCCTGGTGAACTCGGAAGCTGTTCGCCAGGAATTGCTGATACGAGATGGCTTCGCTCCGGACAAAATCCACGTGGTCTACAACGGAATTGACACGGAGAAATTCATTCAGGCAGCATGCGACCGGCAACATCTGCTTCCCAGTATTTCTCCAAATCACAAATTGATCATCACCGTCGCGAATATGCATACGGGCGCAAAGGGTCATGGTGACCTGATTGAAGCAGCACGAAGCGTGCGTGAGGTGTGCCCGGAGGCAAGATTCCTCTTTGCGGGCGATGGTGAGATGCGTTCGTTCTTCGAGGACCAGGTTCGCGCTGCAGGATTAAATGCTGTGCTTGAGTACATGGCTGCGGGTCTACCAGTTGTAGCAACCACGGTGGGCGGCGTACCAGAAATCATAGAACACGAAGTAAACGGACTGCTGATTCCCTCGGAGAATCCCGCCGCGCTGTCCGGCGCGCTCCTCAGGTTGCTAAATGATGAGCAAATGCGCAAGCGACTTGCGGAAGCCGGCCGCGAAAGAGTTTTGGCTCGGTTCAACTTCGCAAGTGCTCTGGCAAGTCTGCGCCAGCTCTACAAGAATCCACGGCACTCTTCAAAGCTTCGTCATA
>QHYM01000269.1 GCA_003223295.1 Acidobacteriota bacterium | reverse complement strand
TTCACGTTACGACCGACGCCTTTTCGGCAGTGCACGAATCTGACGTCTCTTTCATTTGCGTCGGGACGCCAAGTTTGAGCAGCGGCCGCTTAGACCTAAACAGCGTGACCCGCTGTTGCCAAGATATTGGCGAGGCTTTGCGCTCAAAGAGAGATTTTCACTCGGTCGTAATTCGCAGCACAGTCCTGCCCGAAACGGGGAAATCGCTTGTTATTCCCACGATCGAAGCTGCAAGTGGGAAGCGGGCCGGGATGGACTTTGCCGTGTGTTCCAATCCGGAGTTCACACGTGAAGGCTGCGCAGTCGCTGACTTTCTTAACCCTACAATTACCGTTCTCGGAGCAGACGATCCCTCCCATCTTGACTCTCTGCGTAATCTCTATCAAGGAACGCCGGGACAGGTTTTCGAAACGTCCTTGGGTGTTGCGGAAATGGTCAAGTACGTGTGCAACGCTTTCCACGCTTTGAAGGTTACTTTTGCAAATGAAATCGGATCCCTCTGCAGTCAGCTCGAAGTCGATGCACGCGCGGTGACCGACATCTTCACGGCCGACAAAAAGCTTAATATCTCCAAGGCTTATCTGGACCCTGGATTCGCCTTCGGCGGATCCTGCCTCCCGAAGGACGTTCGTGCACTCGCGTACCGCGCAAAGCAACTTGATCTGGATTTGCCTTTGTTGCGCGCGATCCTGCCGAGCAATCAGGCCCACCTCGAGCGCGCTGTCGCGGCGGTGTTGGCGACGAAGCGCAAGAGAATCGGCGTACTCGGCTTGAGTTTCAAGGCTGGCACAGACGACCTTCGGGAAAGCCCCTCGGTACAATTGATTAAACGGATACTCGGCGAAGGATGTGAAGTTCAGGTGTGGGACAAAGACGTTTCCTTGGGCCGCTTAACCGGGTCCAATCATCAATTCATTCAGGATGAGATCCCGCATATCGGCGCACGTCTGTCCACAAACTTAGAAGACGTTGTCAAACAGTCAGAGGTCATTGTTATCGGCACGAGCGCTCTCAGTGATGAGGCGCTGCAAGCTGCCATCCGGCCAGACCAGATAATTATTGATTTGCGTTCCTCCCCTCCGCGTGCAAACGCTCTCGAGGCGCCCGCCGGTCTACTGCTTGGCATCAATCAGGCTTCCCAGGACACGCGCCTCTAAAAGGCCGTATCTGGACCCGCGAGACGCCGCTCATGGATCGAAAGAGATGAACGCCAACATGCCTTCAGACAGGATTCAACAAGAAATTGGCAAATTCCCGAGGCGTTCCCTGCTGTCGAAGGGAAGGAATCTGCTTCAAAGGATTCCGTTCAAGCCCCTGGATATCAATTGCCTCTATTTTCTGGAATACACGGGAGTCCCACGCCGGGACGCAATGTTTGGCCGGGCGTGTTGTGAGGTAAGACGCGCGACCTTGGAGGACCTGCGGGGAATCACAGAATGCCAAAACACACCCGAGGCGTTTCTAAAGAGATTTCAATCGGGCGACCACTGCGTCGTCGCTGTCGTTGATGGTCGAATTGTGGGATATGAGTGGTTTTGTGACAAGCCCACACACTCGGAAGAACGCTACGCATACAAAATCACAATTCCTCGAAGTGCCATCTACGCTTATGACGCTTACATACTCCCCGAGTACCGTGTTTCGGGGATTTGGCTCAAGTTTAAGACCGTCTACCTCCGCGAGCTGATGCAATTGCTCCATAAGAGAAAAATCATCACGATGATTGATCGTGGGAACCGCATGTCGATGAGCACCCATCTACGATTTGGCTTCAAATTCGTGCACAAGGTTTTTGTCCTCCAGCTGTTGGGCAAGACTTTCTTTATGGAAAAGGCAGTTCACCATGAAAAGTCTGTG
This sequence comes from Acidobacteriota bacterium, assembly GCA_003223295.1. GTDB lineage: Bacteria > Acidobacteriota > Terriglobia > Acidiferrales > UBA7541 > Acidiferrum. Next base: position 12,635 of record QHYM01000269.1, on the reverse strand, counting down.
TCGCCTCCCGACGTGTCGTTTACAAGAACTCCTGAAAAGGATGAGTCAAACGAACCATGGTTTTCGAAGTCCGTTGCCAGCTGATTCGTAAAATAGAGGCCATTGGACGCTAAGCGACAAGCGACGATTGCAGGCTAGTATGGCAACCCCCATCGTCAACTCGAATGCATCAGCTGCCGTCAATGACCAGCGGCTTATTCCGTCGTCTGGCTTGCACGCTCGGAAGCTCGTAATGGTCGAAAACCACACGCTTCGGGTCACGATATGCCACTCGTGGGAGAAGCTGGAAGAGTGGATTCCGAGTTGGGACGCAATTCTGCAAGAGAATCAGTCCCTGTCCATTTTCTCTACGCCAGAGTGGCTGGGTTCCTGGTGGAAGGCCTTCGGCAAAGATAGGCGAATGATCGCATTGGCTTTTTCAGCGGAGGGAAACGTGCTTGTTGGCCTAGCTCCGCTTTATCTTGACGAGGTCCAAAGACCTCCATTTGGAAAGCTGGCGCGCTTGCGCCTCGTCGGCGATGGCTCTGGGGATTCCGACGGCCTTGACGTGATTGCCCGACCAGGTTTCGAAGGAAGCTGTGCACAAGCTCTCTTGCGCTGGCTAACGGGGCATCAAAAGTGGGACGTGTGCTCTCTGAATACGCTGGCCCAGAACTCCGCGGTGGCCAAAGCTTTGATGCATGAACTTGCCGGAGCTAGGTGGCGCTTCCTAGCGGATTCGTGCCCTCGTTCAGCGATTCACCTGCCCGGATCCTGGTCGCAATATTGTGAACAGCTTTCGCCTAGCTTCCGTCCCCTGGTGACGCGCTACCCCCGCAAGCTGGCTGGCCGCTACCAAGTCCGGATCTGTCGTTGCGAGAACGCCGATGATCTGGCAAAGGGATTGGAGATTCTCTTCTCACTTCACATGCAGCGGTGGAATCTTGCGAACCAGCCTGGCAGCTTTGGTTCCGAAGAACGAAAAGAGTTCTACGAACTCATGAGCCGTAGTTTCCTTCGAAGAGGGTGGCTGGAACTGTGGCTCTTGGAGTTGAACGGAACGGCTGTTGCCGCTCAATTCTGCTTTCGATATGGCGACACGGTCTCCATTTTGCAAGAAGGTTTTGATCCGAAATTCGCGGCCGACAAAGTCGGCTACGCACTGCGCGCAACCATGTTGAAGCATTTTATCGAGACTGGAGTGAGGCAGTACGACTTTCTCGGAGGACTTGCGGCGCATAAACAAAAGTGGGGCGCCAAGCCTGGTGAGTATTTGAACCTGAATTTTGCAAGGCCCGGGAGCCTTGGAAGCCTGTATCTCTCCAGCACAAATGCCCTGACGAAAGGTAAGGAATGGCTTCGGACAAAACTGCCTGCACCTGCCTGGAGCGCCCTGCATTGGCTCAACGCCAAGCTGAACAGCCACGCCGATTCGTCCGCAGCCTGAGAAGACTTCGTCGGGATATTTCTATGATCGCGAGAGCCAAGACAAGAACGAACGGCAAAGGGCGAGAAGTGCAAGCCGTGAAGATTCTTCAAATCGGAAACTACCCGCCGCCGGCTTGTGGGTGGGCAATACAAACCAAGTTTCTTGTCGAAGAGATTCGGCGCCGTGGAATTGTCTGCGATGTTCTCAACATTAATGAGAACCGCGCGAAAAAAAGCCACGAATACATAGATGTTCAGAACGGCTTGGATTACTTGGCCAAACTGATTCGTTTTGCCTTTCGGGGCTATCGTTTTCAGATGCATGTGAATGGCCAGTCTGGAATAGGCTATCTGTTGGCCCTCACCGCTGCATTGGTTGGCCGGTTTGCAGGCCACCCAGTGGCTCTCAGTTGGCGCGGCGGTGTCCATCAAAAATACTTTCCCAGACTCGACAATCTCTGGCTGCGTGGGCCATACGAATTGCTCTTCCGTCTTTCAGGACGAATTTCCTGCAATAATTCACAAGTCAAACAAGCGATTGAGGGCTACGGGATTGACCCTGCTCGGGTGGCAGCCATTCCGGCTTTCTCCCGGCAGCACACGGCTTTCCAACGCACACCGTTGCCTCACAACGTGGAAACTTTTCTCCAAAGCCACAACCCGGTTTTCTTCTGCTACGTTTCCTATCGTCCCGAATATCAATTGCCCATTTTGCGGCAAGCTATGCAGCGTTTCCGGCAGAGTCTCCGGGATGCAGGGTTCATCTGGCTTGGCTTTCCGTCCAAGGAAATGCCCGCCGCCAACGATTATGCGAACAGTTGGCCGCTTCCAGAACGCGAAAGTCTGCTTCTTTTGGGGAATGTGCCCCACGATGAGTTCCTAACACTGCTGAGCCGGTGTTTCGCCTACGTTCGGACCCCGACATGCGATGGCGTTTCTTCTTCAGTTCTGGAGGCACTGTCTCTCGGTGTACACGTAGTCGCAAGCGAAAATGGCAGCAGGCCGGCCAAGGTAATCACCTATAGGGAAAGCGACCCCAAAGACTTGTGCAAGAAGCTGATCGCCCTGACTCAGAACTACACACAGGCAAGAGAACAGGCGGGACTGGAAGAAGCGGACGACAACATTGTGCGCACTGCAGATTGGTTGTTGGAAGAGCCCTCTTGGAATGCAAAAGAAAAAGAACTGACGCAGGACTTCGCCAGTGCCGACTAATCATCCGTGGCTCAGAAAATGCAAACGCCTGACCGAAATGGGCTGGGCCGAAATTCGAGTGCGAACGCGCCAGGCATTCGCAAAGCGCCGCGATCTCGCAATGCACAAAATAGGGATTTCTGCTGTGAAAAGTAAGCAGTTACATTGGCAGGAACGCAATGGCCGCTTCTTCTTCCAAAAAGAAGAGATGCCGGAAATCCTCTCCTCACTTTGGAAGCTGCTTCCGGAAACAGCTGAAGAGATCGTGGAACGGGCGGAGCAGATTTGCCGGCATCGTTTTGATTTGCTGGGATACAAGGGCGTGAACTACGGCCGGGAAATCGACTGGCACCTGGATGCGGTGCACGACAAGCGCGCGCCTCGGCGCCCCTGGTTTCGAGTACCGTATTTGGACTTCCAAAAGGTCGGCGATTCCAAAGTGACCTGGGAGTTAAGTCGCCACCAGCATCTGGTTACTCTTGCAAAAGCCTATCGTTTGACACAGGAAGAGCGCTACGCTCAAGAACTATTCGGACAATGGTATCACTGGCACGAGCAGAATCCGTACCCAATGGGAATCAACTGGGCGAGCAGCCTGGAGGTGGCATTTAGGAGTCTGTCTTGGCTATGGGTCTGGCATCTGCTCGAAGATTGTTCTGTTTTTCCACAGGGATTCCCCGCTGACCTTCGGCATGCCCTGGCAGTGAACGCGCGCCACATAGAGCTGTTTCTTTCCACTTATTTCTCCCCGAACACGCACCTTTTGGGTGAGGGCGTCGGACTGTTTTTTATCGGGCTATTGTGCCCAGGACTCCCTTCAGCTCCGCGTTGGCAAACGTGCGGATGGCAAATAATTCTCAACGAAGCACAACGGCAAGTCCGGCAGGATGGGACCCACTTTGAGCAGTCCATGTACTACCACACGTACGCTTTGGATTTTTTCCTCCATTCGCGGATTCTCGCAGAGCTCAATCACGTGCCAATCCCTCCTGACTTTGACGGCACCATTGAGAAAATGCTTGAGGTTACGTCGGCGTTTGCGGATGCCGGACATTTGCCGCAGTTTGGGGATGACGATGGAGGCCGCGTCTTTGACCCTAGTCGCAACTGGCAGAAACATTTGTTCGATCCTTTAGTCATCGGAGCTGCGCTCTATAACCGGGGCGATTTTAAGGCAGAGAACGCTCACGCCACTGAAGAGCTGCTCTGGTTGCTTGGCACCAGGGGCTTGCGGCAATACAAGGAATTGCCCACTCGGAAGCCCACGGAGGCTTCGTTCGCTCTTGAACAAAGCGGGATTTACGTGATGCGCAGTTCAGGTACAGCCGCTTACCAGTTGGTGATAGATGGCGGGCCGCAAGGAGCACGTCGCAGTGGCCACGGTCACGCCGACGCGCTGAGCGTGCACCTTTCAGGAAACGGCAAGCCGCTCCTAATTGATCCGGGCACCTTTACCTATGCGGAGTCTCCGTGGCAACGGGATTGGTTCCGCGGAACCGCAGCTCACAACACGGTCCGCGTCGACGATGCGAGCCAGGCCGAGCCCACAGGGCCTTTCGAATGGAACGGAAGAGCCAATGCCACGGTAGATTCTTGGATAACCGGTAAGACGTTTGATTTCTTTGTTGGTTCGCATACCGGCTATTCCCGTCTGAGCTCCCCGGTCCAACATCGCCGATTCATCTTTCACCTGAAATCGCGTTTCTGGGTCATACGTGATGTTCTTGAGGGAACAGGGTCACACGGACTTGAAGCATCGTGGCACTTTGCACCGGGTTCCCTGCACGACATCCCCGGAGGCACCCTGTTCGTCGGCGATGACCTTGCTCCTCTTGCTCTGTTGTTCACCGCCAATTGCAGCTATAAGAAGGATATATTACAGGATTGCTACTCACCCGTGTACGGATGCAAGGAGCAAGCCCCAACGTTTCGATTGGCGACGCGCACGGCATTGCCCGCAGAGTTTACGACCATGCTGATTCCCGACTCGGAGGTGGCCGCGCATATGGGCTTGCTCCGGACGATCGAGTCAGGGCACAAAGGTGTTTCAGTTACAGCTCTGCGGTATTCCACGGCGAATGCGGAAGACCATTTGTTTTTCGCGGATGAATCGGGAAATTGGCAAGTCGGGACGTGCGCAAGCGATGCAAGATTCCTGTATTGTTCGACCGATTCCAAGAAAACCGTAAGCCATTTCGTTATCTGTGGCGGCAGCTATTTCGAGTTGAATGGACGCAGGCTATTTGATGCGAATTTACCGGTGAAACATAGCGAATGGTGCCGGGACACAAGCGAGCGTCCCATGGTGCAGCCTTTTGACCCTGTTGGGAGTCATGTGCCTGTTCCAAAGCCGAGTGAGCATGTAGCGCCACCCAGCAGCCTCAGGCCATACCTGAGGCAAATGTGAGCCTAGTAAAGCACGTTAGTAGAGACAAACGAACCTCGCGCCGTTAAGAAAACTGGACAGTCCCGAAAACCAACTATGTGTGGAATCTGCGGAATTCTCGATATGCGTTTGGATAGGTTTCCAGCCGAAGAGCTGGAGTCCATGTCCCGTGTCTTACGTCATCGCGGGCCTGACGATCAAGGACAGTTCTTTTCCGGTCCGGTCGCCCTCGGTTTTCGAAGGTTGAGCATTGTGGATCTATCCGGCGGCCACCAACCAATGTGCAATGAACACCGGAACGTTTGGATCGTGTTTAACGGTGAAATCTACAATCACGCCGAGCTCCGCCCCCGCTTGGAGAAGCTTGGTCACCGTTTCACTTCAAACAGCGACACCGAGACGATCGTCCATCTCTATGAGGAATATGGCGACGACTGTGTTCGCCACCTGCGCGGCATGTTTGCTTTTGCAATCTGGGATGCGCGAAACAACCGTCTCTTCTGCGCGAGAGACCGGTTGGGAATCAAGCCTTTCTACTATGCCATTGCAGGCAGCCGATTTGCCTTTGCGTCGGAGATCAAAGCCCTCTTCGAATTGCGAGACTTCAAGACGCGCCTTAATCGAAGCGCCCTCCCTGAGTTTTTTACTTTCGGTTATCTCTCGGCGCACGAAACTCTGTACAAGAATGTGTACAAGCTCCTGCCGGGTCATCGCCTTTCTCTTGACCTTGCCGTAGAGCATGCCAAACCCCAGGTCACCCAGTATTGGGAATTGGATTGCTCGTTGCCGGAACATCCACTCAGCGAAGCTGACTATGTCACGCAGTTCAGCGACCTTTTCGCGGAAACAGTGCGCGGTCACCTCATGAGCGATGTTCCCTTGGGAGTTTTCTTGAGTGGAGGGCTTGACTCGAGCTCCATCGCAGTTGAGATGGCCTCTCTTAAGAAAGAGCCAATTCAAACTTTCTCCGTAGGCTACGCCGAAAACCAATATAGCGAATTGCCCTATGCGCGCGCGGTCGCCAAGCATATCGGAGCGGAATATAACGAAGTCATTGTCGGCCCCGATGATTTCTTCACTAGCTTGCCTCAGCTCATTTGGCAAGAAGATGAGCCGCTCGTGTGGCCGTCCAGTGTGTCACTCTTTTTTGTCTCGCGGCTGGCGCGCGAGAAGGTGAAGGTCGTACTGACGGGTGAGGGCGGGGACGAGCTTTTCGCGGGTTATTTGAAGTACCGTGTGGCGCTGTGGAACCTGCGCGGTGGGCCGCTCTACAGAAAGGTTGTTCCCCGATTCCTCCAGCAGGCGGTGCGCAATACGCTGTCTTCAGGAGTTGGCCCGGATTGGGCCGTGCGGAAACTGCGCCATTCTTTCCTCTACCATCCAGACAGCTTCGAACAGATCTATTTCGATAACTTCTATGCCGCCTTTCCTCAGCACGAGCAACCGCACCTGTTCTCGCGCGGGCTTAATGACGAACTTCGGGACGTCAATGCCTACGCGAATTGTATGCACTACTTCCCCGCGAATGGATTGAATGGCAATGCTCTAAACGAGCTGTTGTACATGGACATAAAAACCTATCTCGTCGAACTGCTCATGAAGCAGGACCAGATGAGCATGGCCGCGTCCATCGAAAGCCGCGTTCCCTTCTTGGATCACAAAGTGGTCGAGTTCGCGGCGACCCTTCCCCAGCGGTACAAATTGCGTTTTTCTTCCGGCAAGTATCTCCTCCGCAAAGCAATGGCGCGGAAATTGCCTTCAGAAGTTCTTCAACGAAACAAGAAGGGTTTCCCCACGCCCATTCGACCCTGGTTAAGAAATCAGCTTTTTGAAAAGCTCAGTGCGACTCTTACTGACGGCCGCATGGCGGAACGACAGCTTATTGAGCCAAGCTACGTCGAGCATCTGCTGAACGCTCATCGTCAAGGCAATTCGTCGGCTACTGAAGGTTGTTGGCGGCTCCTGAATTTTGAGCTGTGGTGCCGCATTTTCTTCGATCGTGATACCAGCGTTGGCAACTTTCAGGCAACTCGCGAGCAAGCCGCTTTTCAAGAACCAGACACGGCCATGTCATCGGAAACGCTTCTGCCTTCCCAGGGCTGAACCACCCCATGAAGATATTGCTCACACTGCGGCAACCGCTCTACCCAGCCGATACCGGCGGAAAAGTGCGTTCGCTGAATATCTTTTCGCGCCTCGCGAAGCGCGCATCGATTCATGCGGTCTCTTTTGCCGATGCAGTCGCCGATGCAGCGTCCATTCGAGAGATGCAGAGGTTGTTCGAGAGCTATACGCCGGTATTCTGGCAAGAGACAAAAAAGTACTCGCCCCGGTTCTACAAAGAGATCTTCACTAACCAATTCAGTTCCCTGCCATACTTTCTTGCGAAGTGTCGGCTTCCTCATTTTCGTTCCACCGTTGAAGGCCTGCTGGCAAAAGAGCATTTTGACGTTCTCTTCTCGGATTTCTTGCATACCGCTGTTCCTCTGCTCCAATGCTCCTTTAAACCTAAGATTGTTTTTGAACACAACGTCGAATTCCTACTGAGAAAACGGAAATGGCAAGTGGAAAAACATCCTCTTCGCAAAATTGTCTTTGGCACGGAATGGAGAAGAACGCGGCCCCTTGAAGCCCGCGTTTCCCGCTCGTTCGATCACGTGCTTACGGTATCAGAGGAAGACCAGCAAACCATTCGGCACGAATTTGGAATAAACCACGTCTCCACACTTCCTACGGGCGTGGATACCGATTTCTTTTGCCCATCCGGAAATGGTCCACAGCCCGGCAGACTGGCTTTCGTGGGTTCCATGGACTGGGATCCCAATGAGGATGGAGTTGTGTGGTTCCTGGAGAACATCTATCCCCTCATCCGGCACACAGTGCCAAATGCAAGTTTCGTTGTTGTTGGGCGAAACCCTTCCTCACGACTGCGGGCAATCGCCGCCAGAACACCTGCGGTGGAAATCACCGGATGGGTGCCCGATGTTCGACCATATCTTTCGCAAGCTGAAGTAGTGGTAGTCCCTTTGCGAATTGGCGGTGGGACACGCATCAAGATTCCCGAAGCAATGGCCATGGGAAAGGCGGTGGTCTCCACACCGATTGGCGCGGAGGGGCTGCATTTTCACAACAAACGTGAACTATGTCTTGTTGATCGCCCTGAAGACTTTGCCCGGACTGCTATCGCCCTCCTGACACAGCCCGGCCTTCGAGAGGCGATCGGCACGGCAGCTCGCAGAGTCGTGGCAAGCAAGGCCAACTGGGAAAACGTCGTGGACCAAGTGGAAGAGTGCCTGAATCAGCTGATTAGGAAGGAAAAACCGCGAGTTTCACCGGATTTGGAGCTTCAAACACGGCGCGTATGCGTATGAGCGAAGACAGAATTATAGAACAAATTGACGATGTGGAGATGCCGAGCGAGGTTGCGCATTCCAATGAACTGGGCCCCGGGGGCACCCTGTGTTTTGTGTTCGTGTGTCTCTTTATGGTCGCGATCTACGCTAGGCCGGAGGATGTCTTCCCAGTCGTAGGGGAAATACACGCGACTTTTTTGGTAGGGATGTGTGCAGGCGTGTTTTTTCTCTGGTCCCTTTTCTTAGGCGAGATCTCTCTCTACTGGCCTCGGGAGCTCCGGTTCGTGCTCTTGTTAACGGCCTGGTTTGCAGCTGGCGTGCCATTCGCTTACTGGAGAGGGGGAAGTTTTCTAGTCCTAACAGAGATTTGGCTTAAGACCGTGCTTATTTTCTTCCTTCTTACGCAGACGTTGGTCACCCACAAGCGCATTCGCGGTATCCTCTGGGCAATTATTCTGAGCGAACTTGCGGTCGCCGCCTACTCGCTCGCCGCACCTTCCCAAGGGGGTGGAGTCGGGGAGCGAATGGTCGGTGTCAACCGAGGCTTCTTATATTTGAATTTTCTGGGTATCGCACTGGGAATGATTATTCCCTACATCGCGGCTTTGTTTATCGCTAAGGCTTCCCTCTTGAGATCGGTTCTGTTGGCGGTGACCACTGCATCGATGTCGTGGATGCAGGTGCTGACCGCCTCTCGGAGCGGAACATTGGTCGTCGCTTTTTCCGTGATGTTGACTTGCTTGCTAGTGTCGCGCGGCAGCTCCCGCGGCAAGATCGTTAGGATGGGAATCCTCTTCGCTCTGCTTGCCGCTATTTGGTTAGCGCCCGCTGTATTCTGGGAACGCGTATCAACAATTACGAATAGCGATGCCGCCTCGGCAAACACTGTGGAGGCTTCTGCCGACCTATCCACACAGGAGCGCTTCACGCTCTTGATGAGATCAGTGAACTACACCATCGAGCACCCTCTGTTTGGCTTGGGTCTCGGAATGTTTGATGTCGCCAACGGGAACGACTTGGATAGGCCGGATGCCTGGATGGGCACTCACAACACCTACACTCAACTTTCTTCTGAAGCAGGTGTGCCGGCTCTCCTCTTATACCTCGCCCTGCTTTATACGGTTCTGCGGAACATGAAACAAGTCATGGCATTAACAAATAACGATCCGCAAAGCATCGAGGTGAATCTGATGGCTAGAGCTACGATCGTCAGCCTGCTGTCCTTCATTCTTGGGGCCTTTTTTGCCCACAAAGCCTACGACTATTACCTCTTCACTGCCCCGATAGCAATTGCCGTCGGAGTCCAGCGGATTACTGCCTCTCACCAAAAGGCCTCCTTGTCGATTGGTCGCAACCTAGCTTCGCCGCCACAGCACCTTAACCCGGAATGGACTCTATGAAACTCTCTGGATTGGAAATAACCTTTTGGACGTGTATTTGTGCGGTGGCCTACAACTACGTCGGGTATCCGCTGGTTCTTTTCGCCCTCTCGGTATTGTCTCAGGCAAAATCCGACTTTCATTTCTTGCTGCGCCGCGCAGGGCGCCGCCAATCCCGGCCTCCAGAATACGTTCCACGGGTAGCGGTCTTGATATCTGTTTATAACGAAGAACCCGTGATACTGGCAAAAGTCAAGAACACTCTTGAGCTGGACTATCCCGAAGCGCAGTTTGAAGTATTTGTTGGGCTCGACGCACCAACTGATTCCACGGCTGAGATTTTGAGCCGGCTGCGGTGCGGGCCGCTTCGCGTCGTCCACTTTCCTGAACGGCAGGGAAAATTGAAAGTCTTGTCCTCCTTGGCAGAACAGACTCAGGCCGAGATTCTCGTACTCACAGACGCCAATACGACGCTTGAACGAAATTGTATTCGCAACTTGGTGCGTCATTTTGCCAATCCCCTGGTTGGTGCGGTGAGCGGAGAGGAGACTCGGATCCCGGCCCCGGGGACAGATCCAGCCGCTGAGTCGCTTTATTGGAAGTATGAATCCGCTTTGAAGTTTCTGGAAAATCGTCTCAATTGCACGCTTGGAGGTAACGGCAGCGTGCTAGCCGTACGCCGCGAGCTCTTCCGTCCCAAGAAACAATCGATCATTGAAGACTTCCAGATACCTCTTGAAATTCGCCTTAAGGGTTACCGCGTGGTCTACGACCCTGAAGCGATTGCCATCGAGGAAATCGCCCCAACCACTCACGCACAGTCCGCTCGCAGGGTACGCATTGCCGCCGGTGATTACCAAACGTTGTTCGCGAACCTTGGATGCTTGGATCCGCGGAAGGGACTGCTCGCATTCTGCTTTTTCTCGCACAAAGTGCTGCGCTGGATCACTCCCTGGTTGCTTCTGACTGGTTTTGCCTGCAGTGCTTTGATGATGCAGCAGAGGGGATTTGCCATCTTGTTTGCAGCACAGAGCGCCTTTTATTTGAGTGCTTACCTTGGCTATCGACGAAAAAAACAGGGAAAACCAGCGTCCGTCCTGTCCGCCCCCTTGTACTTCTGCATGATGAATGCCGCCCTATTGCTGGGATTTTTTAGATATCTGAATGGGCATCAGAAGCTTACATGGAATCCTACGCTCCGCGGAGCTCAGCCTGATACGACACTTCACAGCATGCTCAGGAAGCCGGCCATGTCTTCACGTGTAAGTCCAAATCACAGTTTTGGTTCTACCGTAGCGCAAGACTCAAATCTGCACCCCTCTTCCCCGGAAAACCTGAGAGCTCTTTAAGAAATAAGTGTGTCCTGGTAGGACTCAGGCAGTCTTCGTTTTCGGCGCATGGCGCGGCACAGACGCCATCCAAGATGGGTCAAGCGCACAAAAAGCTGACCCGTCATCGCAGAAATCGATTTACACCATAGGACAATGAGACGCCTCGTAAATTATTACCATTTCTACCTAAGAATGGTGACCTACGTTCTGCCTTTCTTTTCTTTTGTGGCTGCCACATACGTCCGGCGGCTGTCGGGGCACCCGGATACCGGGATTGACCAGTACAGTTATTTCAACCTGGTGCTGTTCACAACGGTTGTTTGGGCCATCGCTACCGAATACTACCGGGTCACAAGCGTGCAGGAGCTCTTTCGCGAGCGTACAGGGATCAAGGCCGCCTTCCCTGCCTGCGTGGCTACCTATGCCATTTGGCGATGCGCGCCATATTTCGAATTCTCGTTCACAACCACTCCGGACTCCGGAATCCCAGCTGTATTTTGGTTGTGGGGGCGGACAAGTTCGCCCGTCGAGTGACACACAGATTGATTCACGGGCCGCTCTCCTTTTGTAGAGTCATGGGTTACGTGAACCTTCCGGGTCAGGCAATCGCTGTCGACGACGCACCTGTCTATTCCCTTCAACAGATCGCAGAAAGGATCAACAGGAACGACGACGTCGACGAAATTATCTTCGCGCTTCCACCAAACCGGTTTTCCGACATACCCGAAATTATGAAAACCATGGAGCGGTTTTGCTTGCCGGTGCGCGCGATCCTCGACTTTGGAGACCATATGTTGATCCGGGAAAGATTGTTTCAGTTTGGGCGTTTGCAGATCCTTGATCTGACCGCCACTCCGACGGAATCTATTCGCTATTCTTTGATGAAGCGCGCCTTCGATCTTGCTTTCTCCACCTTTGCCATTCTGCTAACAGCGCCTCTCATGACGGCAATCGCAGCCCTGATTCGCCTTACGTCACCCGGCCCCATCCTCTTTGTTCAGGATCGCGTCGGGCTAAGCGGCAAAATATTTCGGATGTATAAGTTTCGCACCATGAGAGTAGCTGATTCTTCCGAGAGTGACACACGCTGGACCACTTCCGGCGATCCCCGTCGCACGCGGCTTGGCATTTTCTTGCGCCGAACCAGCTTGGACGAGTTACCGCAGTTCTTCAATGTCTTGAAGGGTGACATGAGCGTTGTCGGCCCCAGGCCCGAGCGCCCGCGTTTTGTCGCGAAATTCCTGAATGAAGTAGCCAGATACAACAGCCGCCATCGTCTGAAGGTGGGCATCACCGGTTGGGCCCAGGTCAACGGCTGGCGCGGCGATACGTCCATTCGAAAGCGCGTTGAACACGACCTGTTCTACCTCCAAAACTGGAGTTTTGCTTTCGATTTGCGGATTATTTTCCTCACGCTTTTTCCAAAGTATCGCAATAAGAATGCTTACTGAGATCTGCAGAAACTAATCGTCGCATTTCTGGTTTTCGACTCTCATAGCAAGCGTATTAGCGAATCCCCATGAAACCCTTTCGCGTGCTGCTCGTTTCCAATGTCCGCCCATCGCGCAGCTGGAACTTCGCAAAC
>QHYM01000089.1 GCA_003223295.1 Acidobacteriota bacterium | reverse complement strand
CGTTGACCGCGTAAAACCCACAACATAGGCGTTGCCCGAAGAATCCACGGCAATCCCGTTGCCCCAATCCATGCTGCTGCCACCGAGATATGTGGAATACACGAGGGCTGAACCACTGTTATTCAACTCAGTGACAAAAGCATCAGAGTCCTGGTTGCCCCCCTTGGAGGCCTGGAGCGGAGTGGCCGTGGGAAAATCGGTAGAGTAACTTTGACCTGTGACATATGCATTGCCCATAACATCCACAGCGATGCCTTCCGCATTGTCGATTCCGCTTCCCCCAAGGTATGTCGAGTATTGAAGCGCGGTCCCTCCCGGGTTCAACTTGGCGACGAAAGCGTCCCCTGAGCCTCCATACGTGGTTTTAAAGGCTCCCGCCGTGGTGGGGAAGTTGCTTGAAAAAGTCTGGCCCGCGATGTACGCCGCCCCAGAGGCATCCACGCCGATTGCCTTCCCCATGTCATTCCCGCTGCCACCCAAGAAGGTTGAGTAAACCGGCGTGCCGCTGGGATTCAACTTTGCGATGAAAGCATCCCAAAAATATCCATTGCACGTTCCAGTTGTGCCGCAGCTTGTTTGCAGGGATCCCGTTATGACTGGGAAATCGGGCGACCGAGTAAACCCTGTAACATAAGTGTTGCCGAAGGAGTCCACGGCAATCGCGGTCCCTGCATCAAATCCGCTCCCACCTAGATACGTGGAATAGCTCAACACGGGGTCGACTATGAGTGGCTGGCCCCGGTCATATTCTCCTACTTGAAACCCTATCCGGTTGCTGGCCTTGAGCACATACCCGCCAGCAATGCTTTTTCGATGTGACGGCCCGCTCGCAGTCATTTGATAGATGCGGGGTTTCCCCAAAACCATCTCACCGCCTGCAATCAGAAACCTAAGATTGCCGCCGGCATCAATTCTCATTTTGTTTGCGCCCTGGCACTCCAGCGTGATGATTTTGGGGTCGACACCTGGATCAATCAGGAGGTCATATTCCAAGTGCCCCGGAGTTCCGTAATAGACCACGTCGACACCGGAATACACGTTTTGGTAGTGTGCCCGGGCATAGGTGGGAATTTCGGCCCGCCACTGTTTAGGGTCATTGCCGATAAAATAGTTCACGCTGCCGGGAAGCTGCTCATCGCCTGAAATACGAGGCCCATGATTAGCGCCAACAAAACGCATCCGCATCACTGCAAGAGATTTTTCCCTGTTACTGACCTCCGATGTAGCTTCTTGGCGTGACGACCCTCGGCAGGTGCCGAGTTATGTAGAACCATAACGACTTCATCCGGCGTAAAAAACAGGCCGTAGCCAGCCCCTCTTGAAAAGAACTTCACTCTTGAATCGGTCTGACCCTGATTGGCTTCAAAAACCAAAGACCTCTGGCCGTAGGCTTCGGATAAAGAACTCGGAACTATTGAGCTAGGTTTCCTCAAAGGAACCGAGGTTTCAACCCAGGATGACGGTCGGTTAACTGGCGATAAGGTGCCCACCAAGACTTCCTCGGCAGAAGTCATATCGGAGCGAGGCGGAAGCTCGGCTGAATCCCCGCCTTTTTGGGCCATTGGTCCGCTAAGAACTATGGCCATACTGAACCAGAAAAACACCGTAAGAGAAACAGATTTTTCTCTTCGACCACGGGGCTGTGTTAGGCTCTTCCCTAGATACCCGTCAATTGCTTCCAAAGTGCTCCGATCGGCAGGCGCGTTGATGAAATTCCAATTCCCTGAGAGGGAAGGTGCAGATCTAATGGTTTATCTGTCAGTCTTAAAAGCGCTATCACAGGCTGAAAGTGCTGGAGCAACGGTTGGGCCCGGGCTTGCCTATGCTGGAGAGACCGGGACCGCCCGTCCTTCCAAGCGAAAGGGATCTAGCTGAAAAGTCAAAGCTAATCTCGGGCGCTTCACAGGTATGCGCTCGACGTGGGTCGCATCAACCTCTACAGCAGCCGATTTTCCAAGCATTTCCACCGAAAGAACCAACCGTGCCATGTTCTTTTTTCGAAGCAATATACCCTCTACCCCTGCGATGGGGCCGTACACTACCCTGACCCAGTCGCCACACTTTAAGAAAGGGTGTGGTTCAATACGCAAAGTGCTTTCTACAATTCGCCGTACCCCTTCGACCTCTGAAAATGGAATGGCGGCGGGCCGGCCTCCGCAACTGACAATGCGGGAGACCCCAGCCGTGGTTAGTATCTGAAGCCATCTGGCGGGCCCCTCCCGCACAAACACGTAGCCGGGGAAAAGTGGAACTGAGATCTCCTTGATGCGATCTTGCCACCTGCGACATACTTTATAGAGCGGCAGAAAAACCTCAATCTGTTTATACTCCAAGATTCGGGCTGCAGATTTTTCGTGTTGATGGCGCGTGCAAACTGCGTACCAATCGTGACTGAGATTTTCTTCCGTCATAAGACTCCGCCTAGATAGCTAGTAACCGGACTCATGCTTTTTTAACTTCCGTTCAGCTGCATTCGCGAAATAGACATAGCTTCGCCCTGTGACTTACAGAACCCCATGCCTACTTACACCTGGTGACCCACCCTGTCCTACATCAGCCGTTCGGTCGGTCGAAACCTGATAGCCGGAACCTTGGCCCATAAACTGGTTAACTCACTTGAAGGTCATTACCAGGATTCTCTCCTCGGTCAAAAACATCGCTGTTAACTCGCAAAAGCATGTGCTCTATCAGGACCGCGAAGCCCTCGCATTCCTCGTGCCCCCGGACCTGTTCGACACGCAGTACGTGCCCCTCCGCTTCCACCCTTGTTTTCTGTTGAGATCCAGCGAGCGGAGGAAGAAGAACGCTGAAGCCAATCTCGATTCCCTGAGGGGGACAAGTACTGGCACGAACAAATGCTCCTTTTTCGCTGATATCGCGGGTTCGGCCCCATCACCTCATGCGAGGCCCTGAATTAGACTCCAAATGTTATGAGCACTCTCGCGGTGCACACAAGAAGCCCGATGTCCTTTGATTGGAAGACATTTGTCTTAGGTCATCAACAGAGCTTGAGGGAAGCAAAAACCCTTGACAGAAGTCATCAACCGTCTGCTGGGTACAAATGTCCCTAATGTAAGAGGACTTTTAGCTCCTTGTGGTCACATGAAGGCGCCCTGTAGTGTCCCATTCATCAATTCGGCTCATTCGAACCTTAGTGAACGGCCAAAAAGAGATCCATAGATTAAATGAGTGTCGGGAAAAAGAGCGTCGCTCCCCTTGGAAGCGTCAATTCTACGAAACGAACTAAACGGGCGTTGAGAAATTTCGCAACCAAAGTGCCATCGAGAATGTGCAACAGCACGAGGTCAAAAAGATAGTCTCTCGCCGCCGCCCACAAGACTCTTTGGTCATATCGCCGTCGTTGTAGAAGAGAACACAAACTACAGCAGCGTCACCAGTTCCTCGATGCCCTATCTTTCCGGCCTTATGATGCAATACGGCCTGGCTACGCAGTATTACGCCAACACCCACCCCTCGATCGGCAACTACTTCATGTTGACTACCGGCCAGGTCCTCACCAACAACGACAGCCTGACGCCTTCCAGCTTCCCGGTGTCTGCTGACAACGTGGTGCGGGAACTAGTGGCTGCCAGCAAGAGCTGGAAGGCTTATGCCGAAAGCTTGCCCTCGGTCGGCTACCTCGGCGGCGACACCACCAGCGGCGGCGGGCAATATTACGTTCGCCATGTCCCCATTGCCTATCTCACCGATGTGCGGAACAGCTCCGCCCAAAAGCAGAACCTGGTGCCCTTTACACAATTGGCCCAGGATCTCTCCACGGGAAACCTTCCCAACTACTCCTTCATCACCCCCAACGGTTGCGATGATGCCCACGATTGCGGCCTCAGTACCGCCGATAACTGGCTCAAAAACAACATCGATCCGCTGATCAAGAACTCTGTCTTCCAAAAGGACGGCTTGCTCATCGTGGTATTCGACGAATCCAGCAACGATAACACCAACGGCGGCGGCCGCGTGGTGTGCACGCTGATCAGTCCAGCCTTCTCTAAGCTCGGATATCAATCCACCACTATCTATCAACACCAAAGCTTGCTGCGTCTCACGCTGGAAGGCTTGGGCGTAACAGTGCTCCCAGGCGCTGCCTCCAGTGCGCCCGCCATGTGGGAATTCTTCGGCTTCTAAGCGCTGGTCGTTCGGTGGGATATTTCCGGCTTCGCATCTGCCCTTATGCTGTTCAAGGTTGGCTTAGGTTGGGCGAGAAGCCGCCCGCCAAAAACCGAGCCTCGATCCTCACCTCTTTGATTGAGGACGTAAAGGGCCAATTCCAGCCGATTCGAGGTGCCTAGTTTGTTGAAAATCCGGAACATGTAATTACGAACGGTGTGTTCCGTCAGACTGAGTTGATGCGAAATGTCACGGTTGGTCAGGCCCTCTGCGACCAGTTGCACCAACTCCTCTTCCCTCTTCGTCAGCAGTCTTGTCCCGCTGGCATTTCTGATGGACCGCGCTTCGCTCTGATTCATGGCTTCAATGACAAAACGCATTTCGTCGCTATTAGCCCAGATTTGCCCGTCAGACACCGCATGGATACACTTGCAGAGCATCTCAAACGGTTCAAGCCGGGAGAATACCCC
The DNA here is from genome assembly GCA_003223295.1 of Acidobacteriota bacterium. GTDB lineage: Bacteria > Acidobacteriota > Terriglobia > Acidiferrales > UBA7541 > Acidiferrum. Next base: position 5,284 of record QHYM01000089.1, on the reverse strand, counting down.
GTCGGCCCCTACGCGAAACGCTTCAACGACCATGGCACGGTGGGGAGAGTCGACTAGGACGATGATACGAACATGGGGAGAAGAATCCCGCACATGCCGAACTACCTGCAGGCCAGTGCTGCGTCCGTCTTCTAAATCAGCGCTTATAATGGCAACCCTGGGGAAACCTTTGCTCAGTTGCTTGGGAATCTCCGCCGATTCCGTAGTGTACCCCACCACCTTAATCAACTTGCCGCTTTCTTGCAGGCCCCTGACCATTAGCTGGCATTCCAAGGCACTCGAGTCTGCAACAAAGACTCTAACTGGCTTCCCGTGTTGACTAATTCCTTGGCCTGCCTGGCGACGAACGTTTGAAGGTAACTCAGCAGCCCTGCGCGCTGCCGCGCTTAAACCCACAATTCTACCCATGGCCTGTGCTTCCCCCGTTCGTTTACGACCCTTTTCCCGTCCCCGAGAGAGGCTAACTAGTAGCTCAAAATCAGCTAATATATTAACTGTCAAGACTAACAGGTGGACTGCTTCTACTCTTGGAGATCGCTTTCTTGCGGTCCTGACTCCGAAAGCTGCGCCTCACGGCTCTGCTTCATCACCGCTTGTAAAGTAAGCGGCTTCCAGGTATCCAACCGCGGACATGATTCCCGAAAACCAGCAGAGCCGGGGACTCAGCCGCAGAGTTGACCACCTCCTCGTCGGCCTCGGATGCACGACTCGGGGAGGCTAGTTCTCTCGGCACATTTATTGGAACTGTCAAAACAAAGAGGATTGTACGCGGTACACGACAGGGAGGCCGCGAGGCGGAGAGTGGGATTCTCGCTGTGGGTTGGCGGTCCGCCTCGCGGGTTTTTTGCGACTCATACCGCCGTTTGAGTCCCTTTCCGTGGTCAGGAGATACTAACTGCATCCCGAAAGCCGTCACCTGTCACTTTTGACAGGTGCGGCTGCAATTGGGGAAACGGCACGCCTTACCGCGTCGCCCGCATCTGTTTTTTCAAGCTCTTCCTCGCATTTGGTTGCTCCACCGCATAGACATCCCTACCGAGTGGTGCGATACCATCCCGCTGTAATGCCTATAGAAGGCTACCGGCTCATGAGGGTCTCTGAGAGAGAAAAGCACACGATGATCGGTGATCGCTTGCGAGATTTAAGAGAAGCGAAGCATCTCTCACAGGGCGACATTGAGAAACGAGTAGGCCTGCGTCGTTGCTATGTTTCCAGAGTTGAAAATGGCCATACCGTTCCGGCCATAGAAACTCTAGAGAAGTGGGCGCAAGCTTTAGAAGTTGCGTTGTACCAATTCTTCTATGACGGCGACAAACCGCAACAAGTGCCAATGGTACTTCGAACCTCGAAACAGAAGCCTATTGATGATTGGGCCTCACGGGGCAAGGGCTTACGAATGTTTACGAAGATTAGGCGTGCCTTGAGTCGGATGAGCGCACGCGACCGAAGCCTGCTCTTGCGCACAGCCCGGATAATGAGCCACAAAAGCCGGGGGGCTTGAGATTACAACGCCCGGACCACTGTTGACAAAGCCGAAGAAGCAGCTATCGCCCCAGCCGGGCAAACCAATCGCAGTCAGGGAGTACTCGTTCATTCCTGAGCCGGTACGATCGGAAGTTGTGACGACAACTGCAGATCGATCTTCTTCACCTGTGGCCATTGGGCGTATCCGCGGTCAGACGCTTTAAACCCGGTCCTCTGGACGCGGAAGAAAGAAGAATCATGCAGGAGCATCCGATTATTGGCCTGCGCGCCTCTCAAGTCGCTTCGCAGAATCCTCCCAGTGATCCGGCATCATCATGAAAAAATGGACGGCAGCGGCTATCCGGATGGCCTTCGCGGAGAGGCCATTCCGCTGAAAGCCAGAATTTTACAGATCGCGGACATCTACGATGCATTGACTACCAATCGCCCTTACCGAGGAGCTCTCGCTCCCGAGGAAGCGTTGCAGACTCTCTATAGCGAAGCCCACAACGGCTGGCTCGATGCATCCGTGGTGCTGAAGTTCTCCCAGATCTGCAAAGACGACGAATACTTCCCCGTGAGGGGAAGAACCATGCTGGCCTCCTACTACGCGTAAGGCTCACTTGCCGCTCGCATGCTCGGAGGAGACAGCGCTGCAGTGAGTTCAACAACATGGAGACTCTGGACCAAAGAATCGAAAGCCACTTTCTTTTGAATTCGACGACCGCCGCCAAATCAAAATCGTTACTATCTCCGTTATCAGTTGTGTCATTCGAATGAATGAGGTTCCGCCGCGGCCTACTAGAGCGGATTGCACAATAGAACGCAGGGCAAAACGATGATGGTCCGCGTTTTCGGCGATGGATCGCTTAGGCCAGCGTTGTCAGTCACCGTGAGAGTCGCAACGAATTTGCCGGGCGTCGAGTAAGTCACATCGCCGGGCGTAGCCACATTGCTAGACGCGGGGTTGCCGCCAGGGAAAGACCAGGAATATACAGTGACTGTTCCATCCGGGTCCGTACCCGATCCAGAGAAGAACACGGACCGTCCGGCGAAGATAATCACATAGCCCGAAGGACTGTCAATCGATCCCGTGGGCGGTACATCCGCTGGGGCCAATGACCTAAGCGCCTGGACTAAATCCAACCTGCCGTTGCCCATATCGGGGCCTAAGGGCACTGCATGAGCCACAGCGGCGGCGGCTTGAGACTCATTGGTATTCGCTTGTTTGTTCAGCAGGAGGGAAGAACCGCCGGAAACAAACGGCGCACTAAACGAAGTTCCCCATCCCGCGGCGTACGTGCTAAAGGGATAGGTTGTGACAATAGCTTCGCCCGGAGCGGCGACCCACACAATCTCATCGCCATAGTTGGAAAACGAAGACCGCGTATCTTGGTCGCTCGTGGACGCAACTCCCATCACATCGTTTTGCCACAGCGCAGGGTAAACATTAAGTGGCGGAGCTGATTGGCCTTCGTTCCCGGCCGACGACGCGCAAATGACGTTGTTCTGGTTGGCGTAGTCCAACGCCTTCCTCAGTTCCCGCGACCTCGTCTGGGTGTCAAAGCTCATGTTGATTACGTTAGCGTTGTTCTGCACAGCGTAATAGATGGCCCCCAGAATGTCGGAGAGAAAACCGGTACCGTCCGATTTGAAGGTTTTCAAGGGCAAGAGTTGCGCCGTGGGAGCGACCAGGTGGATCACGCCCATCACCATAGTACCGTGGCCGAACGCGGCGTACTGGTCGTTCCCATCTAACACAGCAGCCGTGGATTGATCAAGTACAGCAGCAGTGGATTGATTGACTTGAGCCGAGGAGCAACTCGGGCAGGCTGGAGGCGGACACGAAGTGAAAGGGCAAGACGAAGAAGGAATATCTGTTAATTCTGAACCACCCGGCTGATCGCGCGTAAAGTCGTAGCCTGGCAATAGAACACTCTGTAGCGCGGGATGCGTGGGATCCACTCCTGTGTCAATATCCGCGACAATTCCACTGCCACCAACTCCAAACTGGCTTTGCGCTTCCGAGACGCGGACTATTTGCGCGGCGGGTTGGTTCGCATAGCTATTCCACACGGTTCCGCCGGAATTGGGATAAGGCACCGGAGTTCTGTCCGACATCAGGTCTACAGGCAATGGCGAGGGGAGTACGTTCAGTGCGCCAACCGGAAATAAGCTAACCAACTGATCCACTTCGGCATGTACGATTCCCAGCGGATTGCCCGGGAGATCTAGCAAGCCGCCTAGGTCAAGCGAACTGGTGATCAGGAAGAGTCGCCCCAGGGGATCGCCAAGCCCCCGTACGACTGTGCAGATTGGGGGCAATAGGGGAGGGTTGCACACCGTTTGCAGTGTCTGGAGATCAAGGGTCGTACGAACGATGAACCGATTGTCCGCAGCGGCTTTGGCGGGCCAGAGTCCACCGAGAAACAGGAGCATGCAGAGAGCTTTGAACTTCATAGCTTACCTTCTCTTCTTCTCCTTGGGATGCACGTCTTTCTAAGCCTCGGAGTCTCCGGGTGTCTCAGGGATTTGTGATTCTTCGGTTGTCCAACGCATAACGCTCTTCGAATCGGGCAAGCCGACCGATACCCAGTAGTTTTCCCTAGCCCCTATCTCCAGCGAGACGCCCGGCTCAAAATTGAATTCAAAGCGAAACTCGCCCCACTCGCTCGTCTTAGCTATGCCCATCAACCCCGCAAGGCTTTGAAGTACTACGGGAACGTTGCTCAGCTGGGGCTCTGGCTTCGCGGCGTCCAAGACCTGACCCACCAGAGTGATGCGTTGCGAATCTCTCTGCTCTTCGAGGGAAAGATCAGCCACGAGACTGTCGGATTCATAAAGGAGTCGGCGAACTGTGGGGTGCGAGGATCGGGTACCGGCGAGCGACGGTTGGAGAAAACTATCAAAGACCAGCGGCGCGCTACGCGTGATCTGTTGGGTCGTGGTCATCCGGCGGAGCAGGGAATCCAGGCTTGGCCACAGCTCTTGCAAGAGGGCATCTCGGGGAACCCTTGGAAGGAAATAGGCATCCACCACTTGGAGAAGTTCTGGGTCGCTCTCTTCACCTAGGAGAACAATGACGAGACCTCGCAGACGCGGAACCATCCTGTGGAAGGCAGCCACGATCCGAGCGGGTGGAGAATCTGCCTGCTGCGGATCAAGGATCGCGGCATCCGGTTTTTCCTGCTTAAGCAGCGCAAGCGCCTCTTTGAGGGTCGAAGCGACAACACACTGATACCCCATACTCCCGAGCAAAACGCGCACGTTGTCGCGCACCAGCTCATTTGCCCCAAGCATCAACACTTTGGGCCGGATTTGGGCGGTTTCCACAGGCAGCGGCTCGCGATATCCCTTTTTCCAGGCTAAAATGGCCATATAAGACCTAGAAGGCCGGGCAGTCAATTGAGGAAAAACTCCCAATTCGACATGGAGGCAACACCTTAACCGGGATTCAAAGGAGGTTCCTGGGAGGACTGCAGACCTGGCCTCCAAGACCGAGTGCTCCGGCAGGAATTCATCGATTACGTGATTTGCGGACTCCAAGAGGAACTTCGCCAGCGGCATGAAGCATTCGAATCGGGACTCAAGGCACTTCGGGATGAGAGGCAGCGCATCGAGGCGGAACTGAGGCGCCTGGTTGAATCCATCGCCGTGGGGAATGGTTCGCCTACAGTCATGGCCGCAATCGCTGAGCGAGAGGCTAGGCTTCGGGAAATCATGAATCAAGTGATCGAACCCGGCCCTGGGTTGCTCCAAGAAAAACTCGAGGAGCTACGGACTTTTGCAGTCTCCCGATTGACGCGCTTGCGCGAGCTAC
>QHYM01000088.1 GCA_003223295.1 Acidobacteriota bacterium | reverse complement strand
CCACTGAAATCCCCAGGCGTCTTCTACCGCGACGATGGTATACGACCCGGGGATCACGCCGCGCAGGATGAAGCTGCCATCTAGGTCGCTCTGGTCCCTACGGAACATTTCCACATGCGATTCGGGGTCTTTCGGCACTAGGGCCACCATCACGCCAGCGACGGGTTTGTCTCCTGGTTTTACGAATCCCTCTACGCTCACGGCGCCGCCAACCAAGAACACTGCTAAGTCGAGAGATGCGCCCGGCGTGACGCTGAGGTCGTGTCCCGCGATTTCGATTCCTTGAGACGAAGTTCGAACAACCGAATAGGGTTTGGCCGGAGAACCAACGAGGATTGCGTACTTGCCCGCAGAAACGTTCTCGAAATTCGCTTCACCCTCAGCATCTACAGACCCGAAGGCCACGAGTTGCCGCCGAGAATCCTGCAGCGCCAAGGAGAGCTGCTTCGGGAAGGGTTCCTGCCGCGGCATCTTCACCGACATTTTGACCCTCGCAGTTGGCTCGCTGCGGGAAGCGTCCAATTCCTGACCATCCTTGACTAGATTCATCTCATTGGATTGCTGGAGTTGGCCAGACTTCGGTTCCCGCAGCCGGACCGAGTATCTTCCCGCTGGCACTCCGGTCAATTCGTAAACGCCAGGAGCCACGGACTGCGCGCCTTCGCCCTGAACGTTTTCCAAGGAATCAAAAACATGTTTCTGAAACACGGGCATGCTGAAGCCTTGCTGTGGGTCTCCGGGAACATGAAACACTAAATGAAGGGCCGGGACAGGATTGACGTGGATATCGATCTGCAGGCGATCGCCGCCTTTAATCGGGATAGGTGTCGCATCATCAGCCTCGCTTACGCCGTTGTAGTACGTGGTCGGATAGGCAACGTCCAGAGATCGGGCCACACTTGGTGGAGGATTGCTCGTGCCTTCGGAAGAAGAAACAGGATGCACGGCATACCACGGTCTTGCTGCAACGGACAGGTAGTAATTCCCGGGAGCCAGAGCCGCGAACTCATAGGAACCCTGATCGTCAGTCGAACCGCTGCCGGCCCGCATAATCCGGTTCATGCCTCCACGGTGGTTTTCCACGTAGAGAATGAGGCGCGCGTTGCGGACCGGCTCCCCCGATTCATCAATGACTTTGCCTCCAAGCAGCGCCAGCGGCGTGAGACGCAGCACCAGGTTTTCGGTGTTGAAGCCTGCGCCGGTCACAATGGCCGTTGAAAACTGCTCGTGTTGCTCGTAAGCGGCCGGGATAAATCCACGCTTCGCTCCTTGCAATGAGAACTTGCCCGGCTTGAGCGAATCGAACTCAAAGTGCCCATTCTCGGAGGTGATCATCCACACTCCGTTGGTGGGATCCCCAGTCTCCGTGATCGAAACGCGAGCTTTGCCGAGCGGCGTCCCCGTGAGTGAGCTCACAATCGTGCCGGCGATCCTGAACTTCGTGGCTGGACTTGCGCTTCCGTCGGGGGACGGGCTCTGTGCGCGAAGTCGCCCGCACGCGGGCAGTAGAGTAAGTCCAAGTAGAAGAACCGTGAATCGAATCGATCGCGCAAACTTGAACATAGTCACTCGTTCGCAGTAATCAGCGGCAATCGCAAATGCTCTTTCTGACCTGAGACCACGCGGATGACCTGGGCCTTGGAATCATATTGGCCCATGGCCTCGCCGCGCGCGTACTCCATGTCCGGCTGTTGACGATCAAACGCGAGCACGCGGTAGGTGCCCGGGGGGAGCTGCTGTAGCCGGAACTTCCCATCCGGCGAAATCCAAGCTTCCTTGAACTGGCCCTCGCCATCGGCCATGGGAACGAAATAGACATTACCCGGGGATTGGCCCGGTGAGTTGAATCCCACTCCACGAACCCCCGTGGAAGTTGTGCTCTCGATCACGCCTTCGACTTCAGCGCCATCGTCGCGTACGGTGATCTCTATCCGCGGTGTTGACGCTCCTGGTCCAACCACGAGCGTCTCGCGCTGCAAATCCGTACCGCCGAGTCATCCTCCGGACCTGCAGGCGGGCGAAGCGAAGCATCTGGCGCGAAGCCCAACTCCTCGGCCGGCACTAACATCACTTGCAGATAATTGGGGCGTCGTCCATTTTCGGGACTGGGACGAATGCCCCCCAATGTGATAATCCCCTGAGGCGCAGTGTCTGCACGTTGGAATTCTTCCTTCACGCTCACGGCAATCGAACTGTTCGGCAGCATCGTAACGGTTGCCCCGGAAAGGGCAGAACCGCTTACTGTGATGCTTGACGTTCCTGTCATCGCATTCTGCCCGAAGGTCGTGGCCCGGACCGTGTAAGTGCCGTCTGGCAGCAAACCTTCGATCAACTGGTCCCCCGCGTTGTAGCCAAGCGAGTACCCTGGGCTTGCTTGGCCTTGTGGCCATACCGCAACTTGAGGTTGGAGGCCGGGCGAGGCATTTATGACGCCAAGCTTCACTGAATAATACGCTCTCTTTGTGGGTGAAACTCTAGCCTGGAAGGTCTCGCCCGGCGATAACCGAATGACGGCAGCCGTTGTGAAGTCCGAGGCCGCAGGATAGTACACCGGAGGGTAGCCAAATAACTGTCCGCGAGGGTTGAAGGTCAGGGGATCACGATCGAGTAGTTCGTGAGTGAATAGTTTGTAAGATCCAGCGGAAAGCTCGGCAAAGCGGAACTCCCCGTCAGACCTTGTCATCACTGTTCCTGCGGGATCCCAGTGCTCGCGCCCGTCCCTCACCTGGCGTCGATAGAGCTCCACCTGGATTCTGTCAGAGCCATCAGACCCAGGGAGAACTACGTGGCCAACGACGCGAGCTTCTGGCACCAGGTAGATTGTGAGTTCCTGCTGCAGAGTACCTAACTGGACTCTCTCCTGCCCGTTATTGCGGGAAAGAAATCCTGGTTTGCGGGCCATCAGCATGGTGGGACGATTGATCCCAGAGTATTGAAGCTGAGGTGTTTCTGGGGGGCGAACGCCTGAGGTTCCGGAAAACCCGACAGTCTTTTCGCCATCCGCCGCTGGGAATGTGAATTCAAAATGTCCTCGATCGTCTGTCATTGTGGCAAGGCGGTTGTCCGGTGAGAATACTAGCGCGCGGCTAATCGGTTCATGCGTCACGCCGTTCACAACCGTGCCGCGGAGGCTGTCAGTGTGTTCGATGCCGGCTGTGTTGCTCTGCCCGGATAATTGCGTAATGCTGTTGCACCAGGAAAGCGCTATACCAAAAGCAACCGCTTTGAGAGAGCGTGGCGAACGCATATGCTTCTCTGTCTGCTCGAATCTTCCGGAGCAGACGGCCATGACCGGGATGATTTCGGCTCTCTATTATGGCATGTCTCGAACATAACTTGTAACCAGTCGGGCGACGTTCTAGCAGGCTTTTTGCTGCCCCTGGAAGTGGCAGTGCGCGGAATGTCGATTCGAGCCGCGACGCTATAACTCCCGTATGGTCCCAGAAGTTAACCCGAAACGGCGTTCTGGGCAAAGACTTGAGGACTGTCTCGGGGGAGCTATCGTTCTTCCGCGAAGATCGTCAAAAACTCCTTGAGATCAGGCATACTTGTCGTCCTGGTTGTCCTCCTCGCGTCCATCGCATGCTCCCAGGAGTTGCGGTTCGTCTATCCTGTACCCGCGCCGACGGACTTTGCTCGGAGCAATCTTGTCTACAAGAAGAGCGGCCAGACCGGGTTGTCTCTGGACTTTTTTCTCCCCACCCACTCCGCTCGTTCAAAGCCTTTGCCCGTTTTCGTAATTTTCAACGGTTTTGGTGGTGGGTTCATGCGCACTTCGGTGCAATCTCAAGGCTGGGCGAAAGCTGCGACTGCACATGGGTTCGCAGCGATCACGGCCGAGACTACTGCCGACCGCGTCGCCGAAGACTTTGACTCGCCTGCCTTCTACCTCAGGCAGCACGCCGAGGATCTGGGTATCGACCCTCAGCGCCATGTGTTATCGCTTGGTCCGGCAATGTGTCCTCGGGACTTCCAGTAGATCTTTCTCGTCCATGACCGCTGATTTGAGTAAACCACTATTCGGTCATCTACCGAATGCTTTGGGGTGCCAAACTGTTAGGTTACGTACAAGCTACGGACAACTAAAAGAGGGGAAATAAGGCTTCTCGTCCCGTAAGCGACGCCAGATAAAGCGTTTATGGGATTCAGATTCATAGTTCGGGACCAGGAGGTCGATGGTTCAAATCCATTCGCTCCGACCAATTCTTTTAGAACCAACGACTTACAGCATACGAAAAACCGAAGACATCCTGGTTGTGGGCTAGGCATTCGTTTTTCAAATCGCCTGCACGCAACCAATCTTTCTCGTCTGAATTCAGTGTCTTACAGTGAGAAGTGCACTACACGGCAAGTCCCGGTTTGGGGAAATTAAGTACAAGATCGCACTTTTGGAAGAAAAACCAAATTACAATCTCAAGTCCGGCGCCTTGCACGGTCAAGACTTGCCAGGATTCAGGTGTCGGTTCGATTCCGATAGGCCGCTCCATTAGATCAAGCACTTACAGACTCTGCTTCCTCAGCGTGGGAACACAAGGGAACACAAGCTGTTCCACCCGTGGCCCGATCATCTCTCTGGAATCCTCCCACTGCGGATTGAGTTTTTGGTAGGGACAAGTCGATAAAACCGTCATATCGCGCGCCAATTCAGCCGATTAGAGAACACGGAATACGTTTGAAACTCGTGCTGGACAAATCAGAATCGCACCTCGACCGGATGTCCTTCGAACACGATTGGCCGCGTGGTTTGATTGAGCCTTACGTCAATGTTCCGTCGCAACGGCGGCAGGAAACGCGAACCACTGGCAAGACGCAGGCTCAGCATTCGCCGGGAATCATTCCACGCCATTTGAATGCCTGTCCACTTACCCTTGCGATAATCGAAGGACTTTCCGTCGTCTTCAGTACAGGAGGAATGAGGCATCGTTTCCAGGGTAGATCAAAATGGCGAGCGGCTGGTCCACCCGCTCGCCTGTATATTGCTTTATGGGGCCGAGCGGCAGGAGGGATCCAGCTCGCACATAGAGCGGCATGGTTTCGAGGTCAACCTCACGACCGATTTCACGCCCCCCTCGATACGCTCACCTGTCCAGAAATCGTACCAGAAGCCTCGAGGAAGATAGATTTGGCAAGAGGCTGCACCCTCCTCAACCACGGGCGCCACTAACACGTCTTTACCCCACAAGTACTCATCCTCGCGAGCGGTAGCCACTGGATCGTCGGAATAGTGAAGCCATAATGCACGCATGACGGGCATGCCTGTGATGGTACATTCGCGCACCGCGCTGTAAAGATAGGGCAGCATCCGGTAACGAAGTTCCAAGTACTTGCGACAGATCGGTTCGACCTGGCGCGTTGTGAAGTTGGCTGGAATCTGAAATGTCCGCTTCGCTGTAGTTACTTATCTCGACCGGGCCCGGATCTTTCTGAGTAGCGCAGGTGACTCCGTTGCCGGCTCCCATCTGATGAAATGATCATGCGTTGAGCGCCGAAGATTTTAGCACTGGAGTCCAAACTTGCATTGGAGTCGCTTGCCGATTTGCCCACGTGTAGTAGGGAATGAAGGTCAGCGGAACCCGCCGGGTCTTTACCGGCTCCCCCTTGTAGCGAGAGTAGAGAGAGTCACTCGAGCTTGTTTTGTCGTAAACCGCGCCCATGTGACGCAGCACATACACCCCGCCGAGCAAATCGCTCTTGAGCTCGCTGTGGAACACTGCCCCTGCCTTCTGGTCCAAATCCACAGCCACATCGGTAAGCGCCACTCCATTCGGCTGGTCGAGTTCTTCCATGCAGTAAACGAGAGGGCCGCGCTGGATGGCAACGCGTCCGGTGTCGTCGACGAGACGAGGATTTGCTTGGATCATTTGCGGGGTCATTTCCATTTGCAAACGAATCACGTCCCC
>QHYM01000268.1 GCA_003223295.1 Acidobacteriota bacterium | reverse complement strand
AAGCGGAGAGCACGGCTGCTCGTTTTCTTATCCAATGTTCCACCAATTTCAGGCCCTTCAAGACGCGTTTTCGAGCGTGGTTGCTTTGGGTGGCGACGTCGGACTCAACCTAAGAGGAAACGGCCCGGCGAGTTTTGCACATGGCGAGATAATTTCCGGGGAATTTTTTGACACCCTCGGTGTCGGGGCAGCGGTGGGCCGAATGCTCTCTCCTTCGGACGACACGCCAGGCGCGCCTCCCGTCGTGGTCCTTGCCAACGGCTACTGGCAACGCGCTTTCGGCGGTGATCCCTCCGTGGCCGGAAAAACCATTTTGTTGAACAACATTCCGGTAACGATTGTGGGCGTTGCGGCGAAGGAGTTTCCTGGTTTGGATCCTGCCCGAGCGCGCCAGATTTGGCTTCCCTTGTCGCTCAGCCCGCAACTCGGAAAGGATTTGTACGGGACCAAGGGTGGAGACGATCCATCGCTCGAAGCGGGCGATGGCATCTGGTGGGTATACTCTGTTGCGCGGCTCAAGCAAGGGATTAGTCTTGGTCAAGCGCAAGCCGCTGCAGACGCTGTCTTTCATAACGATGTCCTGGACAAGACGAAGGAATTATTCAAAGTCGAAGATGCGCCGCGACTCGTCCTCATGCCCGCGCCGCAAGGCATCAGCGGATTGCGCGAACAGTTTTCTACACCCTTGATCATCTTGATGACTGCGGTGGGCATGGTCTTGCTGGTAGCGTGCGCCAATGTTGCAGGACTCATGCTGGCGCGTTCCGCCACGCGACAAAGAGAACTGGCTGTGCGGCTGGCTCTGGGCGCAGGGCACTCGAGAATCGCCAGGCAGTTGCTCACCGAAAGCGTGCTTCTCTCGGCTGGGGGAGGAGTGTCCGGAATCCTTCTCGCGTATTGGAGCGTGCAATCGCTTGTGGTCTTTATGTCCCGCGGAGGCATGTGGCCGTCGCATTTGGCGGTGCATTTGGATGTGCGAGTTCTTGTGTTTACGGCGGCAGCTTCCGTTCTCACCGGGATTTTATTTGGACTCGCGCCGGCGTTTCGCGGTATGCGGCTGGATTTGACGCCAGCGCTGAAAGAGAGCCCTTCGGCGCTTTCGAGCGGCGCATCGCGCGGTCGATGGCTGAATCTGGGAAGCAGCCTAGTCGTCGCACAAGTGGCGCTCGCGATTCTAGTCCTTGCCGGAGCTGGCCTGCTCGTACGCACGCTGAAAAACCTGAAAAGCATTGATCCCGGCTTTGATACGCGCAACCTCTTGCTCTTTGACATCGATACGTCGCTTAACGGCTACACGGGAGCGCAAACCCATAGTCTCTACTCCCAATTGGTGGAGCGCCTCGAGGTGCTTCCGGGCGTGCTTTCGGCGACCTATTCCTTTGATTCTCTGTTGAGCGGCAATTATTGGAACACGAGCTTTCGGATCGAAGGAGAAACTAGCAACGCACAGCACGAGACCTACGGTCTCGACGTGGGTCCGAGATTTTTCGAGACGATGCGCATTCCTCTGAAGGCTGGGCGAGTGTTCACTCCTGAAGATTTCTCTTTGCCGCCAGATTCCAAGTGGGATCCGGCCGTGATCAATGAGGCCTTTGCCCTGAGCTTCTTCAAGGATCAGAATCCGCTCGGCCGGTTGCTCAGCGGAGTCGGGGGGCACGGGGCAAGCTACGAAATCATGGGTGTCGTTGGCGACACGAAGTATCGGACGCTGTGGAGTGAAATCGCGCCAACACTCTTTGTTCCAGCGAAAGGAACCGAAGTGAGGTTTGAGGTACGAACCGCGGTCGATCCAAGAACAATTATTCCGGCAGTCCGCAGCATCGTGAGCCAGCTCGACAATAATCTGCCGTTGCTTAGCATAAATACGCAATCCGAGCAGATTGAGGGATCGCTTTTTCAGGCGCGGCTGATTGCACGCCTGTCCAGTTTCTTTGGCGGCCTTTCGCTGCTGCTCGCTTGTATTGGACTCTATGGACTGCTTTCCTACGAAGTGAGCCGGCGAACGCGTGAAATCGGGGTACGCATCGCGCTGGGCGCGCAGCCCCGCGATGTATTGCGTTTCATTGTGGGGCAAGGAATTGGATTGTCAGCCGCAGGCACGACCATTGGTATCTTGGCGGCGCTCGGCGCGACACGTTATCTCGCGAGCCTTCTCTACGGTGTTCAACCTGATGACCCGTTAACGTTTGTCGCGGTTGCCGCGCTACTTGGCCTCGTCGCTCTTGCCGCGTGTTACTTTCCCGCGCGCCGCGCACTCCGCGTCGACCCGATGATCGCGCTACGTTATGAGTAACTATGATTCCTGGATACCAGCAGTCCGAGACGGCAAGAAAGGATCACTCACAAATGACGGACCGCCTTCGCCAATTGCTCAACCGCCTGCGCTCCTTCTTCCGTCGCGCGCAGTTGGACCGCGACCTCGACACAGAAATGTCCGCTCACCTCGATCTCGCCATCGAGGAAAATCTTCAGCTCGGCCTTTCCTCAGCCGAAGCGCGCCGTCAGGCCCTGCTTCGCTTCGGCGGCACACAGCAAGCCAAAGAAAACCACCGCGAAGCGCGCAGCCTGCCACTGCTTGAAACCCTCGTTCAGGATTTTCGCTTCGCATTACGAATGCTTCGCCGCAGTCCCGGCTTCGCGCTTCTGGCAATTCTCTGCCTGACTTTGGGTATCGGCGCCAATGCCGCGGTTTTCAGTTGGATGGAAGGCCTTCTGTTTCGTCCCTACCCCATGGTAGCGAATCAGGAAAGGCTGATAGCGCTCACTGGAACCACTCAATCGGACCGCACCGGGCTATCCTGGCCGGATTTCACGGACCTTCAAAGGAACTGCACGCTGCTTGACACGTTTTTCGTGAGCAAGATCACCGGGACCACCCTCAGCATCGGCGACCGGGCTCAGGTCGTGACGGGAAGCATTGTTTCCGCAAACTATTTCAATGTGTTGGGAGTTCATCCAATTCTCGGCCGGGCGTTTGAGGCCCATGAGGATGTGGGGCGCAGCGCTCATCCCGTGACCGTTATTAGTTATCAGCTATGGAAGGAACGCTTTAGTAGCGATCCCCAGATCATTGGCAAGACCCAGCGTATGGATGGCGTGATTCACACCATCATCGGCGTCGCTCCCGAAGGCTTTTACGGAACGTTCGTCGGCTGGGCCATGAAGTTTTGGGTCCCGGCCTCCATGGAAGACACGTTTGAAGCCGGCGGATACAAACTCGAAGATCGCGGTGAGCGCTGGATTGAAGCTTACGGCCGTCTGAAGCCCGGTGTCACTCTCGAGCAAGCGCAGCAGGAAGTTTCTACGGTAGCGAAGCGCTTGGAGGCGGATTACCCGGCGACCAACCGTGGCCGCAGCATCAAGCTCTGGCCTTTATGGCAAACACCATTCAATAACGCGGGAAACCTGCTCCCGACACTCGAAACCATGCTCGTTGTCGTGGTTTTCGTGCTTCTGATCGCCTGCGCCAATGTCGGCAACCTGCTGCTCGTCCGCTCTTTCGCGCGAAGACATGAAATCACCGTCCGCGTTGCAGTGGGCGCCGGGCGAAGGCGCCTGCTGCAACAACTTCTCGTCGAAGGCTTGGTTCTTTCGGCTCTCGCCGCAACCGGCGGACTCCTCATCGCGCGCTGGTGCAGCCATTTGCTCGTATTGCTCTTGCCGGTGCGGAACGGAAACGCCATGCACCTACCCGGCGAAATGGATTGGCGCGTGATGGCGCTGAGCGCTGCCGTTTGCCTTATCGCGACGCTGCTGTTCGCGCTGCTTCCCGCAGTACAGGCCAGCAAAGTAGATCTGGCCGCTACACTGAAGTCCCAAATGGCGGGTGTGGTTCAGGGCCGCGGAAAATCCTGGGTTCGCTCGGGCTTGGTCGTGGTACAGGTGTCTCTGTGCTTCATACTGCTTGTTGGAGCGGGCCTGCTCCTGCAGAGCCTGCAAAGAATTCGATCGGACAGCCCGGGCTTTTCGACCAACGGTGTATTGGTCACGGCGGTGAATTTAGTGTCGTCGGGATACGACGTGCAGCGCGCAAAGAGTTTTCATGACGAACTGATCGATCACGTGAAAGCGCTTTCCGGCGTGGAGTCGGCCGCACTGGCGCGCCAAACGCCTTTGGGCTATGGCACTTTTTCGTCAGCGCCTATTGCGGTGGACGGATATCAACCTCCGCCGGGCGAGCAGCCCTCCGCCGATTACAACCAGGTTGGCCCTGGTTATTTCGCTACGATTGGAATTCCACTCGTGTCCGGCCGCGAGTTCACCCGCTCCGACAACGAAACGGCGGCGCCTGTCGCCATCGTTAACGAAACCATGGCCGCGCGCTTTTGGGCCAGCAAGGATCCCGTCGGCGAGCGCCTTCAGGCCAAGGGCCAGTGGCTGCAAATCGTTGGTGTCGCGAAAACCTCGAAATACTACAGCATGCGGGAGCTGCCCAAGCCGTTTTTCTACGTCCCACTGCGCCAGAATTTTTCCGTAAGCGCCGCGTTGACTATTCGGACCAAGCTGCGGCCTGAGATCTTGGCGGCCGCCCTGTCTCGGGAACTGAAGACCATGGATGCGAACTTGGCTCTCTATGAGGTAATCTCGCTTCAAGAGCAGGTGGATCGTTCTACGTCCGCTCAAAAGGTTGCGGTCACTTTAACCGGGACACTCGCCGGATTGGCGTTGGTGCTCGCCGCCATCGGACTCTATGGCGTCATGTCCTACACGGTATCGCAGAGCACGCGCGAATTAGGGCTGCGCATGGCCCTCGGGGCGCGCACGTCCGAACTTTTCCGGCTCGTGATTTCCCGCGGTCTCACTTTGACCATCGGCGGAATTTTTCTGGGCGCAGCGGCAGCTCTCGGTTTGACGCGGCTCCTTGGATATCTCCTCTACAAAGTGAGCCCGCGCGACCCGCGCGCCTTCGCTTCCGCCTTCGTGGTCTTGACGATCGTCTCGTTGATCGCCTGCTTCTTGCCGGCTTGGCGTGCAACGCGGGTCGACCCCATGGTCGCCCTTCGTTATGAGTAAATCGAAAAGCGATCGCGCCGAGGAATCGCGCAAGTGATCAAGGCTGGCCTTCGGACGAAGGAGATTTTCCCGCAGCGGGCATGGGCGCGCGGCGGGAGATTTCCAGGGCCACATTGCGCATTTCCTCGTGAATGAGGCCGTTGGTGGCGAGAATGACCGGCGCGCCAAGCTGATACGGTTTGCCGTCGAAGTCGCTGACTTTGCCGCCGGCTTCTTCGATGAGCAGCACGCCCGCGGCGACGTCCCACTTGTTGAGGCCGAATTCCCAGAAGCCATCGAAGCGACCGGAAGCCACGCACGCGAGATCGAGCGCCGCAGAGCCATCGCGGCGCACGCCATGGGAGCGTTGGGTGAATTCGCCGTAATACTGAAGATTCGGGCTGAGTTTGCGGTTGCGCGTGGGAAAGCCGGTGCAGAGCAGGCTGGTGGAGAGTGTGGCGACTTTGGAGACCGCGATTTTTTTGCCGTTGAAGGTGGCGCCTTCGCCGCGCGCGGCAGTGTACAGCTCGTTGTGGTAGGGATTGAAGACGGCGGCAGCGAGCAGCGTGTCGCGCTGGGCGAGCGCGATGGAAACACAGAAACAGGGATAGCCGTGTGCGAAATTGGTGGTGCCGTCGAGAGGATCGACGTGCCAGCGAAATTCGGAAGCGGTGTCCTGACCGGTGCCTTCTTCTGCAGTGATGGCATGGCCGGGGAAATATTGGTTGAGACGACCAACGATGAATTGCTCGGAGCGCTTGTCGGCTTGGGTGACGAGGTCGACTTCGTCGCCTTTGTAGCGAATGTCCAGCGGGCGGGAGAATTCCTCCATGAGGATCTTGCCGGCTTCCTGAGCGATTTCGACGGCGGCCTGCAGATAGCTCTTGGGCATGGGAAGAATTGTAGAGGAGTCTGCAAGTTGTGACGAGCGGTGAGAATCGTCATGGCCATCATCATTCGGCGTTGAGATCCTTCGACTTGCGATGCTCGCTGAGGATTTGCGTCCTAGCTGGATGCCAAGTTGCCGAAAGACGGGAGGGTTGACGAGAGGCACTCCCACCCCCCACTCTTTTGTAAGTGCAGATTCTAAAGGAGTTAGAGCGCGAATTCTCGTAAGTGTGCAGTGCGCATTCTAAAGGGGTTAGCAGCGCGATTCGTTTGCGAGAGCGTAGCCACGCGCTTTCAGCTCCTCAGAAATCCTTTCCATTGTCCTGTATCTACTATTGGCCTTCTTGGGGTCTGCGGCGTGCAAAGCTTCGCCTTGCTCAGCGGCTGCCTTAGCGAAGACCTCTAGCAGATCGGCTGTCGATTGTTTACGCCAGAGCTCCGCACGCGGCCGCGCCGGATGCGAAGCACTAAGGTAAAGTTCGCTGATCTCTTTGTGTCCTTTGGCGTTCGCGTTAGGCGGCGGGTTGGACGAGGTTGATGAGGTTGCCGCAGGTGTCCTCAAAGACTACGGCGGTGATGGGCCCCATGCTCTTGGGTTCGCCGCGGAATTTGACACCAAGCGCCTTGAGACGCTGGTACTCGGAGTGGATGTCGTTGGTCAGGAACGCCGTGGCGGGAATACCCGCGGCAATCAGGGCCTTTTGATACGTCTGGGCAGGCGGGAAACCCATGGGCTCGAGCTCGAGTTCGACGCCTTCCGCGCCCTCGGGCGAAGAAACGGTCAACCAGCGGTATTGACCCATAGGGATGTCCTTGCCCTTCACGAAGCCCAAGATGTTGGTATAGAAGTGGAGCGCGTGCTCTTGGTTTTCAACCATTACGGTAGCGAGCCTGATTTGCATGGGGACCTCCTGTTGGATCTGGTTTAACGAGATTGTTGCAGACGGCATTTTAACCGGAATTTGGGCCAGGGAGAACGCGGTCAGGGGCGACTTTCTTGCACCTTACTTATTATTGACTTAGAGAATTTTGTGGAGTAAACCCGCCGATAAACCCGCAGGTTGCCCGGGCCGAACATGGTCTCTTATGACTATTTTCCGTTAGGCGTTCTGCGGGAACGGGATGGGGGATCTACAATGAGAAAAAAAGACCTTCTAGTGTTTAGTTTAATCCTCTTGGTGTCCAGTGATCGCTTTCTCTCAGCGCAAGTCAGCACGTCGTCGGTAACCGGAACGGTAGTAGATACGTCCGGGGCGATCGTGGCAAGCGCAAGAGTTGAGGCCAAGAACGAGGAAACCGGTGTGGTGTTTACGCAAAACACGACGAGTTCGGGCAATTACGTCTTTCCATCACTGACTCCCGGGACTTATAGCATTACGGTAACACTTGCCGGATTCCAGACATTCACGAGTACGCACAACGTATTGACCGTCGGCACGCCGCTCGTTGTGGACATCACACTAAAAGTGGGCACGGTTGGCCAAACCGTGGAGGTGGTGGAATCCAACTACCAACGCCTGGAAACCTCGAACGCGACGGTAAGCGATATTATGGACACCAAGCAGGTGCAGGATCTGCCATTGAACGGGCGCAACCCACTCAGCCTGCTCACGTTGGAGCCAGGAGTGGTGCAGCGCACGACCAATGGCGCGGGATCAGGCACACACGTGTTTGGCTCTCGCGACCGGGCACATAACGTCACGATTGACGGCATTGATGCCAATGAATCCACGGTGCCGAACCCACAGGGCAATATCCAAAGATTGAATCCCGACAACGTGCAGGAGTTCCGCACCGTCACGTTAGGCGCCACGGCGGAACAGGGCCGCAACAGCGGAGCAAACGTTATCGTGGCAACGAGGTCCGGCACGAATGCTATTCACGGCTCGGTTTTCTACTTCAACCGCAACACAGACTATAACGCGAACGAGTGGTTCAGCAATTACGAGGGGAAAAAGCGCCCGGAGCTGAAGCTTAACGAATATGGCTTTGCCGTTGGCGGTCCGATCATCAAGAACAAAACGTTTTTCTTCGGGAGCTTTCAGAATAACCAGATCAATCAGACGGAGCCCATCTCGGCCACGAACGTAGGCATCGCAGGCTTTGGGGCGCCAACCGTCTACACTTCGCTGGCACGGACGGGGATATTCCGGTTTGTCCGAGGATCGATCAATGTGGGTAGCGCGACGGTCACCCGCAATTCGCCACTTTTGGTGGACGCCAGCGGGAACCTGAAGCCGGGCGTCCCCGTGTGTGATGGCGTGACGATTGTGGGCAACTGCGTGGACAGCTATAACATCTTTGCAAACGATCCGCAGGGATTCGGCGGAGATCCGGCGATGCTGGCATTGATGAACGGCATGCCGGCTGCCAATGCTTTCAGTCTGGGTGACGGACTGAATCAAGCCGGGTTCAATTGGAATCCGCCTTCCCAGTTCAAAGGGCCAAATTACTACGTGCGGGTGGATCACAAGTTTGGCCCCAACGACGGCATCTTTGTTCGGTGGCTGCAAAATACGTTTGATACCAAGCAGGGCGACTTCTTGAACGCGCGGCCTGCGGTGTATCCAGGATTCCCCCCGCTAGGTGAAGTGAACCGGCTTGGCAAGAATCTAGCCATCAGCTACCGGCATAATTTTTCGCCGACGCTGGTGAACGAGTTCACTGCCGGATTCAATCGCTTCGCCTTTCAATTCACGTTCGGGGAGTCCAACCCCGATTTCCCGAATCCGCAAAAGGTGCCCATCTGGGGGGACGATTGCGTGCTGGGATCGACGCTGAATGTGGACGGCCCGTACTGCCTCTCGCCCCACACGGCCCGCGCGATCACAACGCCGCAACTCGTGGACAACATCACTTGGGTTCACGGGGCTCATACGCTGCGAGCGGGAATCAACTTCCGGTTCTATATTCACAACGACAGCCGCGGCTTCTTCGGCGGCAGCGTTGTCGAGCCGATCATCCGGTTCAATCGCAACAACCGAACAGCCAACTACACCACCATCCCTTCTCAGATCGGAACCGATACGACGACGAAGCCGAATTCGACCGACATCAATCGTCTCCAGCAAACCATTGACGAACTGTTGGGAGTCCCCAGTCGCATTCAGCAGGCGTTCCTGGCGAACTTCAACAACGACACCTATGGCGCCACGAACTTTGCAACGGTATACACGCGTGCGCATCAATACGATTCCTACCTTCAAGACGAATGGAAGTTGCGGCCGAACCTGACACTTAATCTTGGGTTACGCTGGGAATATAATCCGCCACCGTACGACGCCAAACAAACCCTGGTTCCAAACGTTTTTCCAGACGGATCACAAGGCCCGGTTAGCTATGTAAAAGCAGGCCAATGGTTCAAGAATGACAACATCGGCGCAGTCGGTCCGCGCATGGGGATAGCGTGGTCACCCGACAACAAGACCTCGGTGCGCGCCGGATACTCCTGGCTCTTTGACACTTTGTCCACCTTCCAAGTGACAGCGATGGCCGGAAAGATGCCCGGCTATCTTTTGAACTGTTTGGTGAACATCCCTACGTCCGGCAATGCAACCGCGACAACAGGCTGCAATGTTCCGCCAGCCCTGATGGTGGCCGACCCCAAGGTCCGTATTTCGACGGGATTTCCCGTAACCGTGCCAGTTCCGACGACAACGCCTTCGGCACAGCTGTCCCCCGGCCCGCAGCCGAGCACACAGGCCCCTGCGGTCGGAGCGTTCGATGCAAACATCAAGAATCCCTCGGTGCACGAGTGGGATTTGACCATTCAGCGCGAGCTCCCGAAGCATTTCGTAGCGGAAATCGGCTATATCGGGAAGCGCGGCACGCACTTGTATCGGGCTTACGATTCGAACCAAGTGTCGATCAATGGAGCCATCAATGGAGCGAGCTTTTTGGACTCCTTTAACGCTGGCGTGCACAATAGAGCCATTGGTTGCACCAACCCGGACGGCACCAACGTAGATCCGGTCACAAAAGCAGTGTCGCCCTGTCCTGGCGCGACTCCCCCGACTCTGTTATTGGCAATGATGAGTGCGGTCAACCTTAATAACAGGACGTCAGATTTCGACACCTTCAATATCGGCAACTTTGCGAACTTTGCCGATGGATTAACTGGTGCCAACGCTATAACCAATCGCCAAGTGCCTGGAGGTATGTGTACATCGGCGGATAGTAGCGGATGTTTCCCCGCCAATTTCTTCCGGCCGAACCCGCAATTCGGGCAGATTTTCTTCCAAGACTCGGGCGGCGATTCTTATTACCACGGGTTGTTTATTGCCGCGCGGCGGCGCTTCGAGCAAGGACTGGACCTGTCCTTCTCCTACACATTCAGCAAGTCCATTGACGACATGTCTATTGATCCGACCGGCGCAGCCACCGGCGGCGGTCTGACGACAACGAACAGCCGTACGCCGACGGACATCCACAACTGGCGACTGGATCGCGCGCTTTCTGACTTCAACAACACACACGTACTTTTGGCCAACTTGCTGTACGAATTCCCTGTTGGAAGGGGCAAGAAACTCGGCTCGTCCGTGCCTGGCTGGGCAAACCAGATCATCGGTGGTTGGTCCTACACCGGCATCTTTGCGTACCAGAGCGGCGAGCCCTACAGCATCACCAGCGGTTCACTCACAGCAAACGGAGCGCACGTCAGCTTCGCACAACTACGCGGCCCGTTGGACAAAGGGCACCTGCAGTTTGTGAATGGAATTGAAGGCCCGGTGATGTACAACGTGGGACAACTCATCACCAACCCAGCCGATCCGAACTTCAACTGTGTCAACGTCACGGGCACGCAGACATTCTTCTGCATCCCGCCGCCGGGACAGCAGGGCAATGGCCGCAACATCGTCCAGGGGCCCAATTTCTGGAACCTGGACTCGGGACTATTGAAAAACTTTGGCCTGACCGAACGCGTCAAGCTGCAGTTTCGGGCGGAGTTCTTCAATGTTCTGAACCACACCAACTGGGAAAATCCGCGTAACGCGACGTCCGGATCGCCCAGCGTTCAAAGCAGTATTTTTGCCCGGACGTGCTGCATCTCGGCTTCCCTGCCGTCTTCGGCAACAGTGATTGCAATCGGCGAACCAAACCGGGTCATTCAGCTTGGGCTGAAGCTCTCGTTCTGAGACAGGACACAAAGGCCGAGCGCCGGGAATATGCGCGCGATACGAAATGGGCGGGGCAAGCCCGCCCCTACGGAGAGAGCAGAGGTAGTCGGTCATTAGCGGCTACTCGGCCGCGGAGTGGCGACGTGGTCGGGCAGGGCGAAGGCGTAGAGAATGTCCTGCACGGGGACGATGAGGTATTGGCGGCCGTCGAGCTGGTAGGTCATGGGTGAGGCAACCAATTCACCGCCGACGTTGAGGTGCCAGAGGGTTTTGCCTGCGGCGGGATCGAGAGCGAGCAGATTGCCAGAGTTGTCCGCGGTGAAAAGCAGATGGCCCGCCGTGGTCAAAATCCCAGCAATGGTTGAGCCGCGACCGAGCTCGTGATTCCACACGACTTTGCCGGTCTTGTAGTCGAGCGCGCGCAGCGTGGAATTTGCCCATAGATTGCGGTCGCGGCCTCCCCAGCCTTCCGCCTTGCCTTCGGTAGTGCGGTAAAAAACGCTAAAGATGCGGCGGGAGTTGACGTAAAACAGACCGGTTTGGGGATCAAAGCTCGGCGCCATCCAATTGGTACCGCCGTCCGAGCTAGGTTCGACGAGCACACCATCGGGGCTCGGAGCGGCTTCCGGCTTGGCGATGGGCCGGCCGCGCGAGTCCACGCCGGAGGCCCAGGTCTGGTCGATGAACGGAGCGGTGACCAGATGCTGGCCGTTGGTGCGGTCGAGCACAAAGAAAAACGAATTGCGGCTGGCTTGGGCAAGCAGCTTGCGCGGCTTGCCCTGGAACTGAGCGTCAAACAGAACAGGCGTTTCGACGGCGTCCCAGTCGTGCACGTCGTGGGGCGAGGGCTGAAAGTACCAGACCAGCTTCCCAGTGTCGGGATTGAGAGCCACGATGGAGCAGGTATAAAGATTGTCGCCTTCCCGGCCCTCACCGACGAGCACGGGATTGGGATTGCCCGTGCCCCAGTAAAGAAGATTGAGCTCCGGGTCGTAAGTGCCGGTCATCCAAGTCATGCCGCCGCCGTGGAGGAGAGCGTCGCTGTCTTTGGGCCAGGTTTCGGAGCCGGGCTGACCGGGGTCGGGCTCTGTGTACCAACGCCATTGGATCGCGCCGGTATCCGGATCGAGAGACTCGAGGAAGCCGCGCACGTCGGTCACGTCACCGGAAACACCGGCGATGACGTGATTGCGGACAACGAGCGGGGCCATCGTCGCGAAGTAGCCGAGCTTGGGATCGGCAAGTTCGACGTTCCAGCGAACGGTGCCGTCCTTGGCATCGAGGCAAATCATGTGCGCGTCGGGAGTGGTGAAGTAGAGCCAATTCTTGTACATGCCCAGGCCGCGATTACCGATGTGGTCGCCTTCGGACTTGCGCTGGTAATGCCAGACTTCGCGGCCGAAGCGCGCGTCCACAGCCCAAACGTTATCCGGCGTGGTGAAGTAGAGAACGCCGTTCACTTCGAGGGGAGTGGATTTGATTTCGGCGATGTGTACGGGAAAAATCCAGGCGAGGGTCAGCGAGCTGATGTTGGTGGCGTTGATCTGGTCGAGCGGGCTAAAGCGTCTGCCGGAATAGTCTCCGTTGTAGGTGGGCCACGTATTGGTGGCGGGCTTGAGCAGGGCGGCGGGGTCGAGGCCTTGGGCCGTTGGCCCTTGCGCGGAGAGGAACGGTGCGCACACGGTCAGAGCGAGAAACAGAAGCAAGATTGCGGCGCGTGCGTTGCGCAGGGCGAAGGGCACGCCCACAATTCTTAAAAGAGAATTTAACAGCTCGGTCTTGATCGTTTCCGAGAACTGAGAAAGCATTCCGGTTCCTCTCTTGTGACCTGCGAATCGCGGGTCGGATTCCCTATTTCAGGCTTGCCAGATACGCAAAGAGATTGTGAACATCGGCTTGGGTGAGCTTATCGAGAAGCTCACGATGGGCGGCGAGCGGGTCCTGGAGTTCGACCTTCACGCGGTCTCGCGAGAAGGAGCGATACCAGCCGGAGGCGTCGCGCAAGCTGACGACAAAATCGTCGGCGTGCACCACTTGACCTTTGATTTGCTCGCCCGAGCGAAGCGTGACAAGGGCGGTGCTGCGAGGACCTTCTTTGCGGCGGCCGGGATAAAGCATGCGCGCTTCGAGTTCGACAGGAGAATATTTGCCGACGACGCCAGCGAGGTCACCGGTGGGCGAATGACAGTTCTTGCAACCCCCGGCTCCGTTGAAGAACGTCTTGCCGGCGTCAGCGTTGCCGGTGAGCAGTTTCTCGACGGGATACGCTCTTGGAATGCCGGCGGACTCGAGCGATTCTTTGGCCCGCTCGTGGAGAAACGCGGCGATGTCAGCCACCTGTTCATCGGTCATGCTGGCCAAGGGCGGCATGCCTTTATCGGGACGGCCTCGGCGAATGACTTCGCCGATGAGGTTACCTTTGACGTCATGAGCGACAAGCGGCGAGCGAACAAGATCAGGGCCGCGCGCGCCCGTGGCGTCAGGACCATGGCAGAATCCGCAAGATTGCCCAAACTGTTGGCGGCCGCGCTCGACGGCCGGATCTTTTGCAGGCATATCTTGTGCTTGTGACCGCGGCTGCGCCGTGGAGTTCCAAAGGCCAAGAAAAAAGATAAGTGCTAGCAAGAAGGTTGGCCACTTGCGCGCCTGCCGGTGCAGAGCTTTGGCATCACTGTGCATTGTCCCCCCTGACGCCAAGTATTCTACAACGCGGCCGCTGTTGCGCACCTATATGTGGAAGTGAGCGGGCGAACCACTCCATGGCAAAACCAAAGACGCGCACGGCATTCCTTCGCCAGCGCTCAGGAAAGCCGAGTCTCCATATCCGCGCACCGGCTAAGGGTGCGCGCACGCGCCGATTTATGAGAAGGTCGAAGAGTTCAATCAGAAGACCATGCAATTCCTGCAGCGGCATACCGGAGCGCGCGCCGCAGCGCGCTAGGAACGGGACCGGCAAGAATGCCTGTCCTACGAGCTGGCGGCTAGGGGATAGCCCGCCGACAGTCCCTCAAAAAATGGCGCTTGGAGAGGCTGGACCGATTGCAGGGTGACTCCCGACACGATTGCGG
>QHYM01000087.1 GCA_003223295.1 Acidobacteriota bacterium | reverse complement strand
ACATCCATGGCTGGTCTCCGGGCCCGCGGCCGTACAACGAATCCAGGTCCAGCCGCGGAGTGCGGAAATCGATCAGCGCATCAGGATCGTTCTGCTGCTGCAGGCTCGACGCGGGGTCGAACGTGATGTCGTGATCAATGAACTGACCGAGGTACGTATAGCCGGCAGCGATAGCCACGTTCTCTTCGTCATCCTGAATGCGCTTGTCGTCTGCCTCGAATGCGGCAGTGGGCGCATTCTTGTCTGTGTCCAAGTGCTCCGGGTCCGCAGTCATGGCCAGCCCCAGATCGAGAAGCGCTTTCTTGGGCCACTCGGCGGATGGCAAAGACCGAAACATCCGTCCGAAGCGTCCTTCGAACTGCGACGATCGCAGAACGGAGTTGTCGCCCCGGACGCCGCCTCCGTGAGCAGCGGGCTGACGTTTTTTTGCACTGATAGCAGGGTTGATCATCAATTTCTCCTCAAGGAGCCGACACGGCGACGGCCGACGTTCATCGATAGATGTTTTGGCCTGAGTGTGAAGGCATCTCAGAACCTGGAGACCAAATCATGAGATAGCTGGACGTTATCTATCGTTTGTTGAATACTGCTCTGAGGACGTACCTCACGCGTTACGGGCGCGATTATAGTCCTCGAATTGTCGGTGTCAAATGAATTCGTGGTTGCCTGGGTCGATTGGCGCGCACTGGCTATTGCATGCAGCTTTGTGCAGCCAATCAAGCATCGAGTTCGTGAGCTGTTCGACTAACCTTCCACAAGCGATGACAAATTGCTTGCGAGCATCCCGTATGGTCAAAAATCTCAAACGCGTTGAAAAGGCTCGGTTTCCGGTCTCGCAATTTTCTCGCCCAGCAGCGCCGAGCGCCAGTCGGGCCAAAGGCGGGACAGACAGATCCACAACAGGCGGTCTCCGGAGGTCAATTTCGGACGTTTTGCTGCGGACCTCTGAGGCAAGCCGATTTGGTGGCGCAGAGCCAGGTTCTCGAGCTTGAGAGCAGCACGCGAACGGAGGATCGAGGATAGAGCTGCGAGGAGGGTCGGGAGAGAAATGAGCATCGGAGAGAATTATGAAGGGAATATAACTCCCGTCCGCTCAGAAATTTCGAGGTTTTCGAGAGGCACAGGCGCTCATAGAAGGTTCGCTAAAAACTAACACAGGATCTTCTAAAGATCGAGGTCCCTGGAGCTAACAGTGACCAAGACGAGAGGCTGCCTCCACCCAGACCAGCACACTCTCAACGCAACCCAGAACAGTTTGTGCAGGGCAGTCAATCGACGGCGAGGTCATTGCGCGTGCAGAGCCAGCAATTGCCGACGGAGAGCCAGGTTTTCGAGGACGAGGTCCACCCAACAACTGAAAGAACTGACCAACCAGCCGAGGAAAAGTCGGAGCGACAAGATCATGGCAAAGAATTTTAGCGGAAAAGACCGAATTGAGCTTTGCGCCAAGTCATTGATTTCGCTGGTGTACGGCCTTTTGGCGAGGCACAGCTCAAACATTTCGAGATTTTCGAGAGGCACAGTCACATATCCTCAGGGTATGGTTGCGCTAACTTGGTTCGAGTAGACGCTCTCGTTCCCGCTCGAGTCTACCGCAGTCGTCACATAGAAATAGGTGCCGCCACTTTGTACGGTCGCATCGGTGTAACTCACGCCCGAGAGGAGCGATGAATTGATTTTTGTGTAGGCACCCCCGCTTACCGTGCCCCGGTAGACATTGTAGCCAAGCACCGAGGAGGTGCTTGCATCCCAGCTCAGACCTACAGAATGTTGAACCGACGTAACTCCCGTTCCCGATAAGGAGACTGCGGCGGGTGATCCGGTTGCGTTGCTCGCGATAGAGATTGACCCGGGATCACTCCCCGCGGCAGTCGGGCTGAATTGAGTCGTGAGAGTGAGAGTCTGCGATGGAGAAAGGGTGACCGGAGTGCTTCCGCCCGTGACCGAGTATCCAACTCCGGTTACTGTCACTTGTGAAACTGCCACTTTGGAATTGCCGGCGTTGGTGACGCTGACGCTCTGTGGAGCCGAAGACGTGCCCATGGTTACGCTGCCAAAACTGAGGCTTGTCGGAGTGACCCTGAGAACGTAGGTGGCAGCGATCCCTGACCCGCTCAGAGAGACGGAAGTAGGAGTTGTGGACGCGTTACTCGCGATGGAGATGCTGCCGGAAACGGAGCCAACCGACGCAGGCAGGAAATTTGCTGTGATGGTGGCGTTTTGCCCTGCGCTGACGCTTAAGGGTAGCGAGAATCCACTCACCGTGAATGCGGTTGACCCGGATGCTGTCAATTGAGTGATGATCAAAGTTGCTGAGCCAGTGTTGGTTATGCTTAAAGTTTGCCATAGTTTCGTACCCACCGGATCGCTTCCAAAGCTGACTGAGCTAGAGCTTACCTGAATGCCCGGCGTCGCAACCGCATTGACTGTCAGCGTTGCAGCCGAACTGGTTACCGACGCCGCCGCATTGCTCACAACAACTCGGAACGTTGATCCACTGTTCCCCGTGGTCGTGGCAGGCGTGGTATAGCTCGCCGAAGTTGCCCCGCTGATGTTTGCCCCGTTCCCCTGCCACTGGTAGCTGATTGGTGCGGTGCCACCCGCCACCGCGCTGAAGGTCGCTGTCTTACCCGCCGCCACCGTCTGATTCGCTGGTTGTGTTGTGATCGTCGGCGCTACCACACTTGACGCTAGCAGCACTTCGATGCCATCGACCGCGGGATTCTGGATGGAGCCTGCAAAGAAGTTGAGACTCAAGGTTCCATTGGTCACGGTGACTGGGAAAGTTTTCACCACCGGGATGTTCATGCCGCCCGCTGTTGCATAGATATCGAAGTTCGTGAGCACCTGTGTGCCGTTAATGGACACATTGAAGAGGCGCTGTCCGGGACCGGTGACATAGGCCTCGGCAAAGTCCAGATTCACGTTGTAGTTGCCGTTGGCAACCGGGATGTTGTAAACGAACGAACCCCAGCGCTCGGTTTGAAAGACCTGCGGTGCGGGGGTGCCGGTGATGGGGCTCGTGGTGGAGGCGGTCGTTCCCCCCGTGAAGAGCTCGTCCGCAAGCCAGGTGTTCCCGTTGGCATCGGTGTAGGGCGCCGTCGAACCGGAGTTGATCCGCACCGACGTGGACGCTACCTGTGCACTGCTGGTCTCCGCGGAAGCCAGCAAAAGGAAGAGAAGCAGCCCGATCGAGGAAAGAGGAAAGAACCATTTAGCGTTCAAAGATAGATCTCCAAAGCGTCTTTTTTTTGCTGTCGGAAGCATGTGATCGCTTTGGCTGGGGGAGGGCGATCCGACAAGAGAACGAAACGGCTAGGTCCTGAAGAGCTGGGCTGAGGAGGGCCGACCTAGTTCGAACATGTACCTAAATTTGTTCTCTGAGTCCCACTTGCGGGCGGAAGGCTAGCTGATTACTGTATTCAATTCCGTCGGCTGGAAAGCGATTTTTTCGTCAGACCATTTGCACCGTGGACCTCCGCCGATGTCCTACACGGGTACCAAAGGCCGCGGAGCCAGAATTGACGCTACAGTTATACGTGCCTCCCGGAAATTCGGAGCAGCCCAAGGGTCGAAGGTATTCTTCCAAATGAACCGCAAAGGTCGATGGGCTTGCGGACCCTGCTTGAATCTGGTGAACCAAATTCGCTGTGATGCGCACGTGCGCGAGCACTCTTCGGACTAGAAAGTCGGAAAGCCAATACCGGCAGGGTTTGATTCTGGCTCGTTCAGGGAGCCCGTTGTTCGTAGCGGTGGTGCAGTCCGACGACGAGGGGTAGCGCTACGACGGATCCCATTTCGGGCGGGTGAATCGCTCGTGGCTCCGGTGCGTCCTTCCCCAACGAAAGATGCGTTCTCGATCGGTGATAGTAATCGAAATAGCAAGTGAGAGTTCGTCGTAGAGAGGTTTCATGGAACACGATCATATGATCGAGGCATTCG
>QHYM01000267.1 GCA_003223295.1 Acidobacteriota bacterium | reverse complement strand
AAAAGCCAGGCCAGTTGCGGCTTCCGGGGATGCGCAGGAGAGGGGTCGAGCGCTTCCCATCGAGGAAATATAGCAGCTAAAATCCCCTGATTTCCTTCTGCCGATTTGGAAAAAGCGGACAGTTTTAAGTTCGCACCCAGGGAAGCGAAAAACCAAGCCAGCTGCAGTTCCGGGAGAGATCAGCAATGGAAAAAACCGGCAAGTTTCTCGTTCAGATTTCGTGGAAAAACAAGTCATGAACCTATCGTTGCAGACGCGAAAAGCGGACAGTTTTAGGTTCGCACCACTCCCTGAAAAACTACTGTATTGAAAGCTTCTTGGGGGGTATGTCAGGAGTTCTGAACTTACGACCACGTAGGTTCAACCGCCGCTAAGGCCGAACAGTCGTCCCGGTGAGTTCTTGTTGGTGCGCCGGAGACGGTTGGTGGCTCTCTACCGCAGCTCCTTCACGGTCGTAGAGCTTTAGTTTCTCGGCCTCACGGATTCGACTCTCTCATGGTCGGCTACTATCGCGGCAAGGATTTGGTTTACGTCGCCCGCGTCCGCAACGGCTTTGTCCCGGCATCCCGGCGTCAGGTTTTTGAGAAAATCCGTGATCTCGTTTCACCCATCATGCCCTTCGCTAACCTGCCGGATACGCACAAGTCGCGGTGGGGCGATGAACTCACCGCTGAGAAGATGAAGGAATGTGTGTGGCTGCGGCCCGAGGCCGTTGCCCAAATAGAATTCCTGGAGTGGATCGGCTCAGGCATTCGAAGTTTGCCGGGTTGCGGGAGGACAAGGACGCGAAGAGTGTGGTCAAGGAAACGGGGACGAAGCCACGTCGCTGAATGTGCAATCCAAGGCAGTGCTGCAATTGTGCTGCTTTTGACTTCATTCGTGGTGGTGTTTCCGAGCGCAGACCTCAGCGCTGCAGCAGGCAACCCCTTTCTTGGGCAATCGGGACGCGAGGACGGTTCCCCCTATGGCGATAAGGAGAAATACGAGCACTCTAAATGGCACGTTCACTGGTGAAAGGCGTTTCACTTCTTCTGTCGTTTCCACAGACGCGCGAAGGGGAAAGGATATTGCGCGAACCTGCGACAGCGAATGGTCCGACGGTACTGCCGCGCCAGGACTTTCGGCAGTGCAGCTAACGCACTAGATGGCTCAGCTACTTCCCAGTTTACCCTCCGTTGGACAATGAAGTGATTCTTCCGCATCGGAAGTAGCGTTTTTGTCTGTGGACTCTGATTACAGAGAACACCTTTGGACTTGTGCAGAAACTCCCTTAGCCCATTCGATGAGCAGTCGAACAGTCCTAGAACTGTCCTTATCGAAGCTTGCCCTGTTTTCTTAAGCCGATCAGCTTGCGGGTGACCTGCAATTTGTGGTAAACGTTTGCTCGCATGCTGTGAAAAACGGATGAGGCGGCCAGCGTTTCCGACCGTTCGGACGGCGTTGGCTTAATTGGTTCTCCAGGCAAGGAACTCGCGGAATTTTGGTGTGGCCAAGTACCAGGAGAGCAAACAAATGTTTTTCGATGATAGGCGGCGTTTTCTGCGCCAAGCTGCGAACGCAGGAATGGCTTGGGGCCTGACTTCTCTGTTTGGTGGTTCTTTCCTGCGTGGTCAAACCGCGCCTGGCTCTGGCGACATAGCCAGGGTTTACTTGGACTCACGCCGCATCATGGCACCGCTCGACCATAATCTCTTTGGATCGTTCCTGGAGCACTTGGGACGTGCGATTTACGAAGGCATATTTGACCCGGGTTCGAAACTTTCAGATGCCAGCGGATTTCGCAAGGACGTCATGGAAGAAGTGCGCCGTATGGGAGTTCCCATCATTCGCTATCCGGGCGGCAATTTCGTTTCTGGCTACAACTGGCTCGACGGCGTCGGCCCCAAGGAGACCCGTCCGCGCGTGCTTGATAAAGCTTGGAACTCGATCAACACAAATCAGTTCGGTACGAATGAATTCATGGCTTGGTGCAAGGCCGTGCATGCTGAGCCGCTGATGGGCCTCAATCTTGGAACGGGAACACCCGAAGAGGCTGCGGCTCTCGTGGAGTACTGCAACTTAGATCAAGGAACGAAATGGAGTGATCTTCGCCGGAAGCACGGAATTACGGAGCCCTATCGCGTGAAACACTGGTGCCTTGGCAACGAGATGGATGGTCCTTGGCAGATCGGACACATGACGGCAACGGAGTACGGGATTAAAGCTCAAGATGCTGCGCGGCAGATGAGGTACGTCGATCCTTCGTTGCAACTCATTGCGTGCGGGTCAAGCGGCCCGTTCATGCCCACGTATCTGGAGTGGGATCGTGAAGTTCTCGAGCAGTGCTACGAGTATGTAGACGGTCTCTCGCTGCATCGCTATTTCACCAATACTCCGCAGGATACTGGCGGTGACAGCGCGAAGTTCCTGGCTATGAACTTAAGTATGGAACGCCAAATCGACGAGACGGTCGCGGTTTGTGACCTAGTGCGTGGGCACAAACGCTCGCCGAAGAAGTTGTGGCTGTCGTTTGACGAGTGGAATGTCTGGTACCGTGCCCGCAGCGGCGACGCCACGAATGGACATCACCAGGAAGCACCTCATTTGTTGGAGGAAGTGTACAACCTCGAAGACGCGCTCCTTGTCGGTGGCCTCGTCAACTCTTTGCTTCGTCATGCAGATCGCGTCAAAGTGGCTTGTTTGGCGCAGTTGATCAATGTCATCGCGCCCATCATGACTAATGCAAGTGGTTTGTTTCGCCAGACCATCTACTATCCCTACAACTGGGGGCTTCAATATGCGCGCGGTTCCGTCCTTAACCTGTTGGTGGAATCTCCGACGTATGAAGTTTCGAACATGGGCCAGGTTCCGTCCGTGGACGTTGCAGGCACGTTGAATCCCCAGGATGGAAAAGTCGCACTATTCATTCTGAATCGTGAGCTGTCGAAACCACGCGTTGTGGAGCTCAATTGGCAGGACAAAACTCCCGGACAAGTACTTGTCTCTACGACACTGACAGGGGCGGATCTCAAGGCTTTCAATACTTTCGAGACACCTGAGAAAGTAG
This sequence comes from Acidobacteriota bacterium, assembly GCA_003223295.1. Classification (GTDB taxonomy): domain Bacteria; phylum Acidobacteriota; class Terriglobia; order Acidiferrales; family UBA7541; genus Acidiferrum. The sequence continues at coordinate 10,753 of QHYM01000267.1, read as the reverse complement.
CTCCACAAGCTTTTGCGAAGCCTGCCACAACCAACAACCGCACAAGGTTTGAAGTGCCGCCACGCTCCTATACAGCGATTCAATGGTCGGCATAGCTTCTCTTACTCCTTCCGCGCATTGCCGCTCGCAGCGGCATTGGAGCGACAGATAGCTGTGGACTCTCGCTCGATTAGAGCGGTCTTCAGCACATACTCGGATCCTTCCGGAAGCGGCTCCTCACGCTCGACTTCGGCCAGCAGCGCATCGAAAGCGAGCCGTGCTAACTCCGCTTGAGACATTTGCACGGTGGTAAGAGGAGGGAGCATGAATTGCGCTAATCGGATGTCATCAAAGCCCACCACGGAAAGATCTCTCGGAATCGCTATGCCATCTTCGTAACACCTCCTCATCACTCCGATCGCAGTCATGTCGTTAGAACAGAGAATAGCGGTGGGCTTTTTGGCTAGCGCCAGTAAGTGGCCGCAAGCCAGCCGCCCTCCTTCCATCGTGTGGTTCCCTTCCACAATCAGTTCCATGTCGGGATCGCGTCCGATCTCATGGATGGCCTTCAAAAACGCCTGTTTACGTGCCATCGCGGATTTGAGCGTATGGGGCCCCGTGATGAAGGCAATTCTCTCGTGTCTCAGTGCCGCCACGTGCTGCACCGCTTGGCGAATGCCGCTGAGGTAGTCGATTCGCAGGTTGCTGACACGCGGACGACGCGGACCGACATCCACGAAAACCAGGGGAACCTGCCGCAACTTCAAATCTTCGAGAACCGCATCTTCCATGCCAAAGGTCATGACTGCCACGCCTTCAACCTGCCGCTCGATCATTCGGCGGACGGAGCTCTCCATCTGCTCCGGGTCATTCATGGTGGAGGTCAATAAAATCTCGTAGTGGTGCCGAACTGCGATGGTTTCGAACACCTGGACGATTTCGGGAAAAAACGGGTTCGTTAGTTCGGAAACAATAAGGCCGAAAATTCGGCTACGCCCAGAGACCAGAGCTCGCGCCTGCGTATTTGGGTAGTATCCAAGCTCCTTGATGGCCCTCCAGACGCGCTGGACCAGTTTGGGATTAACTGTGGGAACCCGGTTGATAGCGCGAGACACAGTTGCGGTAGACACCCGGGCCCGCCTCGCAACCTCATGGATATTTAGGGCTTGTTCTTTAGTACGCACTGGTTCAGGCACTCGTAAGAGCGAGCAATTTAGCACGGTGCGGCCGCGCTGGACTAGAGCATCGGCTTTTCAGCATGTCTCGTGTGACCGCTACCTGCAGTCTGACAAAAGAAACGCTCCCGTCGTTTGTTCGTCAAGCTTTCCGAACTGGGTCGCCCTCCCCCTCGACAAGTGAGATGTATTGATCAACGGGAAGATTCGCGAAGCGTTCCGTACACCTGCTCGGTAGCGGCCACCGGATCTCGACCCACTCAATTTGGCTGTGCGTGCCGATGCCCAAAACCACCCGTGGATCGTGCGATGCTAGATAACTTCCGCCGCCAGTTTTGAAGGACGACCGCCTCAGGCCCCCAGCTTGCCAAGTAATTAGCGCACCTATGGCGTCAGGATTGGCTCGCTTTGCCACCAACTTCACCCCTAACCAGTGATTGAATTGACCTACCTGATTCTTGAGTAGCAGAGGCGGGCCGTCGTTAATTGCAATCAAGACATCGATGGCGCCATCGTTATTGAAATCGCCGATTGCCATGCCGCGTGCGGAAAGGGGCTTTGAAAAAAGGGGGCCGCTGCTGCCGGTCACATTCTCGAATCCATGGCCCGTGCCACGAAACAATAGCAGAGGTTCACGGTATTTTACTTCGCTCGAATGCGCTTCGATTCTGTCGTCAGGGTGGCCATTGGCAAGAAAAAGGTCGGGCGTTCCGTCGTTGTCGTAATCAAAAAACTTCACTCCCCACCCGCTCATCAGTCGCGTGACCTTGCCGATACCATAAGGAACAGACAGGTCATCAAAAGTCTCATCGCGGTTGTTGCGATAGAGCGAGTACATCTCCTGGTCCACGTTGGTAACAAACAAGTCCATCCAACCGTCCTGGTCGTAATCGGCAGAATCCACGCCCATCCCCGAGCGCGCCCGCCCCCCGGCGCTATAACCAACGTTGGCTTGCAAGCCCATTTCTTCGAATTTTCCGTTGCCGCGATTGACAAACAGAAAATTCGCCACCGTGTCGTTGGCCACGAACAGATCCATTCTCCCATCGTTATTGACGTCGCAGGCAACGACACCCCAAGCTTTACCGAGGGACTTCGCAATTCCCGATTCGCGGCTGACGTCGGTAAAAGTACCGTCACCGTTGTTGTGAAAAAGCCAGCTTGGCATGGGGTCATAGATGCGCGGGATGCAGTAGTAGCGGTCACCGGTTTCGCGGTTGCCGCAGAACTTGTTCTTGTCCTTGCTGAAATCCACAAACCGACAGATAAAGAGGTCGAGTTTCCCGTCGTTGTCGTAATCAAACCAGACGGCGCTGGATGCCCAGCCCTCTGTCGGCAGACCAGCCTTCCGCGTCACATCGCTAAACGTGCCGTCGCCGTTGTTGTGGTAGAGAATGACGCCGTTGTATTGGGTCAACAGGAGGTCCGGCCGGCCATCGCCATTATAATCCCCGACTGCCACGCCCATCCCATATCCGCCGCCAGGGACGCGGGATTTTTCCGTTACGTCTGTGAAGGTTCCGTCGCGATTGTTCTTGTAAAGGGCATTGCGCAGGGGTGGCTGTGGGTCAAAGAAATCGCACTTCCCACTGTTGACCAGATAAATGTCCATCCATCCATCGTTGTCATAATCAATGAATGCGCACCCGGCACCCACGGTTTCCGGCAAGTACATCTCGGGAGACCGCCCATTTCGGTGCACCCAGGTAATCCTGCTTGTCGCGGGCGGAACAAGCTCAAACGGAGATTTGCCGCTGCGCTGGGCCATTGCGAGGCAGGATAACCAGGAGGAGCTTGAAAGCGGGCTGCCGGCAATCCCCGCGAGTAAATGCTTTAGGAACGTGCGGCGCGAATTAGTATTTGCCCCTCCTTTTTGGACGATCAAGCTATAGAACTCCCCGATTCCTTTTTTGAGAGGACTTCAGCGGACTATGGCGCACCTGTTCGACCATAAGAATCTACCTCACAATCGATGGGTCCTCAATATTCTGGTTTGAGTAAACGTTGCCGCCGTTCTAGGCCCTTGCTACCATACCGGATCATGAAGCGCCTCGGCGAACCCGAAAAACCCCTTCGACTTGCTGTATGGGCCCATCGACGCTTCTACCTGCTTTGCCTTGGTCTCTTGGCTCTCGCAAACGCCGGTTTTGGCCAGCTCAATCACATGGAAATAGCGGCTAACTTGTTGAACAAGGGGCAAATGGGACAGGCAGAGGCGGAAGCACGCAAGGCCTTGGGCAACCCGACCACCCGAGCTCTGGCTTTGGCGATGCTAGGAACAATTCGCCTGCAGGAGGGCAAATACAAGGAGAGCACAAGCTTCCTCACGCAAGCGCTAGTGCTCAATCCCCGACTGGTTGGCGCTCGAACGAGTTTGGGAAACGCTTACTTTCTCCAGGGAAAATCCCATCTGGCCCGAAAAAGCTTCCAGGAAGCCCTCCGGCTTGATCCCGGCAACCTCAATGCTCGCTTTGACTTGGCCAAGGTGGAAGCATCCCTCCAGAACTATCAGGAATCTCTGGACATAGCCGAACCCATCGTGCCTCAACTGAGCATATCTGACGATGGCATCCTCCTTCTGGCGACAGACTATGGAGCTCTTGGAAAATCGGAAGAGCTAAAAGGTCTGGTTGGTTATTGGCAAGATTTGTCAGCCCCGTCCGATGAATTGTCCCTCGAGTTTGCCAACGTCTTGGCGAAGTACGGAATGGCTGCAGGGGCGAAGGAGGTTCTTGAAGCCGAGGAGACAAGGACTACTGCTCACCCCTCCTCCCCCGCCTTGGCGTTGAAGCTTGGAGAAGCTTACTTCTTCTTGGGAGAACTCGAGCGGGCAGAGCAGAAGTTCCAGCTTGCACTTAACATGGATCCTGCTTGCGGGGCCTGCGAACGGAACCTCGCTCTGCTTGCAGAGCGCCAAGGGAATAGCGAGAAAGCCTTGGCCTATCTAGTCAAAGCCAAGCACCAGGCTCCTGAAGATCCCGAGACTCTATTTGAGTTCGGAAAGGTGTGCTTGCAGCGAAATTTGCTAGAGGATGCCCTGCCTGCACTCGCGAAGGCCGCAGCCTTAAAACCGGATCGCGATCCCTATATCTATGTACTAGCGTCTGCCAACGTCGCGAAAGGCAACCTATCTAAGGCCGCTTCGCTTTTCGCTCGTCTTTTGCAGAAGCATCCTCACGATGCCGTCGTGAACTACGCCATTGGTTCAGTGTACTACCTACAGGGTAAGTACAGCGAAGCCGAGGCCTCGCTCAAAAAAAGCCTGCAAGCGCAGGCTGACCAAGTTGCCGCTTCCTATTACTTGGCCCTTACATATGATGCCATTGGCCAAGAGGATCAGGCTGTCTCGGTCTTTCGAATCCTCCTTAAGGATCATCCTGACCATGGGCCTTCCCACGTCAAACTTGGAAGCATTCTCTTGAGACAGCATCAATATGAGGAAGCGAATCAGCACCTCGAACGCGCCGCAGCGCTCGATCCGCGGTCCGTCGAAGCCCACTATCAGCTTGGCTTGTTACTTCGGCGCCTCGGCAAAATCGCCGAGTCAGAGAGTCAGTTCGCCGAGTCGCGTAAGCTGGAAGCGGAGCGGGGTGCGCAGGCTGATACGCGTCTTCGGTTGCTGTTACCAGATTAATGCGACGATGCCAAGTCATTGGGTCAAGCCGGGAAGTTTGCGAAGTCCCTCCGGGCTAATCCAACTGTCACGTCGCAGTTTTCTCTGTCAACTCGCGCGCCTGGGCTCAGCCGTACCTGCGTCTGTACTGCTGCCCCGACTGGGTGAAACGTTAGCCCTGCAGAGATCCCCAGCGTCCTCCACTCGGAAATCAGGAACCGCTCCCGAATCTGCGGCGGGTTTCTATTTCACCGACGTTGCCGATCGGGCTGGTTTGAGTCAAGCAAATAATGTCTTCGGCGGCGTCACGCGCAAGCGATACCTCCTGGAAGAAATCGGTTGTGGTCTCGCTCTTTTCGACTACGACAACGATGGCTGGCTCGACCTCTTCCTGGTAAACGGAACGAGATTCGAGGGCATCTCGACGGAACATCCGCCCACAAACCTCCTGTTTCGCAATAATCGCGACGGATCCTTTACCGACGTAACCGAAAAAGCGGGACTCGTTTGGTCAGGATGGGGGCAGGGCTGCTGTGTCGGAGACTACGACAACGACGGATACGAGGACCTAGTCGTGACGTATTGGGGCGGAATCACCCTTTATCACAACAATAGAGACGGGACCTTCACCGATGTCACCGAAAAGGCTGGCCTTGTCCAGAAAAGCTCAATTCCGCGGTGGAATACCGGTTGCTGCTTTGTGGACTACGACCGCGACGGCTTTCTCGACCTGTTCGTCGCAAACTATGTGAGTTTCGACCCGCAAGCAGCTCCGCAGCCCGGCGACAACCAGTATTGCCGGTATTTTGGGCTGTCCATCGGATGTGGACCGCAAGGGCTAAACGGTGGGACCAACACCTTGTATCGTAATCGCGGTGATGGAACCTTTGAGGATGTTTCCGAGCGATCTGGCATCGCGGTTCCCCGGGGCCCGGCAGCCCCAACTTTCGTCGCCGAGCAATGGATTCCCTCGGGCTCTTACGGCCTGGGCGTGTGCGCGGCCGATTTTGACAATGACGGCTGGCCCGATATTTACGTCGCGTGCGACTCGGTGCCTAGCCGCTTCTACCACAACAATCATGATGGAACGTTCGAAGAAATCGGCTCACAGATTGGATGCGCCCTCAATGAAAATGGCGTTCCGCAAGGGGGCATGGGCGTGGGGGTTGGCGATTACGACTGCGACGGCTGGCTCGATATCGTCAAGACAAATTACTCCGACCAAACTGCGAATCTGTACCATAACAATGGCGACGGAACCTTTTATGACGCTGTCTTTCAAGCAGGATTGGGCGCGAACACCAAGTATTTGGGATGGGGCGTCGGGCTCTTCGATTTCGACAACGACGGTTGGGTCGATATCTTCATGTCAAACGGCCACGTCTTTCCCGAGGTCGACACGCGCCAGTTGCATGTCACCTTCAAACAGAGAAAGATTTTGTATAAGAACCTCGGCAACGGCCGCTTTGCGGATGTTACCTCGATAAGCGGGCCGGCGGTGAAGGAACCTCGCCCCAGCCGCGGCACGGCCTTCGGCGACTTCGACAACGACGGAGACATTGATGTCGCCATAATCAACATGAACGAGCCTCCCTCGCTCCTCCGCAATGATTCTCGTTCGAGAAACAACTGGCTGAAGGTCAAGTGCATCGGCACGAAATCGAATCGCAGCGCCATCGGCGCGCGCGTGCGCGTGGTTACCGGACGGCATTCTCAAATGAATGAGATCTTAAGCGGTTCCAGCTATTTGTCTCAAAATGATTTTCGCCTGCATTTTGGGCTCGGTCACTCCAAGCAGGCGGATTCGGTCGAAGTCCGCTGGCCCCTGGGGCTGGTGGAATCGTTTAAGAACATTGAGGCGAATCAACTGCTGGTCCTGCAAGAGGGCCGCGGCATCCTTCGCCGCGAGAAACTCGCCAAGGGATAGGAAGTCAAACACGAACCGTGGACGGTCCGCGATTGCGGACCATCCACAGAATAACCCTTCGCGGGGTGAGCCTAGAAGAAGATTTGTAAGGCGAGCTGCCAGCGCCTCGGGATGTTGCACTGGCTGCCAGTCTTCCCGAAGTTGCCGTTGCCCAGACCCGTGCCTGGTGGACAGAAGAAAACCCGGTTAAAGACGTTTCCGGCGTCGCCTTGGAAACGAACGTATTTGCTCTCACCAAGGTACGTATCCTTTTGGATGGAGAAGTCCTCGTTCCTGTACCCGAACCAGCGGACATTCTCATCTTCGCGAGGTGCATTGCCGAAGGCGAACTGTCCCGGGTCGGCCCATGCTGCCGCGTTCAAGTAAGCGTCCTTGTTGGGGTCGCTGAAGTTTCCCGTGAAGGGCTTCGTGCCGCTGACCTTATTGGGATACTCGGTGTAATTGAAAAGGTAGCCACCCAGGCTGTTATTTGCCATCGTGATGGATAGCGGTCTCCCCGATTGATACGTCTGTATCGCGGAGATTTGCCAATTCCCAATGACCTTGTTCACCACACCCGAGGAGTTGCCGCCTACCCGCCTGCCCTTGCCGAAAGGTAGTTCGTACTGCCAGCCCAAGGTCAGAATGTGCGGGACATCGTCGGAACTGACCGTGTACAGGCTCCTCATGTCGCTGGGATTCTGTACGGGAGGTCCCCCGGCGCCAAGCCCCGTCTCCGAGCCGTTATTCATCAACCGGGAATAGGTGTAAGCCACCCTAAATTGCAATCCCTGACTCATGCGTCTGTCAAAGCTGGCTTGGAATGCATTGTAGTGGCTTGCGCCGTTCGGGAAATAACGCCAGTTGATCTGCTGGTACTGCGGCCACATTCTTAGCGATTGCGCCACGGTTCCCGTGAACGTTGGGTAAGGTGGCGTGGTAAATCCACCCGCGATTGCCGCCGCGTTGGGAACGCCATTATTGAACTGTCCGCTCGTGAGAACGCTTCCCAAGGCGAGCACGCTTCCGGGGTTCATGTTGTCGAAAACTCCAGCAGAGCTGCGGCCATCAATCAGCCTCGTTCCATGGTTGCCTACGTAGGCGATATCGATGGCCATGTTCTGAGTCAATTGGCGCTGGAACGAAATCGACCAATTCTGGTATCGGGGCATGGTGTACGTGTTGGGGGCCACTCCAACGGGATTGCCTCCATTCGCCACGTCGGCTCTGAGTTGCGGCGGGAGGACGATTGAGCCTGTCGGCCAGCCGCAGGAAACTGCCCCTACATTATTCGTCGTCTCCTGAGTAGGACAGCTGCCAATTCCTTGGAAGTAGAATGCTGGCAGCAGCCCATTCGTCAGATTTGGCGCGGTCGGATTTGTTTGGTAACCGTCGACTGGGTATGGATCCCACGAGTCGGCCTGTGCCCCGGCATAGTAAATACCATACCCGCCGCGGATCACGGTCCTGTTGTTCAGAGCGTACGCGAACCCAAAGCGCGGACCGACGTTCCAGTTGCTGTTGCCGTTTGCTTTACTGTTGTTAAATATGGTTGCCCCTAGATGGCCCACGGGATTTTGGGCTGCGGGATCAAAAGTGGAGAACCGCCCGTGCTGCTCATAGAGCCCGGATTGCCAATCGAACCGCAAACCAAAGCTCAGCGTGAGCTTGGGCGTCAGCTTGAAGTCGTCGTTGATCCAGGGAGCGCTATACTTCATCTTGGGCATGTAGGCGAACGGCACAGAGAAACCTGCGCTATTGACCTGCCCCAGCAGAAGGGAAGCAAACCCATTCCCAGTCACGTCGCCACGGTTGGCACCCCTGAAATCGTATTGTGCAGTTTCGTTGGAGCTAAAGTTGAAACTGCCACCCGTGTTGACGGCCCACCCGGTTTGCGGGAAGGTCATATAGCGGTATTCGATGCCCGCCTTGATGGTGTGTTTTCCGGTAGTCCAACTCACATCGTCGAGGAACTGATAGCGATTGTTGATGTCGCTCCCACCGCTCGCCCACGGCGTGCCATAAGCGGTATAACCCTGGGGCCCACTGAAGTTGATCGAAGGAAAGCCCGCTTTGTTGAATATAGGTGAGTTGGGCAAGCCCAGTCCAAGCTTCTGATTCCAGCCTACTCCGCCGGACAACTGGTTGCCCTGCATGTGCCAGCGGTCATAAGCCAGTGTGGTGTGATTGAAAAGGTTCGGCTTGATCACCCAGTTCATCTGCAAGTGCTCGAAATGGTTAGTGATGCGCTGGAAGAATCCCTGGCCGATGTACGTGTCGTTGGCAGCGGAATCCGTTTCTCCGTCATGCAAGGTGTTGCAGCCCTCCGGCCCGCCACAGTGCGCGATGCGCGGCCGGTTGTTCTGGTAGTAGGTATTGCTGATGGAGAACTTGTTGTTGAAGGTGTGATCGATTCGGAAGAGCCAGGTCCTCACATTGATCTTGTTGTTGTCGTCCGAGCTCCCGCCAAAACCATTCACCGCGAGCGTGTTGCGGTCCGGTGCTGGGATATTGGGAACCATGAACTGCCCTAGGGAACTCAACAGGGGGTCACTGGGCGGAATAATGTTGCCAGCGTAAGGTTGCCTCACAAAGCCGGCCGGCACATTGATGAGACTTCCCGTGCAAGGATCAGTAACCGTATGACCAGCGACCGCCGTGAAAGTGGCTGGATTCGGGTTGTAGATTTGGCCCGAGAGAATGAGATTGCCAGCAAGATCCGTAACAGGGTATACGAGGCCTTGGTTTGGCGTGCCTTTCGGACAGGTATCCGTCGCTTGTCCTCCCAAAAACTCACTAAAGTTCCCTTGCTTTTGGAGCGCAGTGGGAAGGGTGTTCACAAAGCCGGTGTTGACCGTGCTGTGATAATCGAGACCGTCCACGTTGAAAAACCAGAATGTTTTGCCCCACTTGGTTATCTTGGGTACCGGCCCGCCCACGGCTGCGCCCCAGTTATCTTGGGTGAGCGGAAGCTTCTTGTTAGCAATTTTTCCAGTGAAAAAGAAGTTTCCCGCGTCCAGCTTATCGTTGCTGAAAAAATTGTATAGGTTGCCGTGAAACTTGTCGGTGCCGGACTTCGTCGTATAGGTAATAAAACCCCCACTGGTGTGCCCATATTGAGCGGAAAATGTGTTCTCGACTACGGTCATTTCCTGGACCGATGTATACGGCACCGAGCTTTCCTGCGTGCCTTGGTGACCTTCCGCGTATCCAAAAGCTGCGCCGTCAAACCAATTCTCGGTCGCCAAAGTCTGGCCGCCGTTGATTCTTGATGTGAACTGGCTGCCGCGGAAGATGGCATCGCCGTTCGGTTGCATGGGCACAAACCCGGGCTGAAGTTGCAGTAGCGATTCGGCCAGCCGAATATCAGCCCCCATGGCTGCGGGAAGATCGCGATAGTAGGTCTCGCCGATTGTGTGAGAAACAGTCGCGTTATCTGTGTTGATCTGTTCGACCCCACCCTCGACGGTGACCGTCTGGGTCACGGCGCCCACTTCGAGCTTCACGTCCTGCCGGTAGGTCTGCCCGCCGCTCAGGACAATTCCCTTCGTAGAAGAAAGCTTGAAGCCTTCCTTCTCCACTTCGACTGTGTAGGTGCCTAGAATGAGCGGGGGCGTGCTGTAGTTGCCGGCGCTGTTCGTGCCGACGACAATTTTGGTGCCGGTGTCCTGATTAAGGATCGTGACTTTGGCATCAGGAATGGCCGAACCGCTCGAATCCGTGACGAAACCCGTGATGACTGCGCGATCCGCCAACTGGGCACGCGCGACTGGCCCCGTGAACACAATCAAGGCACACACGAACAAGAGGCCCAGGCATAATGCTCGTCTCATTTTCACGCCTCCCGCAGACTCAAGTGTAGAAGCCGTCCGGCGTGAAACCTCCCCGAAGTATATGGAACCGATGCCACCTCGGACTTTTCGTGGGTCACCGAGCCCGGAGCAAAACCCCCCAACCAAGATTGCAGGCCCCGTGTTTTTCTTGAGGCAGCCCTGAAATTCCGCAAGTTATCTGGTTCCACACCCCCCGGATGTTTCCGCACGAGAGCCGCTCACTGAAAGCGACTCGCTTCAAGCCCCC
>QHYM01000086.1 GCA_003223295.1 Acidobacteriota bacterium | reverse complement strand
GTGCTGCATTTTGGGGCGACTGGAGGTGAGATTCTTTGGAGATTCTTTATTGAGATTCTTTTATCATCCTCGTGCATTAGGACCTGAAAACAACGCTAACGTCTACACGCACGCAATCCCAGAGCCCCAAAGACGCCCGTAGACAAAGTTGCCGCCTTATTGTTCCCTAGTGTTCCCGAGTCTTCAGCGAGTACAGAAAATGGGAACGTAAACTGATTGAAAAATGGGGAGGTAGATGAGCGGCCTGAGACATAGGTAAAAAATCTGGAGCCGAAGGGCGAGAGTTGAACTCACGACCTGCCGATTTCTCCACCGACCATTCATGTTGTTGGATTCACGCGCTTTATTCCTCACCATCCTGCATGATTTTGGCCAGTATTTGGCGGGTTTTGTTCAGAAGTTGTTCACAAGTTGATCGACTGCACTGTCATCTGATGACACAATTGGCGAAGGGTACGCTTGCTGCCTTTTATGTAACTTGTGTAGGATACGTCGAAGCCCGAATCGGCCCTGTCCAGCCTACATCCACTGGCTCTTAGTGCAGCCTCCATGCACGTCCACCCCAGGCCTAGCGTCAGCAAAAGCGATTCGAGCAGTTTTCGGGAAGAAGTCTGCAACTACATCTGCCATCTCCGGCATTTAAATGAACAGGGCGGTCGGAGTATAGACGCTTCGCTAATCCAGTTTGGTGGCAACTGATCCAAGAGCTTTCTTGCCATTTCTCAAAACCTCTGTGACCTTTTCTTCCCCTTCAGTTACGGCGTCTTGTAGCCGTCTGTACGACCGGCGGCCCATACGGCGCAACCCCTTAAATCTCCGTTCTGCCGTATCGGCAATCCATTCTCGCGTCTCTTCACCCGACTGAGGCGCAAATAGAACGGCGAGCGCGGCTCCGATTCCAAGGCCCGTGAGAAGGGTAATGGTCTTGCGCCCTGTATTGTTCATTGAACTCTCCTTTTGCGGATAAGTACCTCCCGTGGATATCCTGGGTCGTGCCAACCGGCCTCAGTTTTGGCCCCCACGCTCAAGTGCGCATTTCGTTGTCGAATAGCGTAGCAGAACTGTTTTCAGAATCACGTGCTTCCATTCTTGACGCCAGTCGACAGTGTGGGCAGTTGCGTTCGTGGTTCTGCAACACCGCGTAGGCTCGAGCATACTTCGCTTGCAATCGCAGGAGTTCGTCGCCTGCTTCTCTTTCGATAAAACGAAACTGACAAGACTCGGCGCGGAGGCCCTTTGACACTCTGCAAGTAGCATCTGATGTTCTGTACACAACGCTGTCTCGACGGAGATTTGGTAGTTGATTTATCATTCCCCTTCATTAGTATTGGTGCACTTTGTTTGCCAACATAGGTAAGTCTCGAGTTTTCAGGGGTTTTATAACTTTAGTCAACCTTGCTGAGCGTAGGTCCCAGTACCCCGAAAGGGAGTATTTCCCCTTTTTCGTTTGTACTTTCTACACAGACGGCATTTCAAGCCTCATCGCCTGTCGCTTCATAAGACTTGTTCTATGTCATTGAATTTTCAGCCTATTACCAAATCCAACGCGAATCTGGAAGGCAGGTTGCCATTCCCACCGTGGGACCGAAAGCTCTAACGACATCAGCCCGCTCATCGGGACGAACTGCCTCCCGGCCTCGCAAAGAAGGATCGTTTACCGCCCGGATTGGAAAAGCAACTCGTTCGCCGCGGGACGCTTCCCCCGGGACTCCAGAAACGTCTCCAGCACTGTCCTGAAGAGCTCGAACGTCAGTTACCTCCGCCTCCTCCCGACTGTGCCCATGTGGTGATCGGCGGACATCTTGTTCTGCTGAATCGCAAGACCAATATTATTGTGGATATCTTCCATTTTGAGAGCCGCTAGCCGCGTTGCTGAATCTAGCGCCCTCTAATTCGAGGAAATGAACTCAGCGGCCGTGAGATGCACCGGCAAGTACGGCTTCGTTCTCCTGGCTCACGCTGGAAATACTTTCGAGTACGGCGCGGACAATGTGCATGCGGTAGTAGACGTAAACGAAATACATCGCTGGAACAACTAGCAGTGTCACGTCTGGATTCGTGCTGCGGCTCGCGGCGCTAGCCAACCCAGCCACAGCCGCCCCCATTACGACGTACAGGAACGTCCATTCACAACAATAGAAACAAACCCCTCTGAGGCGACACCCCTCGGCCAAGGAGATGACCGGCGAGACATTTCGCTCCGGGCAATCAGCCCAGCGCCCGTCGGAGCAAAATGACGATGGGTTTTCCACTGTGGCCAAGGAAGGAAAGGAAAGATCCAAATCGCCGGAGTTTTCGACCTCGCCGCGAAACTCACCAAACTGATTTGTCATCGTGTTGTAATCAATCCTGAATCCCTACTGGTAATTCTGCCAGTTGGGCCGGAATCGCGGCTTGGTCCATTGTCTTCGACTAAGCAGGAGGTATTCGGGGAGGCCAACGCCGCACAAATGGACCATCACAAATGCCTCCCCGGATACCTACGCCGCTCAGGGCCAGACGGGTTGTTCCGAAAACTTTACGTTTCATGGGCAAGAGCATGCTATAAAACGTGCCCAATAGGGGGCTCTGGTTCCATGCGGGCCCTGGTTCGTACTGGAGTCAGCATGCCCTGCAAGTCGTGCGGATCAGCCAACCAGAGCAAGTTTATTGGGGAGATAGGAATCCATTTTCCCGGCTTGAAAAATATCGACAAGCCCATCGTGCGGGTATTTCCAGGGATTGTTATCTGCCTGGATTGTGGCGCCGCTGAATTTGCTGTCCCGGAAGCCGAACTGCGCCTACTTGCAAAAGGCGACCCCGCTTCGGCGGGTTGACCTAGAATTGAGTCTTCCTATCTCACTGAGAATAAACGGCTGAGTGTTCCGCACAGATGCTCAGGAAAACGTGCTTGTCTTCCTCGCCGTGAAAACTGCTTAGCGCATACCCGCAGAGGGTATCTACTTCAAAGGTTGTGGCTGCCTCATCCCAGAGTTGTTCAAGCCGAATCGCGGCGTCCGGCTTACCTTGCACGCACAAGAGAGGCGAACATTCTCCACAAGCCACAACGCGAGAATGCTCTCCCTTCGCCGCTTTGGCAGCGGCCTCAAAGAGACCACCCACAACCTCGAAAAATCTAGCCGCGTCAGGCATGTCATTGACCATGAATGTGGAGAGCGCCTTGGCAACATCTAATTGAATGTATGTCCCCTGTTGAGTGGCGGCATCAACATCCACGCCCAGTGTCTTCAATCTCAGCGCAAGAGCCTCCCGGTGCGACTCGGTAGCGACAACGATAGCCGCAGCGCCGGCCTTGAGGGC
>QHYM01000266.1 GCA_003223295.1 Acidobacteriota bacterium | reverse complement strand
CCGTCGAGGGCGCAGTTTTCGCCCTGTTTGGCCTGATGGTAGCGTTCACCTTCTCGGGAGCGGCATCCCGGTTTAACGAGAAACGGATGTTGATCGCCGAGGAAGTCAATTGCATCGAAACCGCCTATCTGCGCCTGCACTTGGTGTGACACCAGGCACAGCCTGCACTTCAGGAATTGTTCCGCCACTATGTGGACTCGCGGCTGGAGACTTACCGCAGGCTTCCAGATATGGTGGCGGCCGAAATGGAGATGGCCAATTCCAAGAAGATCCAGGAGGAGGTCTGGACCGCGGCGGTAGCGGCTACTCGGCTTCCCGATTCTCATCCCTCCCCAGGTCTGTTGCTGCTTCCCGCGCTAAACAATATGATCGACATCTCTACCACCCGCACAATGGCGCTGCAACTTCATCCACCAAGGATCATCTATGCGCTTCTGTTCGGCCTGGGTCTTATTTGTTCCTTACTGGCTGGTTTTCGGATGTCCAGCGGCCAACACCGGAGTTGGCTTCACATCCTCGGGTTCACAGTCTTGACGGTCATCATCGTCTACGTCATGCTCGACGTCGAGTACCCACGCGCGGGCTTGATCCACCTCGAATCCGCCGACCAGTTACTGGTCAACCTCCGTGAGCACTTGAAGTGAAAATAGATGGTAGCTCATAACTCCCGGTAAGACAGATTACCCTGCTCCATCAAGGCCAGCTGCTCAGAGCGGGTTCCGGACGCAGTTCGTTTGGCATCTCCACGCACTCCGACCGGGCATACGGTTGAATTATTTGTGGCGGTGCCGCTTGACGTGCAATTGTGCGAGTGAACGAGCCAAGGAGGCGTTGACCGAAGCAACCTCCTCAGAAGAGAGTTTTTCGCGCAAGCGTGCGGATGCCCTTTGGCGCGCCTCCTCGGCTCTTGCTTCGTCGATGTTCGCGGCAGCAACCGCCATGTCCGTCACGATGGCGACGTGATCGCCCGTGACCGCGACGAGCCCCTCTCCCACTGCCAGGTATTTGTCCTGGCCCCCTTGGCGGACAATCAGTTCGCCCGGCACCAGTCGCGTCATCAACCGAATGTGTTGTGGCAGAATCGTCATCTGTCCCTCTACCCCCTGCAGAATGACCGATTCCACAGGTTCGGAGTAAACGGTGGCGTCCGGCGTCACGATCTCTAATTTCAGTGCTTTGCTCATACCGATTGTCTGAAGGTCTTCGGCCGCCCAGTGCTCAATCCTTCATTCTTGTTTGATTTCCTCTATTGAGCCTTTCATATAGAAGCTGCCCTCGGGCACCTCGTCATGTTCGCCCTCTAGGATTTCCTTGAACCCCCGAACGGTTTCCTCCACGGGTACTTGCTTGCCCTCCCGGCCGGTAAACACTTGCGCCACGCTGAACGGTTGGCTCAGGAACCTCTGAATCTTGCGCGCTCTCAAGACAGTTAATTTGTCTTCGGGTGACAGCTCATCCATACCCAGAATCGCAATGATGTCCTGCAAGTCTTTGTAGCGCTGCAGTACCTTCTGAACCCTTCGCGCGACTTCATAATGTTCGTTGCCCACAATTTCGGGCGCAAGAGCGCGCGACGTCGAGGCAAGGGGATCCACCGCCGGATAAATACCCAGTTCGGCGATAGCTCGTTCCAACACGATCGTGGCATCCAAATGAGCGAACGTGGTGGCCGGCGCCGGGTCCGTCAAATCGTCGGCAGGGACATATACGGCCTGGAAGGAGGTGATCGATCCTTTCTTTGTCGAAGTGATGCGTTCTTGGAGGGCTCCCATCTCCGCAGCGAGAGTCGGTTGATATCCAACAGCGCTGGCCGTCCGCCCAAGTAACGCGGACACCTCCGAGCCAGCTTGAGAAAATCGGAAAATGTTGTCGATAAAAAGCAGCACATCCTGATTTTTCTCGTCGCGAAAATATTCGGTAATGGCCAGGCCGGACAGGGCCACGCGCAGACGGGCACCCGGCGGTTCATTCATCTGGCCGTACACAAGGGCAATTTTGGATTTACTCAGGTTGTCTTGTTTGATGACGCCCGCTTCCGACATTTCATGGTAGAGATCGTTCCCTTCGCGGGTTCGCTCGCCTACGCCGGCGAAGACAGATACACCCCCGTGGAGCTTAGCAATGTTGTTGATCAGCTCCATGATAACAACCGTTTTCCCCACACCGGCGCCCCCGAATGCCCCCACTTTGCCACCTTTCAAAAAAGGGCATATCAGATCGATGACTTTGATGCCCGTCGGGAGAACCTGCGGGGAAGTCGCTTGGTCCACAAGCGGTGGCGGCGGACGATGGATCGGATAGTACTTTTCTGCCTGAACTGGTCCACGTTCATCCACAGGCGTTCCGGTCACATCGAAGACACGGCCCATCACCCCTTCACCCACGGGCATGGATATGGGTCCGCGGCTGTCTGTGACCTCGTAGCCTCGTTTGAGCCCTTCTGTGCCGGACATGGATATAGCCCGGACCCAGCGATCACCGAGATGCTGCTGCACTTCGAGCGTCAACTTGAAGGGTTGATTCTGAACCTTGTATTCAACGGTCAATGCGTTATAGATGGGTGGCAGTGTTTCGGGAAATTCCACATCTACCACCGGACCCGAGACTCTTACAATTTTACCTTTGCTCATTGTCATACCTGATCACAACAGTGT
The DNA here is from genome assembly GCA_003223295.1 of Acidobacteriota bacterium. GTDB lineage: Bacteria > Acidobacteriota > Terriglobia > Acidiferrales > UBA7541 > Acidiferrum. The sequence continues at coordinate 11,461 of QHYM01000266.1, read as the reverse complement.
GTACAGAGTCTTCCTGAATCAACCGGACTTACCCCCTGCGATCTCCAGCAATTCCTTCGTGATATTTCCCTGGCGCAGCTTGTTGTATTCCAGAGTTAAGTCTTTGATAAGGCCGTCAGCATTGTCGGTGGCGTTTTTCATCGACACCATACGGGCGCTCTGCTCGCTGGCTTTCGCATTCAGCAGAACCTGATAGATATATATATTGAGGTAGTGCGACAGGAGATAGCCAAGAACGAACTCCGGGTTAGGCTCAAACACGGACTCCGTTGTGTCGGCCGGGAGATCAGCCAAGGATTCTGTCCCAGGAATCTTCATTCCTTTAATTTCTCCCACCGGAAGAAATTCGATGCAAACGGGATGCTGTGTGAGCGTGTTGACAAACCGGGTGGCAACAATCTGAACCTGGTCAACCTCGCCTTTGAGAAAGAGGTCGCGGGAAAAACTGGCAATCGCCCTGGCTTCTGGGAAAGTTGGCGAGTCTCCATAGGCAAACTCGGCAGCGAGCTGCCGGCGCGTGCGGGCGATGAATTGCGCCGCCTTTCGCCCAGCGGCGATGAAAACAGTTGACTGGGGGTCGAACTTAGTTGCTAGACGGAACAGGTTGCTGTTGAGCGCCCCGCACAGTCCCTTGTCCGCACCTACCAGGATTACCGCGCGTTTACGGACTTCACGCACCTCAAGCAGCGGGTGACTGAAGTCACTCATCCGCGTTGTGGCTTCGCGCTGGATGACGTACAACAGGCGCACAAAAGGACGACCAGAGAGGGCCGCCTCTTGTGCCTTGCGCATCTTGGAAGCGGCCACCATTTGCATGGCGTTTGTAATCTGCGCGGTGCTGCTGATTGACCTGATCCGTCGATGTATTTCGCGTGGGCTGCTCATAACTGTCGGACGTGCAATGACGCCGAGATCCTCCGCACAATCTTCCAATGCTTCTTGCCTACTCCGCTTCTTGAGAGTTCGGGGTCTCAAGTCCTCTTTTCACAATAAGTTCAGTGGATGCCACAAACTAAACTCCGCACCCATTGAGATCGCGACGCAAAGTTCATTGCCACCCTTCCTTGAATTGCTCTGCCGCGGCCTTCAACTCAGTGGTCAAAGCGGGAGTGAGCTGCTTTTCACGAGCGATTTTCTGCAGCAGTTCGGTCATCCGTGTTGTTAAGAATTCTGTAAGCTTGGCTTGGTACTCTTTGATCCGGTCAACCGGCACCGTGTCCAAGTACCCATTCTGAACGGCCCAGAGCACCGCCACCTGGACCTCAACTGGAATTGGACTGTACTGGGGCTGCTTGAAGACCTCCATAATCCGCTTACCCCGATCGATCTGGGCTTGCGTTTTGGCATCTAGTTCCGAGCCGAATTGCGCGAACGCAGCCAGTTCCCGAAACTGGGCGAGATCTCCCTTGAGCTTGCCAGCAACTTGCTTCATGGCCTTGAGTTGCGCTGCCGAACCAACACGGGAAACCGAGAGACCAACCGAAATGGCCGGACGTACTCCTTGGTAGAACAAATCCGTTTCCAAATAAATCTGTCCGTCCGTAATAGAAATGACGTTGGTAGGGATATAGGCGGAAACGTCACCGGCTTGGGTTTCGATTATCGGAAGCGCCGTCAGTGACCCGTTGCCATACTTTTCCCCAACTCGCGCCGCTCGTTCGAGCAATCGGCTATGAAGATAAAACACGTCGCCCGGGTACGCCTCACGACCTGACGGTCGCTTCAGCACCAGAGACACCTGCCTGTAGGCCACTGCGTGCTTGGACAGGTCATCAAAAATAATTAACGCGTCCATGCCATTATCCATGAACCATTCGCCCATCGCCGCTCCCGCGAATGGTGCCAGATACTGATTCGCCGCAGAATCCGAAGCGGGTGAAGCAACCATGATCGTGTAGGGCATGGCCCCGGCATCTTCGAGGACGGTAAGGATCCTGGCGATGTTCGATTGCTTTTGCCCGATCGCCACGTAGATGCAATAGAGGGGCCGATAGTCTTTGTCGCCTGCGGCTTCAGCAGCTCTGTTGAGGCGAGCCTGACTGATCATGGTGTCGACACAAATCGTCGTCTTGCCCGTCGAACGGTCTCCGATAATCAATTCTCGCTGCCCGCGGCCAATCGGAATCATGGCGTCGATAGGCATAATGCCGGTCTGCACGGGCTGGCTGACTGGGCGGCGTCGGATGATTCCCGGGGCAATTTTCTCGACCGGATAGGCAACGTCACTCTTCACAGGTCCTTTGCCATCTACCGGCTCTCCGAGGGTGTTCACGACGCGCCCCAGGAGTCCCCTGCCGACGGGAACTTGCAAGAGTTTGCCCGTGGCGCGTACCTCGTCTCCTTCCTGCAGCTGGGTGTAGTCGCCCAGGATGATGACTCCGATTTCGGTCTCTTCTAGGTCCAACGCCAATCCGGTAATCCCATGGCCGAAGTCGAGCATTTCGTTGAGCATCGCATCGTCAAGACCTTCAACTTTGGCGACGCCATCAGCAATTTCACGAATGACACCGATATTCTGCTTCGCCGCTGATGTCTTGGCGCCGGTAATTTGAAGTTCAATTTCCCGTAATAGGTCAGCCATCTTCCCTACACTCCCATCTGCTGACTACACCGATCACTCGCCGCTCGGCGAACGCAGTTCGCTCCTCCACGCATTTGTGGTAGTGATTCCGAAGCCTTTCTCGAGAGTGGTCAATCCTGATAGTAAGGTGCCGTCGTAGACATCGTTACCCACCCTGATGCGCATCCCTCCGATTAGTGCTGGCTTGACGGCGAATTGCATGCTGAGCCCGTGGCCGTACGCCTTCGTCAAGCGAGCCACGACGCTGAACCGCAAATCAGCAGGAATCGGAACCGCAGTCTCGACTTCGGCCGTGTGCGCCGAGAGGTCGAGCCTTACCAATCGCTTGAACTGCGAAAGGAGCGCCAGATAGCCACGCTGTTTCTCTTCGAGAATTCGTCTCACCACCTGACGGGCTCGGTCCTCATTCAAAAACCCGTTAACTCGACATAGTCGATACAATTGCTTTGACTCGCGCTCGATTTGTGGAGTCGTTTTCATTTCGTTTCGGGCATCCACTATGAGGGCAATTGCTTGGCTGTTTCATCAGCCAAGCGTCGCTGATCCTCGGTCGTCAAAATCTTTCCAGTCAGCGTCGCAGTAGTCTGGATGACCAACCTGCCCACCTCTCGCTTAAGCTCATTGAGCATGCGCTCATAGTCCTGCGCGGCAGCTACCTGTGCCTTGACTACGATTTGTTCGGCCGCAGCAATCGCCCTTTGGGTTTCGTCCTGCTGTACCCTGGCGGCCGCGGCGTGTGCTTCCTCAATGATTTTGGTTGCCTCAACGTTAGCCTTCAGCATCACTTCGTGCCTCAGGGTTTCGGTCCGGGCCAGTTCTGCTCTGATCTTTTCGGTGTCAAGAAGTCCTTGCGCTATTTGCCTGCGTCTTTCCGCCAACATCTTCAAAATTGGTTGATACGCCCACCAGTAGAGGAGCGCGCAAACGATGCAGAAGCTGACAATTTGGGCCATCAGATGGGACCAGTCCACGCCAAAGGTCCCGGCAATCTTTTCGATTTGTCCTCCGCCTTGAAGTTCCGCCAGCAAGAAAGCAGGGTTCATAGGTTGCACCATCGATTACTTGGGCGCGAGCTTCCTGTGGCTTCGCGCTCATCAATTTCTCCCTACTTCACGAGGAAGAGAGTGTAAAACACGATCGCCTCAGCGAAGGCTATGGCCAGGATGGACTGAACCAGGATCTTCGTGGAGGCGCTGGGGTTGCGTCCCACAGCGTCCGAAGCTTTCATACCAATTAAGCCCACGGCAATGGCTGCACCCAGCGCGGCCAGACCTATATGGAGGCTTCCGCTCATATGCTTTGTTTTCTCCTTCTCGTCAGCCTCCGCGTTGGGATGCGGACAAGCCGTCGAAATCCGCTATTTTAAGTCGTGTGCCACCGCTGGCCCTTCCTCATGCTGGCAAATTAGCAAAGTAAAAACAGCCGTTAGCAGCGTGAACACCAGCGCTTGAACAAGGCCCATTAAGAGCTCCAGAAAATAAAATGGAATCTGTACCAACCAGCCAAAACCCGGAACCAACTTCGCCATGGTTTCCAGCATGTTTTCACCGGCAAAGATGTTTCCGTACAATCGAAAACTAAGGGACACGGGCCGGAACAAAATCGAGACGACCTCCAAACAGCCAGCCGCAAAGAACACGACTACCATAAGCAACTTCAAGAGACCGGCGCTCTCCCCTTTGGGCCCAAAAAGCTCTTTCAGAAATCCCCACGGGCCAACCTCCCGAATGGCCCACACAATCCAGCAGGCAAAAAACACAAGGGCCATCGCAAGTGTCATGTTGACGTCAGCGTTGGCGCCACGAAGTAAAGGCTGATCGACCTTGAAGCCATGGGAGGTTGCGTGCCCCCATCCGACTGAGCCTACTCCGGGTATGAGACCCGCCCAATTTGAGGACAGAATGAAAATGAAAACAGTCGCGAAGAACCAGAACGTTCGCTCGGTCAAATGCGGCCCCAGGAGTCCTTCGATGAACTTGTAGAGGCCCTCAACAAGCCACTCCAGGAAATTTTGGGCCCCTTCAGGTACTTGCTTCATTTTGCGAGTCGCTAGCTGCGCAAACATGATCAGGCACAAGGCCACGATCCAGCTGACAATCATGGAATTTGTAATCGGAAATCCAAGGAAGCTGGTGATCTCTTCGGCCTTTTGTGAAAGACCGTGTTCTTCTTTCACTGAAGCACCGGCGGCTAAACTTTCTTGCTCAGAATTGTCATTGAGGACCCCACCGCTTTCCGGCGTTGCCGATGCGACTTCCGATGAGTGATCAACTGCAAGAGTTCTCGAGCCAGCGCTCAGAAGCCCCACGGACAGGACAGCAAACAACAGAAGTGCGGATCTGGTCCCTATTTTGCCCAGGATACCGAGGCGTTTTGCCACTCGGGACCGTGCAATTTGCGTGAAGTTATCCATCATGAGCACGTCAGCCCCGCGCAGGACAAGGGAAAAGCTGCCGCCGATATGATGACCCTATGATTCGAGAAGGGCTCGTGGAACTGTCAATACTCACAGATGCCGGTTTCAGAGATTGCTCCTAGACTTGCGCAATTGGGGAGCCAGTTGGAAGCAACGACGCAATACCGATGCTCACCATACAACGTCTGCAAACATCGACCTTGCAGGAGGTCGCATGCTGAGCGATCTCCATCGGGAACTAGCGGTCCGGGGAGCCAAACTAAAGTTTCCAGAAGTTCACGGCGAAGTGCGCGACATGTTATAGACCGAAGGACTGCAAGAATACGTTGAGGGCATTGAACAGCGAGTGGCAGTGGCTGAGCTGGTCGCGCATTGAATTCTTGGCCAGGAGATACGGACACCTTCATCACCTGTGGGTCAGCAAACATCGGTAATCGATTGTGGGGGTAGCGCAGACGTCGCGGCAAATATGCAGAGTGCACTTAACAAGTCGGAGAGTAAGAACGGCCTCTTGTCGGGCTCAGCTCAAGAAGACTATATGCCGATACATATAGACGTCGACGTTGCTCTGCCAAGCGTGGTGATCTGCCGATTCAAAGCCCCGCTGTATTACGGCAATGCAGAATTCTTCATGGACGAAGTACTCTCGATTGTCAGATCTTCCCCGCTCAGACTTCGATGGTTTGTCTTACGATTCGATTCTATAAACGCAGTCGACTATATCGGTGCCAAAATGCTCACGGAGCTGGCTGACCGCCTACAAAAGGAACAAGTAGCACTCGTATTCGCTGAATTGTCAACTGGTCTCAGGCGCTTCCTTTCCGATTCCGATGTTCTCAAGGCAGTCGGCCTGGATAAGGTATTCGCTTCGGTCGACGCCGCACGTGCCGCCTTTAAGCCCGCTGCACGGTAAACGCCCGGCGGCGCAGAGATATCGTAAAAGACTTGAACTATGCTCGAATCCTTTTTCAACTCACGCAAGCGCCTGCTTGAACCGATGGAGCGAGTCTCTGAAGTTCTCTTTGGGCTGATTATGGTTCTCACCGTAACTTGTTCTTTTAGTGTTGCCGAGGCGGATCGCAGGCAAGTTCACGATATGCTTCTCGCCGCGGTCGGTTGCAATTTTGCCTGGGGTGCCATCGACGCCGTCCTTTATCTTTTGGCCCGTTTCAGTGAGCAAGGGCAGGGCATCCTTTCACTTCAGGCACTGCGTAAGTCCACCGATCTGAATGAGGTGCAGACAATCATTGCCTCAGTCTTGCCTCCGCTGCTTGCATCAGCTTTGACTCCCACAGAATTTGATCTGATGCGTCAGAGATTGAATCAATTGCCTGAACCGCCAGTTCGCCCGAGCCTTGCCAGGGCCGATTGGCTAGCTGCCGGTAAGATCTTCTTACTCGTTTTTCTATCTACGTTCCCGGTGGTGATCCCGTTCCTGTTCGCCAGCGATGCCAAGTTCGCCCTACGCGTCTCGAACGGCGTCGCCATCCTCATGCTGTTTATGACTGGCTATGCCTTCGGCCGTTATGCTGGACGCAGTCCGTGGCTGACGGGAGTCGCAATGGTCACCCTTGGCAGCGTTCTGGTCGGGATCACGATAAGCGTGGGAGGATGAGAATCAGGCAATCTCTTGCCGCGCTCACAGTAGTTGGGCTTCTCGCCTGCGCTGCGTCGGGTCAGACGCCATCAGGCGGCAGACCGGACAGTTCGGGATCTTCGGTCTCCAATCCCTGGGAGTTTTCCTTCACTGCGGACGGCTACGTTGTACCCCATTCAGAGTTCTTTATGTCTCTAACGGTCACGGCCGATCGGAAGTGGCTGCACCTCGAAGCACGGTACAATTACGAAAATCAGCAGACGGGCTCACTATGGGTTGGCCATAACTTTAGCGTCGGTCACAAACTGGTCTTCGAAGCCACCCCGATGATAGGAGGCATCTTCGGCAACACCACCGGTGTGGCGCCTGGGTATGAAGTCTCGCTGAGCTACAAACGCGTCGCGCTCTCTAGCTCAGGGGAATATGTGTTCAGTACGAAAAATAAGAATGGCAGCTTTTTCTATAGTTGGCCTCAGTTGACATACTCACCATTGGACTGGCTTCACTTGGGTCTCGTGGCGCAACGCACCAAGGCCTACCATACGAGCTTTGATACCCAGCGCGGGCTACTCGTCGGTTTCTCCCACAAGAAGGTCGAATTCACCATCTATATCCTCAATCCGGGCTGGTCGGACCCCACGCTGGTTCTTGAGCTTCGCTGGAGTTTCTGAGGTCACCCGAGTTCCTTTGCCCCACGGCCTATTCTCCAAGCTCATTTGTAGTGCTGTGCGCAGGAAGGGAACACTGATCGTGCGTCCGCACCTGAATCTTATCTTGATGAATATACTGGCGGCTACATTGACACTCAACGATGCAACATCGAGAACCAACACTGACACTGGAAACCCAAATTTATCTCGATTCGGTTCAAGTGCTTGGTAAGTTTCGTTCCAATCCGAATTTCGGGCTGCCTAGAGAAGCGATTTCCACAATTAGGGTAATACAAATTTAGGGCCGGGCGAACGATTTGGGGCACGGAAATGACAGAAAGGGTCGTATGGCATGTCGTCAAGCAAGCCGCGGGGAAAGTTGGAATTTTGAAACTCGCACCGCATGACCTTCGAAGGTCGTGTGCTCGCCTTTGCCACCGTGCTGGCGGCGAATTGGAACAAATTCAATTTCTGCCGGGTTACGTCTCGGTGCACACTACAGAAAAATATCTCGGCTGTAAGCAGCGACTATGGCTGGCCAGAAAACCTATGCGCTTTGCGCCAGATGTTTTATCTTCCTGCACCTGCAGACTTCATTCTGTGATTCAAAGGCACGCGGGCATGAATCGTGGTGCCGTGTTGGAGTTGAGAATCAATTGAGAACTGCCCATCGACAAGCTTCATCCGTTCTTTCATGCTGGTGAGCCCCAAACCGCGGCCCTTGAGCGCCTCCTGCAAGTCAAATCCAATTCCCGAATCCCGCACGGTTAGATGAATCTCCTTCGATGTGCCGCTTACCGCCACTTGGAATCGCTTGGAACCACTGTACTTCGCCGCATTCTGTAGGGCTTCTTGCAACACGCGGAAGAGACAAAGTGAGATCTCTTGAGGGAGCTCCTTGGGGACGTCGTCGGAATGAAAGTCAATCTCCACTTTACGCTGATCAGAGAGTTCCTTGCAGAAGCCAGCCGCCGCGGTCGCCAGGCCCAGGTATTCCAGTTTCGAGGAGTGCAGGCGGTGCGATAGGGCCTGAATTTCGCTTGCGATATCGGAAAGCTGCTCCTTTTCATCCTGGAGGTGATTTCTCAGTCCAACCGCCGACTCAGGAAGATCTTGTTCTAGGAGTCCCATGTTCGCTGCCAGCAAGGCAAGTCGTTGATTGATATCGTCGTGAAGCTCGCGGGCAATCCAAGTACGTTCTTCCTCGTGCGCCTCGATCAATTTGCGACTCACGCTGGAAAGGGTGTCTTCGGCCAGCTTGCCTTCCGTGATGTCGAGACATGAACCGATGTAACCAGCAAAGGAACCGTCCGCATTGAACCTCGGAGCTCCCAGATCAAGGACCCAGCGGTATTCTCCGTCATGCCGCCGGAGGCGATACTCCATCTCGAAAGGCTCACGCTGGTCGAACGCCTTCGTGTACGTATCCATGCACTGCGCCAGGTCTTCGGGATGAACACCTTCTGCCCAACCATTTCCCAGCTCCTCACGAATGGATCGGCCCGTGAATTGTAGCCAAGTTTGATTGAAATAGTCGAAGAGCTTATGGGTACCGGACATCCAGATCATCATCGGAGCCGCATTGGCGACCAACCGGAAACGCTCCTCGCTCTCTCGAAGGGCTGCTTCCGCCCTGTGACGATCGGTTAGGTCAACAAAACTGACCAGACCGGTGTCCTCAAAAGAAGCGAAGTGAAATTCTATGTACCGGCTTGATCCATCCTTGCAGCGAACCATGGCCTCCATTGGGTCCATGTCGGTGTGGCTACTCACCGCCCTCTCTATTCGCTTCTCCCATTCCGCTTTGACGGCTTCCCGGTAAGCTTCGTCCGGATACGCGAGAGGCCACCAATGGGCCTCGTCTGGCACGTCTTCAATGGTGTAGCCGAAGATCTCGGTGAACTTGAGGCTGGCAACCTCGACTTCGCGGCTCGGTCCTCGTACTACAATCTTGCCCACCGGAGAGTGGAGTACTTGTTCTCGGCTGTGCTGCTCACTTCTTTTCAGAGCCTCTTCGGCTCGGCGTCGCTCGGTGACATCTCGGATAATAACCGTGAAAAGCTTCTTCTCGCCCGCCTCCGTGTGGGATATCGAGGCCTCAACGGGGAATTCCTCGCCATTTGCGCGCAAACCCCACAATGACCCCAGGGTACCCATCGTCCTCGCGGTAGCGCCAGTATCACCGAAGTGCCAAACATGTGCGAGTTGCGCTGCATGGAAGCGTTCTGGGATGAAACGATCGATAGGGCTTGCGATCGCATCCCGGCTGGGGCAGCCGAACATCTTTTCGGCAGCGGAGTTGAACACAACTATTCGGTGTTCGTCATCGATGGCAATGACCGCATCCATCGCAGACTCGACAATGCTGTCCAAATGCAATTGGCTTCGGCGTCGCTCAGCAACAGCCTGTTTCCTTTTCGCTCGTTGTAACAAGAGACCAAACATGAGCAACGTCTGTGCCAAGAGCAAGAAAATGCTTACACCGATGTTCGACTTATATGCCTGCCAGAAGCTTGGCTGCCGATAGAGCACGGAGCTACCTGGCGGCAAATTCCTTTCCTTCAGGCCCCAGCGTTGCAGAGCCCTCCAATCAAACATGTAGACGCCGGCACCTCTTACGATGGGGATATCTTGCGGCCTCTGCCCACTGAGAATCCTCACAGCCATCCCGCCGACAATCTTGCCTTCCATGTCGAAACTGTTGAGATTACCTCCCACCTCCCCGTGCCCCAAGTCCACATCCGATGGGCCAAAGACTGGGGCATTCGCTGCGCTGACGACCATTGGACCTGCCTGGGACGCGCCGACGAATCGCGTGCCCCTGGCGTCCAATCCGACATGTGTGTAGAGGACAATCGAATGATCGGGGAGGTGCTTCAGGCGTTCGAGCAGCGCAGGCATGTCGAGGTCGGTCAGATACGTAAGATCCAGTTTGGCTTCATAGCTTCGGAGTTGTTCTTTGAAGATCGCTTCCAAGTGCCTGTCGAAGGATGACATGCCCCCAACCACAACCACGTGCTTGGTGCCGGGCTGGAGTCGCAAGGCTGCCTCCAGCGTGTTCGCTGGTTCGAATCTGGCCCAAATACCAGTGATGTGGGAATCGAGCGTAGGATTGTCCGATTGCTCCTGGCTGGTACCACCGAAGACGATTGGAATGTCCTTAAAAGACGCGTCATGCGAATCAATTAGGAATTTCAGCGGAGCGGGTCCGATGACAATGATGACGTCGGGCCGGCGCTCTCGGTACTTATGAATGTACCACTCGCGAAATTCCCGCTGAGTCGCGGGATCGGGAAACAGGGTTGTCTCTAAGTACTCCCGATACAACTCGATCTGGAAAGGTGAGTTTTCCAGGACAGCACGAACCTCACGATCTACTAGTGCAACTGCGGGAGAAGAGAGACCTAGTTCGTAGAAAACAAGGACTCGCCGGACTTCTTTGACTTGGGCGCCGAGGGTAAGCTGAAACAGGAAACAAAGGGCACAAACAATAAACACGACCGTGGTTCGACACGAGGCTCCCCTCCTCCGTCGCGAGCCATGCCCGCTGGCTTTGCCGAATATACGACTTTGGGGCACTCGCCGCCACCACCTTCCCGCGAACGAGCCCCATGAGCTGTGTGCTCCGCAAAATTGGGGGTTCGTGTTTAGGGTCCGCTTTTCCCATAATATTCTCTATCTAGGTGAACAATGCAGCCTGTCAGAAGTAACAGGTCAGACCGGAGACATTGTCAGGTTCGATTGAATGAAGCCATCGCTGAAAGAAAGTGGACTCCTCAGAGAGTGACCGCGGAACTCTGTAGTCAAGTTATAAACGACTTACCGGGCACTGACACGCCACGATGTGGGCACAACCACACCTTTGGCCTTCTTAGCCCATGAAGTCGCGCTTCTCTGGTAAGAGTTTGGACCGAACCGAGAGCTATGAATTTGGGCACTTTTTCGGACCACTGTAAATTTTGACAGTTCATCATAAACTTGGAGCTTCGATAGCCTCGGCTCCGTGACACCAAAGGCCGAACTCCCTCATCGGCTCGAACGCGGTAGCCCTGTCCCAGTCCGCATTCTTGTCGTGGAGGATTTCGTACCTTTTCGGCAATTCGTTTTATCGACGCTGGCAAACATGAGCGATTTGCAGGTCATCGGCGAAGTCTCTGACGGATTGGAAGCGGTTCAGAGGTGCGTGGAACTGCAGCCGGATTTGATTCTGCTGGACA
>QHYM01000106.1 GCA_003223295.1 Acidobacteriota bacterium | reverse complement strand
CGCAGGGCCGGTGCGGTAGCCTTCGATGCGCATGATGACGTCTTTCTCGTTTTCGAGCCGCCCCGCGTTCTTGATGGTGATCAATAGCCTCCGGGAATCGAAATGCACGGTCATTTGTTTGGAGAGCGCGGCGCACCAAACGCGCAGATCGCCGAGGGGAGTTTCCTTGCAGGTGAGAGTCCCCTCCCCCACAACCGCGTTCCACTCCTTGCATTGCGCAACAAGGGAATCCCGCAGGCGCCTCCAAACGACGATGGAGCGCGCGACCGCCGTTGCGTGGTTTTGCTCATCTTCGTAGCGCTGCTGCTCTTCGGTAAGCTTTGTCGCCAGGTATTCCTGCGCGGCTTGCTTGGTGCTTTCATCCCTCATGGGCCGTCTCCCGGACCATGATTTTACACGACAGGGAAGAACAATCCCCCGGCGGATTTTCCAGGCGTGTCCAGCGCTTCACGTTCCGGGCTACAGCGGCGCCACGACGGGAATCGCGCCCTCCCATTGACACATTGGGCGAAGCAGCATACCTTTCGGCACCAATGCGCTCGCGGACCAAGCTTTCATGAAAAACCGGCTTCTGCTGGCGGCCGTCGCCGCCGCGACGATTGCCATTGCCGCGTCGCTTCTCGCCGGCGGTCACGTTTCATCCCTTTTGCCAACTCTTCTGCGCTGGCTGGCAATCGCGCTTATCGCGGCGTATGCCACTTCGCGGCGCTCGCTGACGGGATGGATCCTTGTCGGCTTGCTGGCGGGCGCGGAACTGGGCCACGACGCGCCCTCTGTTGCCGTCAAGCTCCAGCTACTCGGCACCATCTTCCTGCGCTTGATTCGCGTCATCATCGCTCCGTTGCTTTTCGCCGTTCTGGTGGTGGGCATCGCTGGCCACGCCGACCTGAAGAAAGTCGGCCGCCTGGGCATCAAGTCGCTCATCTACTTCGAAGTCGTCTCCACCATCGCTATGCTCATTGGCTTGGCGGCCATCAACCTCAGTCGCGCGGGCGAAGGCGTCCGCCTGCCAGCGGCGGCCGCCAGCCAGCCGCTGAATCTTTCGCCGCATACCGCGTCGCAGCTCATCACTGATATTTTTCCCGAGAACATCGCCAAATCCGTTGCCGAAGGCCAAGTCCTGCAGATCGTAGTCTTCAGCATCCTGTTTGCCATGGCTCTCGCGCTCGTTCCCGAGCCCAAGCGCCGTCCCGTGCTGGCTTTCGCCGAAAGCCTCTCGGAAACCATGTTCAAGTTCACCAACATTGTCATGTACGTGGCGCCCATCGGCGTCTTTGGCGCGGTGGCTTACACGGTCGGACAAATGGGCCTAACCGTCCTTCTTCCTCTGCTGAAGTTGCTCGCCACGATGTATATCGCGCTCGTGTTCTTCATCGTTTTCGTGCTGGTGCCGATCCTGCTCCTGGCGGGGATTCCACTGAAGCCGTTTGTTCGCGCGGCCGCCGAGCCGGTCACACTCGGCTTTGCGACGGCCAGCTCGGAAGCAACTTTGCCCATCGCCATGGAAAAGCTGGAGGGCTTCGGCGTGCCGCGGCAGATTGTCGCTTTCGTTCTCCCCACCGGCTACAGCTTCAACATGGACGGCGCCAGTCTGTATCAATCGCTGGCGCTCATTTTTGTGGCGCAGGCCGCCGGCATGCATCTCACGTTCGGGCAGCAGACGGTGATGATTTTGACGCTTCTGCTCAGCAGCAAAGGAACCGCCGGGGTAGCGCGCGCTTCTTTCTTGATCGTCTTTGCCGCCGCCACTTCCTTCCACCTGCCGATGGAGCCGCTCTTCCTGCTCTTCGCCATCGATCAATTGATGGATATGGGGCGCACCGCCGTCACGGTACTGGGGAACTGCGTTGCGTGCGTGGTGATCGCGCGCTGGGAAGGCGAATTGCCTGCGTCCCCTCATGGTTCGAGAGAGGCCACCGGCTGATTTCTCAAATCGTCGAGGCTGGACCGTCGGACAGGAGTCTGCGCCGCCGCGCCAGCCGGCCGGATTCGCGTCTTCCGTCCAGTTTTGCGCCGCGCCTGGCGGGGATAAACTGCGGTCATCCTCGAAGGATTGCTGGTCCTGCGTGCCGGAGCTTCTTTGTCGCCTTCAGGAACGTGGCCGGCAAGGGATGTGTCCTCAAGATTTTCTTTGTTCGGACTTCTTCCACTCAACGTGGTTTTGTAGCACCCGCACTCGTGGTGGCGGGCGCCTTCAGATACGCGTCGAAGAATTGGTCGACACGGTGCCATGCGTCGCGGAGGACGTGCTCGCGGCTGAAATAATGGAATTCGCCCGGATAAATCATGAACGAAACCAGGTCGCCCTTGTGTTTCTTGAGCGCTTCGTCGATCAGCCAGACGGACTCAAGGAACGGCACGTTCACATCGGCCGTGCCGTGTAGCACCAGCAACGGGCGCTCCAGGCGGTCAATATGCGAGATGGGTGAAGCGTTCGCGTAAACGTCCGGATGCTCCTCGGGAGTTCCGATGCGGCTCGCCGTCCAGTCGCCGTGGTACGGATCGGAGTAATACATCACGTAATCGACGACGCCCGCGACGTCCACGCCGGCGCGAAAAAGTTTCGGCTGATCGGTCATCGCGATGAGCGTGAAAAATCCACCGTAGCTCAGGCCCCACACGCCGATGCGGTTCGCGTCCACGTAGGGAAGAGTTTTTAGATAGTTCCCGCCCATCCACGCGTCCTTTGCGTCTTTGCCGCCCACGTCCATGTGCACACCGGTGCGCCAATCCCGCCCGTAGCCGATACTTCCGCGATAATCGGGCGCGAGGACCACGTACCCCTTCTGCAGAAAATACTGATGAATGCTGTAGTACACCGCATAGTTGCGCTGCACGTGCCAGCCGTCGTAATTCTGATTCACGCCGTCGCCGTGAATCCAGAGAATCGCGGGATGCTTTTTTGTTTTGTCTAGATTCTTTGGCACAAAAAGCCACGCGGGAACCTGCTGGCCGTCGGGGCCGGGGTAGTGGACGAATTGCGGCTCGACGAAGCGCGTGTGATCGATGTCCGCGGGCATGGAGTCCGTCAAGCGGACCGGCGGCGCGCCCTCGTGTGAGGCGATGGTATAGAGATCGGCGCTGTTGTGCGTGTCCGTGTGTTGATAGACCAAACGGGCATCGCCGTCAGACCAGTGGGGTTCGATGTTTGTTCCCACGTCCTGGGTGATGTAGGCGATTTTTGCATTGGCGGGATCGTCCCCGATGGTGGCAATGCCAATGCGGCGGTCGCCGGGATGATCTTCCACATTCGCATCGAAGGCGATGCGCGTGCCGTCGTGCGACCACGCGGGACGCCACGCTTCGAAGCGGCCCTTGGTGATTTGTACCGCATCGCCTCCGGAAGAGGGCATCACGTAGAGGTGATCCCAGCCATCCTGATCGCTGAGGAAAGCGATCCACTTGCCGTTCGGAGAAGGCCAGGGCTGCGCTCCGGCTTCGCCCCAGTCGGGAATGCTCCAAAATTTGTCTTCGGTGACTTCATGAATGGTTTTCACGGTGCCGGTTGTCGCGTCCGCAATGTAGATGAAATATTTTTTGAAGTCTTTTGACTGGCCATCGAAAACCAAACGATTCGAATCCACCCAGGCTAATCCGCCGTACTCGCCGGGCGTGCTTATCGCAACGGGTTTTCCGCTGTCCAGTTTCAGGGCGTAAATCTGTCCGGGCACGTATTCCGAAACGCGATAAATGAGTTTTGCGCCAGAATATGCCGGTGATTCATCGTGATGGATGATCTTGGAGCCTCCGGTATAGGCGATCGATTTTCCGTCCGGCGACCAGATTGGTCCGCGGATACTTACATCGTCGTGGGTGATGGTGGACTCCGTTCCGTCGGAGAGCCAGCGGACGATGAGATCGCTTCCTTTTCGCGTGCTTTGATTTTCAGCGCGATTGCTGCGCACGAACGCGACGCGCCGACCGTCAGGCGACGGGACGAAACCGCCGCCGGGATCCGGCTTGCTCCACGCGGGCTGGGGCGCGCCCCCTGATGCTGGGACCTTCCACAAATCTCCTTGGTGCACAAAACAAACGCTGTCGCCGTCTTCGCTCCAGAAGGCATCGGCGACTCCGCCTTCGGGGAACGACGTGAGCGCGACCGGCTGGCCGCTGCCGTCCGCGTTCGCGACATACAGATTCTTTATGTCCGCGCGATCCCAAATAAACGCCACACGCTTGCCGTCCGGAGACCAAATGGGATCCGACGGATGCTTGATCCCGATGAGCTGTTCAATCGTCAGCCGGGACGCAGTTTTGGTTTGCGCAGAACAAGCGATTCCAATACACGCGGTGACTGCAAGCCGCGACGCGATTCCAAGCCATAGCTTCCATCCGAACATAGATCCTCCAGCAGAAAAGGGCGGATGCATTCTACATCCGCCCTTCCTATCACCGCTGCGAAGCCAAGGTTCTCTAGAAGTCAACCTTCAATCCAAATCGGGCAATGAAGGGATTGATGGTGTTGTTGGGCAACAGATACGTTGAATCTGGATCGTTGAACGTCGAAGGCAGGGTCGGGTTCAAAGATACTACCGTCTGCCTGTTAGTTAGATTGAACAAATCAATTAACGGCTTGATGGTGAAGCGATCTCGCACCTTGAAATCACGGGCAATGCGGAGATTAAGCAGGTTTATGCCTGGAAGCCTCACGCCACCGGCGGGCTGGAGGATGATCTGCTCAGAACCCTGGTTTAGCTTGGTTTGGGTGATTCCATTCGAGTCCACAAAGGTGTCCCCACCCAGAAAAGCAACCGGCTGGATGGGATATCCCGTGAGGTGCTGGAAGTTCACGCTGGTGCTGAACTTCCAAGGCAGGTCGTACGTACTGTCCACCTTAAAAACATAGGTGGAGTCGAAATTCAGGTAGTTATCGCGGCGATTGATGCCGTTATTTGGGTCGTTGAAGTTGTCGAAGTAGGCGTCATCCGCATAGCCGCGGCCGAAGGCGCCCTTTTGGCGTTGCATCGTAAAGCCGGCCAGGACTTGCCAGCGGCGAGACATGCGCTTAACTGCCGTGAACTCCACGCCGTGATAGGAATTGTCATCGAGAGCGGGAATGTTCGTTACCACGAAGTCAGCCGCTCCGACCAGGTTTTGGTTGAGATTGAAAAGTGTTAATGGCTGGTCGTTGAGAGGGTTAACGATCGGTGTACCGTCGTTATATTTCGTGACAGCCGTGTAATCTGCCGGGAGTGCAGCCAGGTTTGTGGTTCCGAAGAGATTCTTCTTCTTGCGGAAGTAGTAGCCTACACCAAGCCGCAGGTCCTGCCAGACCTGTTGTTCATAGTTGACGTTGAAGGAGTCGGAATAAGGCCGGCTTAAATTAGGATCGATGTGGGTGCCTACCGCACCACCAGATTGGCCAATTAGATTAGCCGGGTCTTTCCACTCGTTGACTTGCGGGATCTTATCTCCATTGCCGTCGTTCCAGGTAAATGTCTTGCTGCTAAATCCTATGGGATTCACGGTCTCGATCAGGCCGGTGCCTTCCATTTTATAGAAGCGCCCGTAGCTGAATCGCAGAACGGAAGTACCGCGACCAGTTACGTCCACTGCCAAGCCCAGTCGTGGGGAGACGTTGTTCCACGTGACGATATTCCCCGATGCTGCAAAAGTTGTCGGAGGGAAAAGGTCGGGGAAGGTCAGATTCGGGTCGCTCGTTTCTTTGGGGTAGAAACCGATGAAGCGGTCGAACCTCAGGCCCAAGTTGACTGTAAACCGCCGACGAAGAGTCCACGTGTCTTGCGCATAGAAGCTGCTGTCGTGGAAGTAGGATTTTGCGGTGAAAGGAGTGTTGAATGCGGTGACCTGAACAGGAACTCCGTTGTCGTAAAACGCGTTGATTCCTTGGTTCACCGTCTGGATGTACGGGTTGTAGTTGTCACCCCATTCGAAGCCAAATTTGAAGTTATGCGTGCCGTTAAGGGAGCCTTTATACCAGGAAGCGCCTGCGGCGATTTTGAACAGCCAGGCGGGATTAGAGAAATAACTCTGCGCAGCTCCTGTCTGCGTTCCCGTAACGCGGTCCGTGCGGTTGAAGTCCGTGGGCTGGACTCCGGGTTGCGGACCGAGCGGAAATACTTCCTTGTTGTATCCCGCGCGCACATCGAGCAGCAGGTTGTTCGTGAGTTGACTGGTCCACAGCGCTTGCAGAATATACGCAGGCTCGATCTGGCGCCAGGAAGCTTCCGGGCTCACCAAGGCGGAATCCCGGCGGAAGAACCTGTTCTGCTCGTTGTACAGCCAGACGAAGCTCAGCTTGTTCTTGGGATTTAGCTGCCAATCGCTGCGCAAATCCGTATTGGTTTGGTGGTTCGGGTCGGCGATTGGGTTGCCGTTCTTATCTGTAACGGCAAGAAAGATCGAGCGCAGGTCGTAACGCCGATAGGATCCGAAGAGCCACCACCTGTCCCTTATCAGCGGTCCACCAGCGCTTGCGGTCGTGTCACGCAGCATTACCGTTGGGGACCCAGCCCGGACCGGCACACCCTGGTAGGTCGGAAACTTCGTGCCGGCTTCTACGGCAAGAGTGCTGTAGTAGGCAGCCAGGTTTCCGTGCAAGTCGTTGGAGCCAGACTTGGTCACCATGTTCATGTAGATTCCGCTGATGGAAACTGACCCGGGTGTGCTGTCGGACACCACCTGGAATTCCTGGAAGGAGTCATGATTGGTGTAGAACTGTGTGTAACCCCCGTTGGCTCCTGGCCAATTCAAATCCAGCCCGTTGAAGCTGAACACCTGCTCACCCGGAGTGCTGCCATGCACCTGCATGGTGGACTGTTGCATGCTTTGATTGCCGCCAACGTCAACTCGGTCCAGCGTGGCTCCCGGCATTTGCGCAACCGTGGACCAAGGGTCGCGCCCGCTAGGAATATCCTGCAAAAGATTCTGGTCGAAGGTGGTCGAGGTTTGATTGTTCTGCAAATCGACAACAGGGACTCCCTCAACCTTCACGACCTCGGTTACTTCTCCGACTTGCAGTTTCGCGTTGACCGTTGCGGTGAAACCGGCGGTAAGAACGACGCCCGTTTCGGCATAACCCTTGAAGCCCTTGGAGGTAACGGTGACCTCATACGTGCCAAGAGGCAGGAGATCAAAAAGGTACGCGCCATCGGCACCCGTAGTTGTGGTGCGTTCCGCCATCAGCGCGGTGCTCTTAACCGTCACCGTAGCACTCGGCACGGCGGCTCCTGAAGAATCGGTCACTACTCCCGCGATCTTTCCTGTGGTTGCAACTTGCCCCAAGGTCAATCCGGGCATGAGCCCCGCCATGAGAATGACTAGAACCAACACCCAGAATCTCAGCTTTCTCATATCCCCTCCTCAACAGCCCCAGATGGCAACTCCCCAGCCACGCTCAACCTGCCGACGAAAAAGCCTTCCCGCCGTTGGGCCTGGCTCACTCTGCAAGCGCTCTCATCGCTGGCAACGTATGTTGCAAAAAACAAGGGTCAAGTCAACGGGAAAATCTCATCCGCAAGATTTGGCCCCCCAGGACTTCCCCCACTCCGCTGTTTACTCTGACGCCAGAGCCAGACAAAAGTAAGTCAAAGGAGAGAGGACCGGTGGTCATTTCTCTGACGCGGATCCGAAGATGATGGTAACCGTTTATTGTTTAACAGCTTAGAGTGATTGCGACCGGCTCGACTAAGCCAGGCTTTGGCCGCGGCCAAGCTCTGCACCGGGTCTAGATCATTCTCGAGCGGCCGCCTGAAGGCGTGGATCTGCCACTCGCCATCAACCGGAATTCGCGCCGCTAACAACTGTTTCTATTCACGGCACGTAGACAAACTATAGTGATGAGCTAAATTTCGGGAATTATCTAGGTCTGAGCCGGGATTGGTGCGGCTGCGGGCGCCGATGCCGGCGAATTCAACTCGTCGATCGTCTTCTTCTGCAGGCCAACGAACAGAGCAATAAAAAACCACTGCGCCACGAAGGCTGCGGTCCAAATCGCGGGCCGCAGAACCCACGCGGAGTGGTCCAGCAAATACGCCGCGGAAGGTAATAAGAATGCAGAAAACGATGCTCGTTCCGGCAGTGAGAAAACGCGCAGGGGAGCCATCAGAATCACGGCGCAAACGTAAACAATAGTCAGGAAGAGCACACCCATCACCAGGGGATGCTTGCCGCGCCGAAGGTTCATCCATTGCAAGAATTGCATGTCGCGGGTGAACCAGGCCGCAAAGAACAGCGTTCTGAATAGCGCAAAATTCGCTCCCCATTCCACCTGCGGATCGCGTCCCTGCGCCACGCCAAGAACAATTATGAGCCCGGCAGCGACTGTCCCCGCGAGGATCAGCGGCGCAGGCCACGCCAGATTCAGCCAGCTTGGCGCGCCTTCCTGGCTGCGCAAAATCCTTCGCACGCGCTCCCGGTTTCGAATCGCTCCAAGCCCTATTATAGGAAGAAGAAAACGAAGATGTTGAGCGTCAGCAGGATCGCCTGGCTGTCGATGGGTGTTTGACCACGCCACGAGAAGAACGCGACAAACAATACACTCAGAAATATCGCGAAGCCCAAGGCTTGCACGGGGGAGTAAATCTCATAGTAATTCGGGTCGCGCTTGATGTTTCTCACCAGCGCCAGCAGAAACCACCCTGCAAACATCAGGTCAATCACCAGCAGCAAGGGCAGGTGATGCACTTTCTGTCCGAAGAAAACGTCCACATCCCACGACTCCTCCCATCGTCCTGCGAGCGCTACCGTTCCTGCCGGTTCCCACTCTCCCCATTGCATGACTTGCCCGGCATAGAAAGGCCCAAACGCATGCACCGCGAAGGATTGATAAGACGTCCCGCCTGACGCGCTGCCAGCCAAGAGCGCGACTAACACCAAAATCGCCGCCGTGTGTGAGCCGCGCACGGTCAACAGCGAAATCAGCAGCGCCAGCGTGTGCACCGCCAGTGAAGCCACCAGCAACACCGCGTAGGCGGCCGCCACGGTCAAAGCGGGCCGCTTGCCCATCACCGCTCCGAAGAGCGCCAGTGGCATCAGGCACAGAAAAACGAAATAGGTGAAGACCGGCGCTCCAAACAGCTTCCCCAGCGCCAGCTCCAGCGGCGTCATCCGCGTCACGCGCTGGTAGTCAAAGGTATTCTGTTCTTTCTCCCGATGGATGCTGTTGATACAGGCAATTCCGCCGCCCGCCGCGAGCATCAACGCTTGCAGCCAGAAGGTGATTTCCAGGAGTTGAATGCCCCAGATACGGACCCGTCGCCAGCCGGTGACCTGCCTGCTGGTGAGACACGGCATAGCCAATCACGATGGACAGCGCCGCACAAATGCACGCCGTGGCCGCTACTTTCCCCAGCCGCAATTGCGCCCGGACGTTGCGGAGGAATTCCGGATTGGACCACAGCGCCGTCACATGACTTCTCCACTCGAAAGCCTCGAGAACAGCGCCTCCAGCGTCTCCACTTTTTCTTCCACGCCGCAAACCGGCGCTCCAACGTTCACCGCGTCTCGCACGAGCGCCGCCAGTTCCGAATCGGTTCCCGGAAAAACCATTTCCGCTTCCAAACCTGCTTCTTTCACTTCACTCACGCCGGGCCGTCCCGCAAGCCACGCTCCCAACGCAAATCCCGCAGCCGCCAGCTTGATGCGCACGCGCCTAGTTCGCCCGGCTCCGCGCATCACGTCTCCGATCTTGCCGACACGCAACAATTTCCCTTTTTCCATGATCGCCAGCGATGTGCAGATTTCTTCCAGATCGGAGAGCACGTGCGAGGTGATGAAGACCGTTTTGCCTTCGCGGTTCAGCCGGCGGAGCAACTCTTTCAACTCCAGGCGCGCCTTGGGATCGAGTCCCGACGCGGGCTCGTCGAGCACCAGCAGTGGCGGATCGTGCACGATGGCTCGCGCGATGCCCAGCCGCTGCTTCATTCCGCGCGAAAGGCTGCCGACCATGGCGTCAAATTTCGTCTCGAGTCCCATCAGCCCAATCACTTCACGCACGCGATCGCGGACGTTCGCGGGCTCCAGCTTATACGCCAGTGCGAAATACTCGACGTACTCCCAAGCTTTCAGGTCGTCGTACACGGAGAAAAAATCCGCCAGGTAGCCAATGTATTGCTGAGCCTCTTCCGCGTTGTGCTCCACGTCGATGTTGTTTACTGTGATGCGCCCGGCCGTCGGCAGCATCAAACCGCAAACCATCTTCAATGTCGTCGTTTTCCCCGCGCCGTTCGGGCCCACCAGGCCAAACACCTCGCCAGCCGGCACTTCCAGCGTCAAGCGGTCGGCCGCCACGAGCTGCCCCGCTTTTCCCGTGGGCAGGTCATATTCTTTCGTAACATTTTCGAGATGGATCATCGCGAGTGGCGCGATTTTCCCCCGGGTGGCCTGCGCCGTCAATGCCCTCAGTACAATAGACGCCTGCCCTTGCTGAATTGTTCCGTATGCGTGTGCTTCAGCCGATCCTCTCGGCGGCGGGCCAGAGACTCACGCGGGGGAAAAAGTCCAACTGATCGGGCGATTGGTGCATTGAGGGCGAGAAGAATCTTGGATTTTTCTTGAGGGTGAATCCTTGAGATTTCCTCGGGTATGTCCCCGGCGATGGTAATTTTGCCGCAGAGAATCGGCGAGTCGGCAGACAAATTTACATGCCGTCTTTTTTCGCAACTCACCGCTTGGGCCAGCGCGTTTTTCGATGCAACCTCTGCATCCAGTTCGCGGGCAGGAACTTAAGCCGTTAAAACGATTCGCTGCTTCTTTGGCATGGTTCTTGCCTTTCTCTTAGGC
Organism: Acidobacteriota bacterium; assembly: GCA_003223295.1. Classification (GTDB taxonomy): domain Bacteria; phylum Acidobacteriota; class Terriglobia; order Acidiferrales; family UBA7541; genus Acidiferrum. Next base: position 53,122 of record QHYM01000106.1, on the reverse strand, counting down.
AGTCCGCGCACGCGACGGCTGGCAGTTCGGGAGAAAACGGTGCAACGGCGGCGCAGGTGAAACCATTACTTCGGCAGGCGTAGTACCGAGGCAGTGGCGTCAAGCGCTCCGCGGATTTCCTCCCTCCCACCAGTCGCCCCGGTCCCCGGCAGGATGCTGAAGAACCATTGCTTGGGGAAACAAATTCCCTGAGCTTTGCGGATTGTACGCCCCATTGGTAGAGCTGCGGAGTTCGCCCGCCCAGTTCATTCGTTCGGCGAACAAAGCGATTCCCCGCATACTCTGAAGTCCCAGCGCGCGAAAGCGTTCGCGTTTTTCAGCACCCCGTCGAAAAGGCTTTTTTCTCCAGCCTAGACCAAGTCGAGGTGTCTGAAATGATTCTGCAGGCCTGGATGTCGAAACTCCACATTGGATCGCTTTCTCTTTTGATGATTGCTTTGCTCACACAAACTCCTTCCGCGCACGCACAAGGTTCCGCATTTGATGTTCCTTCCAACCAGTCCTTCGGGGGCCGCAACGGACAAATCCAGGGAACGGTGTATCTGAGCCGGGGCGCACAGCCGGCGTCGCAGGTCCTCGTCAGCATCCGGTCGCTTTCGTCGGGAATGAGCCAAACAGTGCTCACCGATTTCGCTGGCCACTTCGAGCTTCGTGAGGTTCCGCAAGGTGCGTACGAGGTCACCGCGGGAGAGCGCGGCTACGGATTTGCGAGCTCTATCGCTGAGGTCAATATATTCCCCACGGAAGTCACTCTCTACCTCAATGGCAGCGGTACACCGCTGCGCGGTGGGAATCCTTATACGGTATCCGCGCGTGAGTTGAAAATCCCTGCAAAAGCGCAAGACGAATACAATCGCGGGCTCGCACTCATGGCCAAAAGCGATTTCGCCGACAGTCTCGCACACTTTAACAAGGCAGCGGCTGCTTACCCCGATTATTACGAGGCGGTCTATCAGATTGGTGTTGCGGAGCTGCGCTTAAACCATCATGACAGGGCCATGGAGGCGTTCCAAAAAGCCATCGATCTGAGTGGGGGTCGCTATGCCCGTCCGCAATTTGCTTATGGCCTGCTGCTCTGCAACCAGGGAAAGCCGGAAGAGGCGGAGCGCCTGATCCGCCGCGGCCTGGAAACGGACGCCAACTCGGCTGAAGGACATCTCTTCCTAGGTATTGCGCTGCTCGCCCAGAACCGGCAGGACGAGGTGGAGAAAAGTTTGCGAGAGGCCCTCCTCCGCAGACCGCAATACGCGGATGTCTATCTGGTGTTCGCGGACCTTCACGCAAGAAGAAGGGATTATTCGTCGCAAGTTCAGGATCTGGATATCTACCTAAAACTTGCCCCCTCGGCGCCCGGAATTGACCAAGTCCGGCGGGTGCGCGAAGCGGCCCAGCGGCGCATCGCTGAATCCTCGGCACAAAACTGACTGCTTAGGGACAGGGAAGACCCGCCTGCCGAAATCCGAGGCGGGTCCTCTTTACTCCCAGGGACTCGTGTTTATGAACAGTCTCGTGCACTCGTCTTACATGTTGTCCGGCGCTGCTATCGGGCAACGGGCTTAGTTCGTCCTTACTTTTCTTTCGGCTCCTGGGACACGATGGTGATGAGAAACGCATTGCGATCGGAGTAGGAGAACTGATGTCCGCTCAGATCGGCACGGTGCTCGATGGACTTGTACAACTGAAAACCATCATTCTGCACCGCATTAAAGTAGTTGACGTTCTTGAGCACAACCCCTTTCCCGTCGACGCCCGGCTCGCGCTTGAGTTTCAGATAAGCCTGCTTTCCGTCAGCCAGCTTGGCCTCAACAATGTCTCCGGACTGACGGACTTCGATGGGCGCTTCCTGCACTTTTAGCTCGGGCCATTCCAAACCATAGGTCTTGAGAATGATAGGGGCCAGGGCATCGCGCTGCGCCTGAGTCGTCTTGGGATCAAAGGAGACTGTCACCCACGATCCTTTCTTCTCTGTTCCCCACTTTTCGCCGAGATCACCTGTCAACCAATATTTGGCATTGGCCAGATTCACGCTCCCGGAATGCCCCTCGCGGACGGTCACCGCCATGTTGAACTCGCACATGGGATGTTCCGCTTGTTTGTTGAAATAACATTGACAGAACAAGTGGCAACTGCAGGCTTCTACATAATCGGCTTTCATCCGCCATGATTCGCCCGGCGCCGCGGCCAGTGACACCGCCAGCACCAGAACCAACCCAATCAATGGTAATGCTTTCATGTCTTCTCCTTTTCCAAACAAGATGTGTTAAACAAAAAGTTGGCATTCGACGAGCTTGCCTTTGCTCAAGCTACTGACCGGCAAAGGATTGGCATGAAACGTTGGGATGCCAATTCACGAACGCGCCGTTGGGATTTTCTTTCCACGCCCACACATGAAGCGTGTAGAACGCGGGAAGCCCGAAGCGATTGGGGCTCTCAAAATAATGAAAGAGCTGTCCCATGAGCTGTGGCGCCCCTTGTCCCGGGTGAGCTTTGTCCCAATCACTTGCAATCACCAGAAAGTCGGCGCCGATGAGTTGCAGGCGGCCGTCTGGCATCGGCTCATAGATTACGATCTGAGGACGTGTGGCGTCGACAACGCCGGCGGCTACGAGCGGCAAGTTTACGTAATGGAGTCCCATTGCCCCCGAGTCTGGTCCGCTCACGCAGCCGAATAGAAGCGAGTACCCCTCCCGCTCGGCCACCGATACATCTTTGAAGCGCTCGGTGTTATCCCGAACGACTTTTAGAAGTGCGCTCTGTGCCGATGTCAATTGTTGAGGCTGCGCTGTCGTCTCATGCAGGTGTCCGTTCTGCGCCAGCGCGCCTGGGGGACAAACGCCCACCAGAACGAAAGCCAACATCGAATGTTGAAATTGTGTCGCGAGTCGTCCAATTTTCATGTTAGAAACCTCCTTTGGTGACAAATGTGACCAGCCCATCCACGGCGTTTCATTCCTAAAGCGGCCCCGGATGCGCTAGAATCGCGGGCATTCTCAGGAACTGAAATGAGGCACCCAAACTGCCTGCGTTTCGGGATGCTGCCACCAAAGGTTTTGAATGTCTTTGAGGAGTTCTGAAAGATTTCTTGCGAAGTTCTTCCGTTGGGTGTGCCGTTGAAAGCAAAGCACTTATACGAATTCGGTTCTTACCGACTCGACGCCGTGGAGCGGGTTTTGCGACGCTATGGCCAGCCCGTCATACTCCCGCCAAAGGACCTGGAGACCCTTCTCGTGTTGGTCGAGAAGGCCGGGCACATCGTCGAAAAGGAAGAGCTTCTGGAAAAAGTCTGGCCGGGTGTCTTCATCGAGGAAGGCAATCTGGCACGGCGCATCTTCAATCTGCGCCAGGTGCTGGGCGATAGCGAAGACGGGCGCAAATACATCGAGACCATCCCCCGGCGAGGCTATCGCTTCGTTGCAGCTGTGAAGGAGGACGGAGAACCGGCTGCGGCTCTTCCAGCGGCCCCACAGACTTCTGAGCCAACTCCAACTGCGGCAGCGGTGCCGCTCGGCCAAAAGAGAAGCCTATGGTTGTGGCCCCTGACTTTATCAGTGCTAGCCATAACGGGGATTTTGATAGGGCGGCATTTCTGGCCGGCACGGAACTCCTCTTCGCAAAGGGCCATGCTGGCAGTGCTCCCCTTTGAGAATCTGAGCGGGGACCCGCGTGAAGACTATTTTGCCGACGGTCTCACGGAGGAGATGATTGCCCAGCTGGGCCAGCTCCAACCCGTCAGGCTCGGCGTTATCGCTCGAACCTCAATTGTCCGGTACAAACATACCAAGGAAACCATTGCCCAAATTGGCCAGGAGCTGGGTGTTGGCTATTTGCTGGAAGGAAGCGTTCGGCGCGGCGGAGACCGCGTGCGAGTCACCGCCCAGCTCATTCAGGCAGGGGAACAAACGCATCTATGGGCCGAAACCTATGAGCGCCCGCTTACGGACGTCTTGACCATCCAACGGGAAATCGCGGAGAAGATTACCCATTCTCTTTCCATCCAATTGTTGCCCGCGGCTACAAGCATCTCGGCAAACTCGCAAGTGAATCTGGAGAGTCACGACAAGTATCTGTTGGGCCTGCACGCGCTCGGGGAAGGTACGCGCGAGAGCGAGACCAGAGCAATTCAGTACTTTCAAGAAGGCTTAGCCAAGGACCCAAACGACGCGCGCATCCATGCAGCTCTAGCCGAAGCCTACACCAGGATGAACACGTATTACAGTTCTCCGACTGAGGTGATGCCACGGGCAAAGGAAGCCGCGCTGCGAGCCTTGCAGCTTGATCCCAACCTTGCTGCCGCGCGCGTCAAGCTTGGCGATGTACGCTTGCTTTTCGATTGGGACTGGGCCGCGGCGGAAAAGGAGTATCGCCGTGCACTGGAGATCAACCCCAATTTGCCTGAAGCGCAATTGGGTTATGCCACTTACCTGGCGACTCTGGGGCACTTTGACGAAGCGATCTCTCGCGTGCAGCAGGCCTACCTCTTCGATCCGCTCGCCCTCGAAAGCCGCAACGAAGCGCTGTGGATCTACTACTTCTCTGGACGAATGTCCGAGACTATCGAGCAAGCCCAGAAAACGACTGAGCTCGAACCTGCGGCGGGCCTTCCTTATGCGATGCTCGCGCTCGCCAACGCTCAAATGGGGCGCCGTCCCGAAACGCTCCGGGCCGCAGAGAACGCTGTTCGGTTTGCGGACAGCCCCACAGTAATCAGCTCCGCGGCAGCAGCACTCGCGCATGTGGGCCAAAACAGCCAGGCCAGGGAAGTCTTGGGCAAAGCGCTAGCCATGGCCAAGGAACGTTATGTCTGCCGGTTCATTGTGGCGTCTGCTTATGCCGAGCTACGTGAAAACGAAAAGGCCTTCGAGTCCCTCGATCAGGCTTTCCTTCAGCGGTCGACTTGAATACCTTGGATCGGGGTGGATCCCCGAATGAACCCGCTCCGCAGCGATCCCAGGTTTCAGGATCTCGTTCGCCGTGTCGGAATCCCTCGAATGTGAAGGCCAAAGCCGTTTGATTTGCCTGGCCTGAATTGCCCCCGTGCGGGACGGACGCCAACCCTGGGCCTCTAGCTTCTAACCTCGGCTGTTGTATATTGCCTCCGGGCTTTCAGGAGGAAATGAACATGGAACTGTGGTCACGCCGCAAATTCTTTCTCACTTCGCTGGCTGGCAGCGCCCTTGCCGGCGCGAATAAGCTCTTTGGCCGCACGCCACCGAATGGGGACGCGCTTTCGCTTGCGAACCTCGCCCTTCCCGCCCAAAGCAAGCGCCCACTCATTATCTCCAGCGCCAATGGCCTCCACGCCCTCGACAAGGGCATGGACATTCTCAAGAAAAACGGTGACACGCTCGACGCCGTCGTGTCTGTCGTCACGGTCGTCGAAGATGATCCCAACGACGATTCCGTCGGGTACGGCGGCTTGCCCAATGAAGAGGGCGAAGTCGAACTCGACGCCAGCGTCATGCATGGTCCCACACACCGGGCAGGCTCCGTTGCTTCCGTGCGCCGCATCAAAAACGTCGCGCGTCTCGCGAAAACCGTGATGGAAAATACCAATCACATCATGATTGTGGGCGATGGCGCGCGCCGCTTCGCGGTGGCAGAGGGCTTCGAGGAAATGAATCTGCTGACGGAGCACTCGCGGAAAATCTGGCTCGCGTGGAAAGCCAAATCTTCGTTGAATTGGCGGCCCGGAATCGATTCACCCGAATGGAAAGAGCACATGGCCACGCTTTTTGATGGCGACCAGGAAAAAATCGCCTACGCCGAACGCGTCATCGCGCATCCGCCCACCGGAACGATTCCCTGCATGGCGGTGGACGCCAAGGGCGACATCTCCGCAACCACCACGACTTCCGGGCTCTCCTGGAAAATTCCCGGGCGCGTCGGCGATTCCCCCATCATCGGCGCGGGCTGCTGCGTGGACAACGAAGTCGGTGCTGCGGGCTCGACGGGTAAGGGCGAGGAAAACATCAAAATCAGCGGCGGGCACACCATCATTGAAATGATGCGTCAGGGAAAATCACCCACGGATGCGTGCCTCGAAGCCATGGCCCGCGTTGCTCGCAACTACAAAAACGACAAGAAAAAGCTCGGCACCTTCCACATTTACTTTTACGCCATCAACAAAGACGGCGCACACGGCGCCGCTTCGCTCTGGCGCAACGGCTACGAGGCGAGCAAACAAGCTTCCTACGCCGTGCATGACGGCACGGAGGCGCGGCTCGTCCCGTGCAAGCCCTTCTTCGACGAAGTCGGCGGCGACCAATAGCTGGAAATCGGAAAATAGAAAAGTGAAAATGGGAACCAGCAACCATAGCGGAGTTATAGAAAGGCGGAGTTTCTATTTTCCCATTTCAATTTTCTAATTTCGAATCTTCGCACACATGGATCAAGCGAACATCCTAATCATCGGTGGCGGCGTGATCGGCTGCGCCATCGCTCGCGCCATTTCTTCGCGTTGGCAGGACGTTTTTCTTGTCGAACAATTTCCCAAGCTGGGCATGGCCACCAGCACGCGTAACAGCGGCGTCAACCACTCGGGAATTTATTATCCGAAGAATTCGCTCAAGGCGCGCCTGTGCGTCGAAGGCAATCGCCTCACTTACGAATTCTGCGCCAAGCACAACGTTCCTTTCCGCCACTGCGGCAAGCTGGTGGTCGCCGCCGATGCCCACGAAGAACCAGAACTGCTCGCGCTAAAGAAGCGCGGTGAAGACAACGGCGTGGAAGGCTTGCGGCTGATTGGCGCGGACGACATCCGCAAGCGCGAGCCGCATATCCAGGGCGTGGCGGCGCTCGAAGTGCCCTCCACCGGTATTGTCTCCGCCGAAGAACTCGTTCACGCCTACGCGCGAGTGGCCACGAATCAAAGTGCGAACATCGTCACGCGCGCGCAAGTAGTTTCGCTCGAACCTTCCGGCGACGCGATCCGCGTCGGGCTGCGCATCGGCGACGAAGAGGATTCCCAGGCGGAGACCATCGAAGCGCGCTGCGTCATCAACGCCGCGGGACTTTACGCCGATGAAGTCGCGGCGATGCTCGGCAATCACTCGTGGAAAATTTATCCCGTGCGCGGCGAATACTGCGAAGTGCGCGGCCCGCGCTCTTCGCTCATCAATAACCTCGTTTATCCGCTGCCGCATTCGGACGGCCTGAGCCTGGGCGTGCATTTCACCAAAACGTTGTGGGGAACCTTTCTTCTTGGCCCGACGGCGACGTACGTGGAAGGAAAAGACAACTACGAAAAGAACCGCTTGCCCATTGCGGACTTTGCGCACAGCGCGAAAACGCTGTTACCGGAAATCGAAGAGCGCGATTTACAGCTTGGCTACACGGGCCTTCGCCCGAAGCTCGCGCCCCCCAGTCACAAAGGCATCGTGGATTTTGTGATCACGCGCGACCCCAAGGTGCCGCAAGCGATCCACCTCGTGGGCATGGAGTCCCCCGGCCTTACCGCCGCGCCCGCCATCGCCGAGCACACAACGCAGCTCGTCGCCGAGATCCTCGCATAACGCACACCCACGAGTTCACTGAACTATGAAATAGAAGAGTTGCTTTTTGCCAATCCTCAGCAGGTGTTTTTGGGGGGTATCGAGGTCGATTTCACAGGTAGGGTCGGTGATCACGGCACCATCTAGTTCGACTGCGCCCTGCTTAATCAAGCGTTCAGCCTCTGCACGAGAAGGGGCGGCATCGAGACTCAACAATGCCCGAGACAGTCTCATCTTGCCGGGCTTGGAGCCAATGTAATTGTCCTTCAGCAAATGCTTCACCGGCGTATCCTCGGGCACTTCTCGCTTAGAGAACTTGATGTCCCATGTTGCCGCAGCCTTCAGCGCGGCATCTTCGCCGTAGAGGCCTCTCACGATCTCACTCGCTAGGGATAGTTTGACTTGTTTGGGGTGAGTCGTGCCTGCCAGGACGTTTTTCTGGAGGTTCTTAATAACGTCTGCCGGTCTATCCGTGAGTAGTTCCAGATACGGCCATATCAAAGAGTCTGAGATCGACATGATTTTCTCGAACATTTCCGACGGTGGTTCGGTGATGCCGACGTAGTTGCCGAGACTCTTGGACATTTTGCGCTGGCCGTCGAGACCCACGAGGATCGGCATGGTCAGGATCGCTTGCCCGGGCAAGCCGTACTCGGGCTGGATTTCGCGGTGCACCAGAAGGTTGAATTTTTGCTCGGTGGCACCGAGTTCAACGTCGGATCTGAGCATCACGGCGTCGTAGGCGGTCAGCAGGGGATAAAGCAGTTCGTGGACAGAAATCGGCTGTGCCAAATCTGTGGTCTTTGCGGGTTCTATAGGAGCAAGAGTTTTTCTTGCTTCCAAATCGGGGATCGCTGGAGGATTCTTTACTTCTAACCCCTCGGCATACGACTTCAGAGCCTCCCTCCGTTGCCTTCTTAATTCCCACGCTTGCCCCGATTCGAGGCGCTTACGAAAGTCTTCTCGCTCAAGCAGACGAGACAGCTGATAGTGGCCGCAGAGGCGGACGATGTCGTAGCTAGGCAGTTTGTCGAGCCACTCACTGTTGTAGCGGACCTCGGTCTTTTCGCGGTCGAGGATTTTGTAAACCTGCTCGAGATAAGTCTTGGCATTGGCGTCCACTTGCTCGCGCGTTAACGGCGGGCGTGTTTCGGATACGCCGGTGGGGTCGCCAATCATCGCGGAGAAATCGCCAATCAGGAAAACGGCGGTGTGGCCCAGGTCCTGAAAATGCTTCAGCTTGCGCAGCACCACAGTGTGCCCCAGGTGAAGATCGGGCGCCGTGGGATCCACACCGAGATAGACGCGCAGTGGCTTTCCAGTTTTCCGCGAAGCTTCGAGCTTCACGGCCAGCTCCGGTTCCGGAATGATTTCGGCCACGCCTTTTTTGATGTAGCTGAGCTGCTCTTCCACGGATATGAATTTGTGTTCAGTCATCTCGAGTCTTTGTTTTGCACCATGGGTCATGGTTCCTACTTTACAACTGCAAGACGCGCCGGCCTGCAATCTTATATTTTCCCTCAAGAACAATGCGAACGGCTTCGGAATAAATGCGATGCTCTTCTTTCAGGATTCTCTCGGAGAGCGAAGCCTCCGTGTCGTCATCTTTCACCGGAACGACGGCCTGCACGATAATCGGGCCGGCGTCGAGATTCTCGTCCACAAAATGCACGGTGCAACCGGCGAATTTCACGCCGTATTCAAGCGCCTGCCGCTGCGATTCGAGCCCCGGAAACGACGGCAGCAGTGAAGGATGAATATTCAGGATGCGATTGGGAAATTTAGCGACGAAATACGGAGACAGCAAGCGCATGTAGCCGGCAAGGCAAATCAAATCCACTTTGTGTTCGTCGAGAACCGCAGCAACTTGCCGGTCGTAAGCCTCGCGCTCCAGGCCCTTCGAAGGAATCACCCGCGTGGCCATACCGCGCGCCTTCGCGCGATCGATTCCCGGCGCGCCTTCGCGGTTACTGATGACCATGGCGATTTCCGCGTTAGGAATACGCCCCGCCGCGACGGATTCCGCCAAGGCCTCGAAGTTCGAGCCGCGGCCACTCAAGAGCACGCCAATGCGCTTCTTCATAAAAGGGAAACGTTAGCATACCCCCAGATAAGCACAAAAATTAGGGAAAAGTGATTGGATAACGGAGATCAGCAAACAGGCGCCGCGCCTTGGATTACCGGCGGCTCTCCCGGTAGCGGCAGCGGCTCATCCTCTTCACTTTCTTTGATGCGGGTGCGTGGCAGAAATACCGTTTCCCGATGTTTCTCTCTCCCTTTTCCCTTTAACTTTTGCGCAATTGGGTCCCAGCATTCAGAGCAGATGTCGTATTCCTTCCCATCAATCTCTTTCTGCTGACAGCCCTTTGCTTGGCCGCAGAGATCGCAAATGACCATGGTTTTTTCCTCCCTAGCTGTTCGCCCATGCAAGCTGGGTTAGCACTAGCTTACGGCTTTGCCGTAGAACTTGCGAAGGCCGCTAACGACCAACAGCGCTAGGCTGTGTGCTAGGAGATGTTTTGAAATGAGAGGTCACAAAAAGGATCCCGAGCACGAGATCCACACCAGCGAACAACAGATCAGGTGCGTGCATTCGCCCCTGCGAGAAGAGGACAAGCACGGCAATGCCGAAGCTGAACTTCTCGAAAACGGAAGGGATCATCAAGGGATGAAAGCGCAAGGGGTCCCTGGCGATGAACACAAACGCGATTTGCCACGCCAGCGTGACGCCCACGAATCCATAGAAAAACCCCGGATGCGTGATGGGCGGCGGATCATCGCGGCCGATCCGGTCGAACATGAAGTACAGCGGCGTGACGACCAGGAATCCCCAAATGGCCGCGACCCAAAACACAATCTTCGCAAATTTCACCGAATTCCCCCGTTGCTGAGGATTCTCTGAAGATGCTCTAACGGGCAGAGTTGGTACAAAAAGGGAAAAGTTGACTGCTATTGCAGGACCTGCCAGCTCTTACATTCCGCGACGGTGGGCGGCGACGTCAGAGGAGCGCTCTTTTTCCAGCGAACGACCCCTTCCGAGGTAGAGCAGAAGCTCCGCGTGCCCGTGTTGTTGTCGACGGGCGTGGCAACCACGATGTATTCGGTGCACACGTGCTGTTTGCAAGACGCTGTAACGCGGAAGTGGTATCCGGACCTCGTACACCAAGCGTCTCCCGCGCAGGTTTGATTCACCAGAGTGTCGTCGAGAAAACTCGCGTGGTCTGGCGATTGGAAATTAGCCCCCCGGGAATCTTGCCCGAGCGTGGCCAGATTGGGAGTGAAGCCTTTCTTGGGATACGTCGCTTCGTAGGTAATCTGGGCCGTATTTAGGGAACGCAGGCTGCCCACGGCAGACGCCTCATTGGCAGCCATTCTCGACCGCAACAGGTTGGGAATGGCAATGGCCGCCACCACCAAAATCCCGCCGACGTCGAAAGCGCCGCTACTGCTGGCTTCGCGAATCGCGGTTTCGTCGCCATAAAGATAGACAACGGCCGGCGAAGCCACACTCGAAGCCTGCGCCAAAGATTGCGCCAGGTCCGGCGCGAGCCGCTGCATCTGGAGCGCCACCATTCTGAGCGGATCTTCATAGAACAATGCGGAAGCATCCGGAGAATGGCCGGGCGGGCGTGCCGCCAGAAACTTCGGTGACTTTGCCAGCGATCCGCCGGACCGATGCAGCCGAACCGCTTCCGCAAGACCGTCGCGGCTGGAAGCGATGATCAGATAGCCATCCACAAACGTATAAGCAAGTTCGACAGGATTTTGCGAAGGGATGCGGACGGTTGAGTACGCGCCTCCTGGATCATCGACGTGTTCTGTCTGAATCTGCGTCACGGCCAGCAAAGTATTGAGCGTTTTCTGCAAGCGGGCGGTGTCGCGCACGCTGAACATAGCCTTCCACGCGGGTTGCCGCGGCGTGATAGTGTCGAGCTCTATGGTGAGTTCGCCGCCGAGTTGGTTGAGCAGATCGTCCTTCACACTGAGATTGAGAGCCTTTTCCCCGCCCGCGATCGCCGCGAATGGGTCAGCACTCGAAGGGCCGCCGAGTTCCTTCACATCGTCAAAAATCTGAGACAGGCTGGTGAGCACCACGGCACCTGCCATCATGGCGTCGGGTGAAACAAAATCCAAACTGCCCAACGGCGCCGGCTTCGCCAACCAGGATGCCGACCCGCGCCGCGGACCCGTGAAGCTCAATTCGCCCTGGCTGAAGGACTGAGTGCCCTCGCCCTTGTGCTCCCAAATCAAATACTTCATGTCGGCAAATCCGCTGCGCTGAAACTCCGCACTCTGCTTTGAGCCGGGTGAAGTTTGATTCATGATTTTCTGGAGATCGGCTCCCCCTAGTACGGTCACGCCGCCTTGATACTCCTGGGCGACGCGCCGCCCGAAGGCGATGGAGGCAAACTCCTGGCTCCTCACGTCCAGCGCGGTGCTAAAGCTCCGAAGTGCAGCCACATTCTCCGCTACCAGGATAAAATCAGGGCGGACCACTAAGGTGAGTTCCTCCGGGTTTTTGTCCTTGGCCGTGGCAAGTTCCTGCAAATCCAGCACGCGCACTCCGGCCTTGGATTCGCCACCGTATTCGGTAACGAGTTGCTCAAGAAATTTCTTCAGGCCAGGCTTGCGGATTTCCGCAACGGCCAGGAATTTTGCATTTTGGCCTTCCATTGCGCCGGAGACCACAATTTCGTCACCCAGGTATTGGTGGAGTTGATAGAACTTTTCCAGAGTTTCTTCAATCTTGGCACCACCGGTGGCCATGTCGCCATGGTGCCACCAATCGCGGAGTACTGCGCTATCTTGCAGCTCTTGCCGCAAAACCTGGAGCGCCTGGTTTGCCGCGTCACCATAGTTCGGAAAGGCGATATAGGACATCGTGGATGCAGGTAAGAGGGGCAGGAGACGGCTTTCGGATCGCGGAGCCGGAAACTGTACGTTGTTCTGCAGCTTGGCGAGCAATTGACCGAACTCGGGAAGCAAACCCGGATACTTATTGAGTTCCTGAGTCAAGGCCAAGCCGGGCTGCTGCTCTGCGGGCGTTGCCGCTTTTTCCGGTTTTGACTGGGCTGGACAAGTGGTGGCAACGAGAAAGATCGCGGCAATGGCGGCCGCGTATTTGATCCCATTCCGCCGCGCTTGCTGGAGAAGTCGCAGGCATCTCATAGGTCTTTGCTCCCGTCTGGATAACTCAGAATAGACCGCGCGCCTTCTCTTCGCCATCCGGAACAGGAGCGGTCGATTACAAAGCGCCAACGGCCATCGGGAGAGCCGTCCATTTGCGCACAACGCGCTTACTGGACAAGAGGAATGGTTCCGTGAAATCGGGGATCAGCGCAAGACAGCTCAGTTGGGGCGATCGCGAGAGGCACCGGGCTCGATGGAGGCCGCCGGTTTCACCGGAGTGAGAATCGGGTGCATGACCGGCTCAGCAGATTCAGGGACGGCAACAGGGCGTGCGGCCCACCTGCGGACCGCCATTCGAAAGAGCCAGAGCAGCCCGGCCAGGATCATGAACAACAGCAGCCAGCGCGCGGCCAAAGCCAGCAACGCGGCATTCAGGGCTGGCCACTCGAAGGAAAACTGGCGCAGGCGCGACCCTCGGTCGAGCATCCAATGCCAGCCCGTATGCGCCACCAGAGCCGAAACGATGATGGTGCCCATGCGTTCGGCAACGGCGTAGCGGAAGAAGAGTTGCAACAACGGAATCAACAGAATGAGGACGAGAAGCTGGCCCAGCTCGACGCCGATGTTGAACGACAGCAAGGACGTAAGGAGATGCGACCCGGCAAACTGGAGCGACTGCCGCAACGCGAACGAGAAACCAAATCCGTGCACCAGGCCGAAGCCGAATGCAATCATCCAGCGGCGTCCGAGGGAGCTGGCTCCAGCGATGTTTTCGAGCGCCATATAAACGATGGAGGCGGCGATGAGCGTTTCGATGAGCGGCGGAAACCAGAGAAAATCCGGAGCGAGATTGTAAGCAGAAGCGATCAAGGTGAGGGAATGCGCCACGGTAAACGCGGTGACAACAGGGATGAGCGCGCGAAGCCGGCGGAACGGGATGACCAGGCAGAAGAGGAAAAGGAGATGGTCAGTGCCGTCGAGGATGTGAAGAAAACCCAGATCCACAAAGCGCAAAGCCGCCTGGTGCCATCGAGGATCGAGCCGGACGAGGCCCGGGTCGCCGTCGAATTCGAAAGCACGGACCGCGCCGCCGGGAGGAAGGAACCGAAGAACAGTGATGACGCGCAGACCCAGGCGCGCAAATCTCGGCTGGATGGAAAAACGCGAGCGATCCGACTGAATGGGAGTGTCAAACAGAACGTCCAGCATGGTTTGGTCCCAAGCCACATCCGTGGAATGGGGAAGCGGCGGACCCGTGACGTGGGCCAGGGCCTGTTCATAAGAGGCGAAGGAAAAATCGGAGGGAAGTGAAATGCGCGTGGAGACTACTTGGGGATTAGGCAGAAGCGCGCCGCCTTCGTAGGTTTCGAAGAATCCCGCGATCCACAACCTGGCCGCGCCCGGAAGCAGAACGGCGGCGCGCTCTATATCAAGATAGCCAGGGCCGCGCTGGGGAAAGCTGATGTCGCGCATGGCCTTGAGCGGCACGCGAACCAGCAGATGGAGATGTGTCCCCTCCGGCTTGACGAACATCTGTACCGTCACATCGTTGGGAATGTCGTGGGCACGAGCAAAGAAGGGCAGAAAGAGAAACAACGCGGCGACAAGGAGGCGATGAATTCGAAACATGGTTGTTTTTCTTTACTTGGCCACGTAGCCCGCCGGCAAGATTTTGTGCGGATCGACGCGCACAACCAAATACACGATCTGGTCCGAAGTGATTTCGCTGAACCAGTGCGGGGTGTTCGGGGGAATGATGACGACATCGCCCGGGCCGATTTTGCGGCTGACGCCATTCTGGATGGGGCCCCCCCGTGTGCTGGGGCCGTTGAGAACAGTAACGACGGGATGGTCGGCAGGGAACTCTGAGAGGTTGTCCATGGAGCCACCTGTAACCAGCGTCGCGTTGCCCTCCATGACGTGATAAATCTCTGTGATCTGGCTGTGTTCGATGCCGCCGCCCGCTTGCGCACCGGAGGTTTTGGCGCGATGCACCACGCCGACGCCCAGGTTGTATTCCCCATTGATGCTCACCACGCGGATGGCTTGATCGCTGATTCGATCCGCCGCGGTCTTTTGCACCAAGGACTGAATCTCGGCGCTGCTGACATCGGTAGCCGTTCCCCGAGGCTGGTGCGGCGCGAGGCTTTGCGTGCTCTGCCTTTGCGCGGGGAATTTATTCGTAATGGACAGTGCAAAAACAATTGCGAGAAGAGTGAAAATCGATTTGTGCATGGCCGCTCCTATGAGAATGAATCCGGCTCGTTCGCTATTTGCTCGCGGAGGGCCAGACGACGCCTTGCTCTTTTTTGGTGACCGGCGCCATTCCCTTGTAAACAAATTTCTGGACGCGCTGGCCGCGATAAGTTTCTGTGGTGAAGATGTTGCCTTTCGAATCCGCGGCGATGCTGTGCACGGCGTAGAACTGCCCCGGCTGGCGTCCGCCATCGCCGAAGGCGGTCAGGATTTCGAGCGTGTCACGGAGCAGGATGTAGATTTTTTCGTTCGAACCGTCCGCAAGAAAAATGTATTTCTGTTGCGGATCCTTCGAGAACGCAATGTCCCAGGCGGAGCCGTCACCCAAAGTTCGCTTCGCGATGAAAGCTTCCTTCACGAAGGTGCCATCCTTTTTGAACACCTGGATGCGATCGTTGGGGCGGTCGCAAACATAGAGCAGGCCATCGTTGGCGAGCTCGGCGCAGTGCACCGGATTGCGGAACTGTTGCGCCGGCGGCGCATCCGGATTGTACGGGCCGAGGTCGGTGTCGTCGGGTTTGTGGCCGTAGGCACCCCAGTGCCGCTTGTACTTTCCGGTCTCGGCGTCGTACACAACCACGCGATGGTTGCCGTAACCGTCGGCGACGTACAGTTCGTTGGTGGCTTTATCCACAAACATTTTTGCCGGGCCCTTGAGGTTGTCAGGATCGTTGCTGCCTTCGCTCTTGTTGGGATGGCCGATTTGCATCAGGAACTTGCCGTCCTGCGTGAATCTCAGAATTTGATTGTCATGATAGAAGGTTTTGTCTTTGCCGCGGCTGTTGCCGCCAATCCATACGTTACCTTTGTAATCGACGGTGATGCCGTGGTTCGAATCAGGCCAGTCGTATCCTTCGCCGGGTCCGCCCCAGTGCCCGATGAGGTTGCCTTCTTCGTCGAACTCGAGAACTGCAGGCGCGGGAATGCAGCACTCCGCGGCGGGCGGCTTCGCGGTAGCGTAAATTTCCATCGGTTCGAAGGTATTCGTGCGATGAACAATCCAAATGTGGTCCTGCGAATCCACGGAGACGCCAACCGACATGCCTTGGACCCAATGGTTCGGAAGCGGCTTGGGCCAGAGAGGATCCACTTCGAAGCGCGGCGCCTGGATTCCCGCGGCCTCCGCCTTGGCTTTTTTCTCGAGCATGACTGATCCGGCCGCGAGTGCGGCGAGAAGCGCGAGAAAAATGGCTCCGATGTAGAAGTTGCGTTTCATGGGTTCCTCCTGTTTCGGGCTCGCAGCAACGATGCCCAGCCAAGGACTCCTGCCCTTTGTTGGCATGCTGCGTTCGCCATGTTTGGCCAGCGGAGATTCTAAATTATTTGTGGAGATTCACAAGCATTTAGGTGCGGAACGGGGGGAAAAGGGTTTGCCCGATGCCTATCCCGGCGGGTTCGCGCTAGAATGCCTATTCCTTTTTGATGCAAATCCGCCGTAGGAGAACACATGAGGAATCGAAGGAGCACGATTGTTGGACTCGCACGAAAAGTAAGTGGGTCTGCGCTGATGCTGTTGCTCGCGGCGACAGCGCCCGCTTTGGCGCAGCAGACCGCGCGCGATCCCGCGGAACCGCCGCAAGGGAAGCCGCAAGTGAAATTGCGGCCGAGACCTTTGGGAGCAATCGCGCGGCAGAGCATTGATGAAAAGTCGATGCGCGGGCTGATCCACAACTTGGTGGGCTGCGGAACGCGGCTGACGCTCTCTTCTTGGACGGACCCGAAGCGTGGGATTGGCTGCGCTCGTGATGCGATTGCCGCGCAATTGAATGAGATTGCGAAAGATTCCGGCGGAAAGCTGCAGGTGGTGGTAGACAAATTCGAATCGACCTCGGAGCGCACTTCCGGGAAACCGATTCCGCTGGAAAACGTGTATGCAATTCTGCCGGGCTCGGATCCCAAGCTCACGAAGACTATTTTCATCGTCTCGGGGCACTTTGATTCGCGGCCTTCGAACGTGATGGATCCGGCCGCGGATGCTCCGGGCGCGGATGACGACGCCTCCGGGACGGCCGTGAGCGTCGAATGCGCCCGGCTGTTGAGTAGGCCGGAAGCGAACGGGCACGGGAAGTTCGGGAACTACCGCGCCACGATTCTGTTTGCTGCGGTTTCCGGAGAAGAGCAAGGACTGCTGGGCAGCACGCATTTGCTCGAGTGGGTGAAGCAGCAAGGCTATACCGTCGGCGGAATGTTGGATGACGACATTGTTGGAGCAGATCCCGCGCCAGGTGGACCGCATCGCGTGCGGCTTTTCTCCGGGAACGGCGAGATTGATGATGCGGATTCGCCGTCACGGGAATTGGCGCGCGCTGTAGAAGAAATTGATGGCCAGAGCGCTATTCGAATGGTATTTCGCCAAGACCGTTACGGGCGCGGCGGGGATCACTACCCGTTTTATAAAGCGGGCCTGCCCGCGGTGCGCTTCACGGAGCCGCTGGAAGACTACAACCATCAGCACCAGACACCGCGCACGGAAAACGGCATCGAGTACGGGGATTTCGAAAAATACTTGAATTCTATCTTTATGGGCAATGTGGCTCGCGACAATGCAGAGGTGCTGCGGCAATTGGCGATGGCTCCGGCGTCTCCGACGAATGCTCGACTGAAAGGCGCGGTCACGCCGGACGCGAAGGTTTCGTGGGAAGCAGAGGAGGATGCGGAGCGCGCAGGCTTCGAAATCCTGTGGCGTGAAACGACCGACCCGCGCTGGCACGTCTATGACTTTGCGGCGGAATCCGGCGAAGCTGTTTTGAAGGGTGTGTCCACGGACAATCACTTCTTTGCGGTGCGCTCTGTCGGCAAGAACGGCGCGCGGTCGATTGCCGTGCCGACGGAGATGGAGCGCCGCGTGCCGCCATTGCCGTCGCAACCAAAGCAATAGGCAGAATTCATCGAAATTGTCGAGGAGGAGACTAGAATGCGGAAAACTCTGAGTCTGTGCGTGTTCGCGCTGGTTTTCAGTCTGTGGCTCGCAGGGCGCGCGGTGGCACAGGCGCCGGCGGCGGAGAGGGGCGTTAGAACGCCCGACGCCAAGACCGATGAGAAGTGCGACGCGGCGGCGACGAAGGAGGAATCGTCGGTGACGGATCACTCGATTCGCGTCGGCGGCCAGACGATTTCTTATAAAGCGACGGCGAGCACCACGCTGTTGAAGAACGACAAGGGCGAGGCGACCGGCCTGCTGTATTCAGTGGCGTACACAAAGAATGACGTGAAGGACCTGAGCACGCGGCCGGTGTCGTTTTTGTATAACGGCGGGCCGGGCTCGGCAACTATGTGGCTGCACATGGGGGCGTTCGGGCCGCGGCGAGCGTACACAGTGAATGGAACATTCACGCCGCCGGCACCTTATAAGCTGGTGGACAACGGCGAGACTCTGCTGGACAAGACAGACTTGGTATTCATCGACGCGATGGGAACGGGCTACAGCCACGCGGTGTGCAAAGCGCAGGAAAAGGATTTCTTTGGGATCGACGAGGACATCGAGGCCTTCGGGCAATTCATTGTGACGTACCTGAGCCGGAACGACCGGTGGAATTCGCCGAAGTTTCTGATTGGAGAAAGCTACGGGACGTTTCGCTCGGCTGCGCTGGGAAACTACCTGCAATCGCGCGACACCGTGCACTTGAATGGGATCGTGCTGATTTCGTCGGTGCTTGATTTATCATCGCTTACGTTTACGCCGGGAGACGACCGGCCGTGCGTGTTCTACCTGCCGAGTTACGCGGCAGTCGCTTGGTATCACAAGGTGTTGAAGGACCGGCCGGCGGACGTGGCGGCGTTCATCGAAGAAGCGCGGAAGTATGCGCAAGGAGAGTACGCTGCGGCCTTGTACAAAGGCGCGGCTCTTTCCTCCAGCGACAAAGCGGCGGTGGCGAAACGAGTTTCGTATTTTACCGGTCTGTCCGAAGACTACCTGATGAAGGCAGATTTGCGCGTGACGCTCAGCCAGTTCCGGGCGGAACTGCAGCGGAAAGAAGGGCTGACGACGGGACGCATCGATGCGCGGTTCACCGGCTACACCTACGACTTGCTGGAAGAGAACGCGCAGGGCGACCCCGAGGGTCCGGCGGTGGGCGGAGCGTTCACCGCGCTGATCAACTCCTACAATCACGACGAGCTGAAATTCGGGAAGGACAAGGTGTACCACAACACGGCAAACGCTTTTGGAGCCTGGAACTGGGTGCGCAGAGAGCAAAGACGATTCGGATTTCCGGGGGCACCGAACGTGGACACTGACCTAGCGCAAGCGATGATCATGAATCCCAAGCTGCTGGTGCAGGTGGAGAACGGATACTACGACCTGGCGACGCCGTTCTTCGCGACGGAACACACCATGGAGCACCTAGGGCTGCCCGAGGCGCTGCAAAAGAACATTAAACTGGATTACTACACCGCGGGACACATGATGTACCTCCATGATGAGGATCGCGTGAACCTGCACAACCACATCGCGAATTTGATCGACCGCGCGACGCAGCCGTAGGGAGTTTGGAGCAGAGTTCGCAGTACTTCCTAGGTAGTATACTAGAAGCTAAATGTAAACTGTCAAGGCGATTTGCGCCACCAACGCAGAATTTGTACCTTCCGATCGACGGAGATTCTTCGGGCATCCTCATCGGATGCCCTCAGAATGACTTTTTGCAGTGTCGGTAGTTGCAAACAGCGCAGATTATGAGAAATCCATGAAATTGCTGAACCTAGATTGATCGCGATTTCGTCCATCCTCTCAGGGTCTACCCGCATTGCTTGCGAGCATGTTACTCACAACCGCGTTGAGTCGTCTCGGCGTCAGTCAAGTTCTGACCTTCATGGTCTCCACACCAATTCTCCTTTTTACTTGGTACTACTTCTTGGGATGGCTGCTCGACCGAAGGCAGCGAAAACAATGAGCGGTTAACAGTTGACGGCGTCGGGGCGTCTGGATTGGGGATGCGCGAAAAGCCCGCAGATGGAGCCTCAAGAGATATGCCCCATCAGGAGACCGCCATGCCCTCGAAACTGCCTAGATTGATCCCTTTTGTGCTGTTGGTTGCCGGCTTCACGATTGCGAGTGTTTTGCCCGCGCGAAATGCGCGGCCGGTGTATGCCGGGCTGACGGTGCATGAGTGGGGCACGTTTACCTCGATTGCCGGGCGAGACGGGCAAGCGGTGGAGTGGTCGGCACTGAACGGCTCGACGGATTTGCCCGGTTTCGTGGAGCACTTCCGCGGCGACGGATTCAAGCTGGGGCTCCGCGGCACGGTGCGCATGGAAACGCCGGTGCTGTATTTCTATGATTCGCGCGAAGAAAACGTATCGGTGAAGGTGAGCTTCTCGAAGGGCGTGATCACCGAATGGTATCCGCGCGCCAGCCACGTGGAGCCGGCGGCAAACCTTTTCGATGGGAGCCTGTACCAGGCGCATCCAGACGGAAGCATAGCCTGGGATGCAGTTACGGTCTCGCCAAGTATGCGGGCGGAATTTCCTCGCCAGCGACAGGATAGCCATTATTACGCGGCGCGCATGACTTCGGCGACGCCGCTTCGCGTGAAGACGCCGACGGGCGAGCAGCAGGAGAAGTTTCTTTTTTACCGCGGCGTGTCCACGTTTCGCGCGCCGATTTCCGCAAAGCTGACGGCGGACGGCAAAGTGCAGATCGAGAATGGCGGGGAGGAAGAGATACCCAATACGATTCTCTTCGAGCGGCGCGCGGAGAAAATGGGCTACCGGATTGGCGGGGCGCTACCCAAAGAGGCGGTGCTGGAGCCGCCCCAGCTGACCGGGAAGGCTGCGGACCTAGGAAGAGAACTGGAAGGAATGCTGGTGGCGCGAGGGCTGTATCAAGATGAAGCGCAAGCAATGGTGGAGACGTGGCGCGGTTCGTGGTTTGAAGAAGGAAGCCGGCTGATTTATGTCGTGCCTGCGGGATTTGTAAATAAGATTTTGCCGCTTTCGATCAAACCGGCCCCGGCGCAAATCGCACGGGCATTTGTCGGAAGGCTGGAGCTGGTCACACCGGCGACGGAAAAGGCGGTGGAGAGCGCGTTTGCAGCGCACGATAAAGCGACATTGGAACAATATGGACGGTTCCTGGAGCCCATCCTGCAAACGATGATGGCGAAACAGCCGGATCGCTCGCGAATCGCGAAACTCACCGAATATCTGAATGCGGTTTACTCCGCGCAGGCGATGCAAGTGCGGAGCCGGAATTGAATCTTCAAAATCGCCCTGCTGAGTGGGTAGCCCATTACGCGGTGAGTGCCAAGCCGCGGCGGGCGGGGCAAGCCCGCCCCAACAATGACCTGGTAGTGCCTCGTCGGTACTAGTGCTGGGCTGCAGCAACGGGCTGGGCAAAGGTGATGAAGTGGCCGCCCGGATCCTGGACGGCGAACTCCTTCATGCCATAAAACGCGGTGCGCAGGGGCATGACCATCTTTGCGTCCTTCATAGCGGCAAGCACGGCGTCGAGATTGTCGACTTCCATGTACAGATAGGTGGGGCCTTTGCGCGCTTCCGCAGACATACCGGCGGGCGCGTCCTTCTCCACGCTCGAATAGGTCTGGTACATCACCTCGACCGATCCCTTCTGAAAAGTTGCGAAACCGAGTTTGTTCCCCTCGGGAACTTCGATCGTTTTGGCGAACCCGAGACGGTCAACCCAGAACGGGAGGAGCGGCTCGATTTCCTTGACCAGCAGGACCGGGGTGATGCGTTTGACGTTCATGGGCGATTTCTCCTGAGCGGGATGAGCATTCGAGACAACAAAACCGAAGAGCAGGGCGAGAGCGGCGAGCGTGAGAAGAATGGTGCGCATGGCCGATTTTCTCCTTGACCCAACACCTAGTCTTATTTAGACTAGGTGAGGATAGCGGACACAAAAATTCCAGTCAAGGAGATTTTTATGGCCAATACCACAAGGCAGCTTGCGGACCTGATCTCGATCGGGCCGGCCATGCTGCGAGATTTCGAGATGCTGGGGATTCGCAGCATGGGGCAATTAGCGAGGCAAGAGCCGCGCCGGATGTATGAAAAGCTAAACCGGAAGACCGGACAGCGGCAAGACCCATGCGTGCTGGACACGTTCTGCGCGGCGGTGGCACAAGCGCGGAATCCGCGATTGCCGGCGGAACAGTGCGAGTGGTGGTACTGGAGCAGGAAAAGAAGGAACGGGCAAAAGATTTAACACCGCGAACGCGGAGAGAACAGAGGCCACAGAGGCGAGGAAAAGAAGGGCGCGCAGGGCCGGGGCGCAGGAACTTGAGCCAATGAGGAAGAACCACAACGCGGAGGCGGTGAGTGTGCAGAGGCACGCGGAGAGGCCGAGGAAACGCGCGAGGAGAGGTCTGGCGCTGACGACGCCAGATTTAGTGCTGCTCAGCCTGCTCGCCGAGCGACCGATGCACGGCTATCAGGCAAACCTGGAGTTGGAAAGACGCGAGATCCGGGACTGGGCGGGAATTTCGCGGCCACAGGTCTATTACTCGCTGGAGAAGCTGGCGCGCGCGGGAATGATCCGCACTCTGGAAACGGATGAGCCGGCCGCGGGGCCGGAGCGCAGCACGTTTGAAACCACGGCAAGAGGCCGCGCTGCCTTGGCCGACGCGCTGGAGCGCGAGGAGTGGACCACACAGAGGGAACGGCCACCGTTTCAGACCTGGATCGCACTCTCCTGGCAGGCGCGGCCGGGCGTCTTTGAAAAACAAATCGAGCGGCGGCGAACATTCCTGGAGCACGAACTCGAGCGCGAGAAAGAAGTGCTTCGCTCCATCCTGGAAGAGGTGGGGCATCCTTATCACGAGGCGGTGTGGATGGTGAGCTTTGTGATCGAGCAGTTCACGCTGGAATTGCGCTGGCTGCGCAAACTGAAGCGGGAATTGCCGCGGCGCGCAAGGGCGCAGCATCCCAGCTACGCGTGATGAAGAGCGCCCTTGAGTGCTCTACCGTTGACGGCCGACGCTCGACGGCTACTCAAGATAACCGTGGACGCTTTCAAAAGTTGCCCGACTTTCCGTTTACCTTGCCGGAAGGAGCTGTGCCGCACCAGAAGGAGCGGTCCAAAGCACGCCGCCCTTGTCGTCGTAGAATTGCAAGGCCGCTTGGCCGGGCATCGCTCCGTCACGCGGGAGCAGGTATGCGCCGCCTTTCTTTTTCACGTCGACTCGCGGGGAGAGGCTGAGGCGCGCGAGGACGTGGCCGTCGTCATCTTTCAAAACGAAATCCTGCGCCTCGACGGTGTGGACTTGCAGTACGTCCCGTTCGATGCGATCGGTCTTTGCGGCCGCGGCGACGCGCTCCGCGTGCCTGGTGCTCAGGAGCAACATGCAAATAACGAACAGCAGTGCGATCGCGCTGGCGGACTTCCAGCGGCGATTGGAGGATTCAAGCTTTTCAACGCGGGCAGCCAAAGTTTGAACATCTGTCTGTGAAGAATTCATGGGTACCTCCTGGAGATGGGCGGTGCAGTCTCTGTGGATTTGGACGACGGTGCCGGTTTCATGGTGAGCACAGGCCATGGGCTGGCGCTCGCAAACTTCATCCACAAAGCCTATGCTAATTGTATCCCTCGTAGCTCTCAAGCCCCCTTATGGAGGAAACATGCTTTCACGTTTTTTGCGGCTTGGCATTACCGGAGTTTTGTCAGCGGCGCTGTTCTGCAGCCCCGCTTTTTCGCAAGGCAATGGCCATGGCAAAGGAAAAGGGCACAACAAGCACGAAGACTCCGATGACCAGGGAACCGGCGGTAAGTACGTTTTCAGCGCGCATCAGCGCGAAGTGATCACGCACTACTATTCGAACCGTGGCTCAAATCTGCCGCCCGGGCTGGCCAAGCGCGGAGGGAATTTGCCGCCAGGGCTTGAAAAACAATTGGAGCGCAATGGCACGCTACCCCCAGGTTTGCAGAAACGCATCCAGCCCTGCCCCGTGGAACTGGAGCGGCAACTGCCGCCACTTCCCACAGAATACCGACGCGCGGTGATCGGGGCGCACATCGTCATCTTCAACAGGAACACGAACGTGATTGTGGACGTGATGAAAGATGTGCTCCGTTAGGCTTGCCTAGAGGTTAAGGGACCCGGTGAAGGAGACGCGCGACTTGCCGGATTCGGCGCGTTCGATGCGGCCGATACGGAAGAATTTCTCGCGGCGCTTCTTAAGGTCAGCCTCGACGGGCTTCACGAACTTTGGCGGCACGACCAAAATCATTCCCACTCCCATATTGAAGGACTGCAGGAGCTCGTCGGTATCAATGCGCCCGAGCTTGGCGAGATATTTGAAGATCGCGGGTACCGGCCAGGAAGCGAGATCGATCTCCGCTTTGGTCCCGCTGGGCAGCACGCGCGGCAAGTTGCCAGGGATGCCGCCGCCGGTGATGTGCGCGAGCGCGGAAACCCAGCCTTTTGCGAGGATGCCCTTGAGCGCCGGCGCGTAGCAAAGATGAGGCTTGAGAAGTTCCGCGCCGATTTTATTGTTCACTTCCGCGACATACGTTTCCGGCCTTAGCTTCGCGACGTCGAAGACGAGTTTGCGCGCGAGCGAATAGCCGTTGGTGTGCAAACCGGAAGAAGGCATGGCGATCAACGCGTCACCGGGTTGGACACTTTTCCCGGTAAGCAATTTTTTGCGATCGACGATGCCGACGATGAAGCCCGCGAGATCATATTCGCCGGGCGGATAAAAGCCGGGCATCTCGGCAGTTTCACCACCGATGAGGGCGCAGCCTGCTTTGCGGCATGAGCGGCTCATGCCTTCGACGAGCTGCTCGACCACCTGCGGCTCGAGCTTGCCCATCGCGAGGTAGTCGAGGAAAAAGAGCGGCTCGGCGCCCTGGACCAGAATGTCGTTGATGCAGTGATTGACGAGGTCGCCGCCGACAGTGGAGTGCACGCCCGTGGCCATGGCTACTTTCAGCTTCGTGCCGACGCCATCGGCGCTGGAGACCAGGACGGGCTCTTTCCATTTTTTGTAGTCGAGCGCGAAGAGCGCACCGAAACTGCCAATCCCTCCGAGCACGCCGGGAGTAAACGTGCGGCTGGCGTGATGCCGGATGCGCTGCTTGGCTTCATCGGCGACGGCAATATTTACACCGGCATCGGCGTATCTCATGGGACCTGTCCGCGTTCAACCTGGATGAGGACGCGCCTTAGCGTCCACCGTTCCGTCTGAGGGATGAACCCGAAACGCCGCGGCGGGTCGCGGCGCTCACTCACAAAAATCGGCGAATCGGCTAAACTCAAAAAGTGCGGAAAATCCGCCGCCAGCGCACCTCGCCGGGATGCAAGATGGCGTTCGCATAGGCGAAGAAGCGCTCGCGAAACTGGCCCGGCTCCCAGGCTTCGGGCGAAACGTCGAGGGACATGTAGATCATCACGGGCGTGCCGATGATGTCGTTGCGCGGGACGCACCCCCAAAAGCGGCTGTCGTAGGAATTGGCGCGATTGTCTCCCATGACGAAATAACATTCGGCGGGGACCTTGTAGGGCATGCGCAATTCGTAAGGCTCCGTGGTACCGGTGGTGTATTTCTCGGCCAGGCGCTGGCCGTTGACCCATACCGAACCGTCATGAATATCAATGGTGTCGCCGGGAAGCCCGATGACGCGCTTCACGTAGTCGGGCGTGTCCGGGGCGAAAGGCGGCTTGAAAATGATGACCTGCTGGCGCTTGGGATTGCGCCACAGGGGAACGTGCCAGTTGGTGAAAGGAACGCCAGCGTCATAGCCGATACGGCTCATGATCAGGTGGTCGCCAATGAGCAGCGTCTTTTCCATCGAGCCGGACGGGATCACGCGCGCCTGCCCAATAGCTCCGTTAATGAGCAGGAAAACGAGGCCCACCCAAAACCACGCGATGACTTCGCGCTGGATTTTCGTGCCCATAGGAACGTTGGCTTCTGCTTTTTTTGTCTTTTCAGTTTTCACGTTGTCAGCTTTCACGATTCACCACCACCGGCCGCTCTGCGGGCGCGGGTCCCCCATCTATTGTAACCGAAGGACCAGCTTGTTTTCCGTTGGAAGTCGGCTGGCGGACTTCCAGTTGAACAAGATCCGTCGGGTAAACACCCGTATAACAAGACGTGCAAAACCTGCCTTCGGTGTCCGCGACGGCTTCTTTAAGCGCCGGAAGTGAGAGGTAGCCAAGCGAATCCGCGCCAAGGAATTTGCAGATTTCTTCGGGCGAGTTCGCGGAGGCGATTAATTCCTCGCGCGTGGGAGTGTCCACGCCGTAGTAGCAGGGCGAAATCGTCGGCGGGCAACTGATGCGAACGTGGACTTCTTTGGCACCGACTTCGCGAACCATGCGCACGATTTTGCGGCTGGTGGTGCCGCGGACGATGGAGTCGTCCACCAGAACGATGCGCTTGCCTTCAATGAGGCTGCGCACAGGATTGAGTTTGAGCTTGACGCCGAAATTGCGAATCGCTTGCGACGGCTCGATGAATGTGCGGCCGATGTAATGATTGCGAATCAGCCCCATGCGGAAAGGAATCTTGGATTCGAGCGCGTAGCCCACGGCCGCAGGGACGCCGGAATCGGGCACGGGAACAA
Source organism: Acidobacteriota bacterium (assembly GCA_003223295.1). Classification (GTDB taxonomy): domain Bacteria; phylum Acidobacteriota; class Terriglobia; order Acidiferrales; family UBA7541; genus Acidiferrum. The sequence continues at coordinate 26,722 of QHYM01000106.1, read as the reverse complement.
CAATGTCCGCCTCGACGGGATGCTCGCGCGCAAGCAGACGCCCGAGCATTTCACGGCTCTGGTTGACGGAGCGGCCAAAAATAGTGCTGTCCGGGCGCGAGAAGTAGACGTGCTCGAAAATGCATTGTTGATGCTGCTTTTCAGGTGCGAAGTGAATGGACTCAATACCGCATTTGGAGATGCGCACCATCTCGCCGGGCTCGATTTCACGGATGTATTGCGCGTTGAGCAAGTCGAACGCGCAGGTTTCTGAAGCTACGAGCCAGGCAACGTAGCCTCCAGGCGTGGTGAGTTTGCCGAGAACGAGCGGACGAAAGCCGCGGGGATCGCGCACGGCGTACAGTTCGTCGGTGGTGAGCACGAGAAGCGAATACGCGCCTTCGACTTGATTCAGCGCGTCGCCAAGCGCGCCGGAAAGGTTGCGGGCCTGCGAGCGCGCGAGGAGATGCACGATAACTTCGGTGTCGCTGTTGCTCTGGAAAATCGAGCCGCGATGCTCGAGCTTGCGGCGCCACTCGGCGGCGTTGGTGAGATTGCCGTTGTGGCCGAGCGCGACTTTGCCCTTGTTGCAATCGATCACCATGGGCTGGGCGTTGAGTAGCGCCTTATCGCCCGCAGTGGAATAGCGCGTGTGACCGATGGCCAGGCTGCCGGGAAGTTTGGCGAGAACGCTTGGCTGGAAAATCTCTTCGACTTCGCCCATGGCGCGATGCGTTAGCAATTCCTTGCCGTCGCTTGAGACGATGCCGGCGGATTCCTGCCCGCGATGCTGCAAGGCGTACAGGCCGAGATAGGCGAGGTTCGCGGCTTCAGGATGGCCGAATACGCCGAAGACGCCACACTCGTCATGGAAGTGATCGTCCGCGAATGTGCGTGTAATGGTCATTGAGCTTTCAGAACGCGCTCGAGCGAGTTGGCCCAAGCCTTGCGCAACGATTCGACTGCGGACTCGATCACCGCGCGCCCCTTATATTCGATGCGGAAGGCATCGCCACGGATGACGTTGCCGATTTCGCGCGCCGCCACGTTGTATTGTCTCGCAATTGCGGGAACGGCGGCAAGGTTTTCGGGGAAAACAGAAACGATGGCGCGGGCGCCGCGTTCACCGAAAAGGGCATGTTCGGCTGGACCATCGGCATCCACCTTCACGCTCGCGCCCAAGACGGGCCCGGCATGCCGTGCCCCTACAGTGGAAGGAGCGGAGGCAAAACACGATTCGGCGAGGGTGACGGCTAGGCCGCCGTCGGAAATGTCGTGCGCGGACTCCACGGCGCCCTCGGACGCAAGAGCGACAAGGCAATCAATGAGCCGCTTTTCCGCGGCAAGGTCGATCGGGGGGGCCTCGCTGGCGACGATGTCGGCGACTGTTTTGGAGTATTCGCTCGACGAGAATTCGCGAGCGAACGAGGAGAGGAGAGCTTCCTCACTCCGGGGACTCCGTTCGGAATGACCGGTGGCAGCCAGACCGTCGAGCAGAAGAATCACATCGCCTTCGTTGCGGAAGGCTATCTTCAGCACGCGCGAAACATTGTCAAGGATGCCGAGTACTCCGATTACGGGCGTCGGGTAGATCGACTTGCCGAGGGTTTCGTTGTAAAAGCTGACGTTGCCGCCGGTGATGGGCGTGCCAAGAACGTTGCACGCTTCCGCGACACCGTCGATCACCTCAGAAAACTGCCACATCACTTCGGGCTTTTCCGGGCTGCCGAAGTTGAGGCAGTTCGTGGCGGCGATAGGGCGGGCGCCGCTGGCGGCGACGTTGCGCGCGGCCTCGGCGACGGCGTGCATCGCGCCAACGCGCGGATTGAGAGAGCACCAGCGGCCGTTGCCATCGGTCGAGAGCGCGAGCGCGCGCTTCACCTCGTTGGTCTTCGGATCCTTGATGCGCACCACGGCGGCATCGCTGGCGCCGGGCCCGGCGAGCGTGTTTGTGCGAACAGAAGTGTCGTATTGCTCGGTGATCCAGCGCTTGGAAGCAATCGCGGGCGAAGCCAGCAGTTTCAGGAAATTCTGCGTGAGGGCCGTGCCTTCGGGCGCGAAAGAGAACCAGTCTTTTTTGGATTCAACGCGCGGCTTGGGCGCCACGATGGGGCGATGGTAAACCGGCCCCTCTTCGGCGAGGGGATGCGCGGGAATTTCCGCGGCCACACTTCCGTTATTCTTGATGCGCGCCGTGCCGCCTTCGGTAACTCGCCCGACCACCACGGCGTCGAGTCCCCACTTTTTGAAGACCCCAAGGACTTCCGCTTCGCGGCCTTTTTCGGAGACCAGCAGCATGCGCTCCTGCGACTCGCTGAGCATGATTTCGTAGGGCGTCATGCCGGTTTCGCGCTGTGGAACTTTGGCGAGATCGATTTCGATCCCCGTGCCGCCGCGCGACGCCATTTCGACGGTCGAGCAGGTGAGTCCGGCGGCGCCCATGTCCTGAATCGCCACCACCGCGCCGGTCTGCATCGCTTCGAGACAGGCTTCGAGCAGCAGCTTTTCCATGAAGGGGTCGCCGACCTGCACGTTGGGGCGCTTCTGCTGGGACTCTTCGGTGAACTCGGCGGAAGCGAGCAGTGATGCGCCATGAATGCCGTCGCGGCCGGTTTTTGCGCCGACATAAATCACGGGATTGCCCGCGCCTTTGGCTTTGGCGAAAAACAAATCCTCTTTGCGCGCGATGCCGAGAGCCAGCGCGTTGACCAGCGGATTCTGCGAGTAGCATGGCTCGAAAGCGACTTCTCCTCCGACCGTGGGGACACCAAAACAGTTGCCGTAGCTTCCGATGCCCCGAATCACTCCGTCGAGGATGCGGCGATTTTTTGCCGCCTCGTTTTCCGACGTGCCTTTGCCGGGCACAATCTCGCCGAAGCGCAACGAATCCAGCACGGCGATCGGCCGCGCGCCCATGGTAAAAATGTCGCGCAGGATCCCGCCCACGCCGGTGGTCGCGCCCTGAAACGGCTCCACGTAGCTCGGATGATTGTGCGACTCGATCTTGAACGCGGCTACGAGGTCGTCGCCGATGTCTACGACGCCGGCGTTTTCGCCTGGCCCCTGCACGACCAGCTTGCCGCGTGTGGGCAACCGCTTCAGGTGCACTTTGCTCGACTTGTAGGAGCAGTGCTCGCTCCACATCACGCTGAAGATGCCGAGTTCGGTGATGTTCGGCTCTCGCCCGAGAATTTGCTTCACACGCGCATATTCTTCGGCGGTCAGGCCGTGTTCGGCGGCGATTTCAGGAGTGACGCGGATTTCGGTGGGTGCCGTGGCCATTTCGTTTTACGCCGTGGCCTTTGCCGCGCCAACGAGCGCTTCCACCATTGAGCGGAAAATCACTAAGCCGTCAGCGGAGCCGAGGGCCGCTTCCGAGGCGCGCTCCGGATGCGGCATCAAGCCGGCAACATTGCGCTCGTGGTTGCAGATGCCCGCGATGTTGTGAACCGCGCCGTTGGGATTGCCGGCATCATCGTTCGAGCCATCAGGCGTCGTGTAGCGGAGAATCACCTGGCGGTTCTTTTCCAGTTCCGCGAGCGTGCCGTCGTCCACCGTCCAGTTGCCGTCGGAGTGCGCGATAGGAATCTTGAGAATCTGGCCTTTCGACGCAGCGTTGGTGAAAGGCGTGTCGGTTTGCTCGACGCGGATGTACACGTGACGGCAGATAAAGCGCAGGCCGCTATTGCGTATCATCGCGCCGGGAAGCAGGCCCGCCTCGCACAAAATCTGGAAGCCGTTGCAAATGCCCAGCACGAGCCCGCCACTCGCGGCAAATTCCTCGACCGATTTCATCACCGGCGAGAAGCGGGCGATGGCGCCGGTGCGCAGATAGTCGCCGTAGGAGAACCCGCCGGGCAGGATAATGGCGTCGCAGTTCGCCAGATCTTCCGATTGGTGCCAGATGAATTCGACGGGCTTCTTGAGGACGTTTCCGATGGCGTAATACGCGTCGTGATCGCAATTGGACCCAGGAAAAACGACAACTCCAAATTTCATTGCGGTGGCAGCCCCCTGTTGCTTGCGGGAACTCCTATTTTAGCACACCTCTCGGCCGGACATACCTCGGCCTGGACATCCAGCCTGTCGAGATTTCAAGGCGTGACGCAGCGGCGAGAACTGTGTTGTGTGGATGTTTGAGAGGCAACGAAAGGGCTCGACAGTAGAACGTCTACCTGCGCTTCTTTGATTTGCGGTTGGATTTTTTTCGGTTGCCTCGTCGCGCTGATTTCTTTGGCTGCTGCGCGGCAGCCAACTCACGTCGCTTCTTTGCCGCCCAACCGGGCTTGTTGACCTGGCGGCCGCGGGCGATTCCCAGGCTGTCGGCAGGCACGTTTTGGGTGATGGTCGAGCCGGCGGCAATGTACGCATGATCACCGATGCGCAACGGAGCGACAAGGACCGAATCGCTGCCAATGAAGACGCCTTTGCCAATCGTCGTGGGATGTTTTTGGAAGCCGTCGTAGTTACAGGTGATGGTGCCCGCTCCAATGTTGGTCTTCGCGCCAATCTTGGCATCGCCAACATAAGTGAGATGCGGCACTTTCGCGCCTTCGCCAATGATGGCTTTCTTCGTCTCCACAAAATTGCCGATGCGCCCGCCGCTCTTTACGTGCGTACCCGTGCGCAAGCGCGCAAACGGCCCGACAGTCACTCCATCTTCCAGGCGGCTCTCTACGACCAGGGAATGCGCCTCGACCTTCACGTCGTCGCCAACCACGGAGTCCATGACGACGCTCCCCGTTTTCACCGTGCAACGCGCGCCCAGCTTGGTCTTCCCAAGCAACTGCACGCCCGCCTCAATCACCGTATCTTCACCGGCGGTCACGTCCGGATCGATCAGCACGGTTTCCGGCAACTGAATGGTCGCACCCGCGTCCATCAGCGCGCTGCGCTTCCATTCGCGGAAGATGCGGTCCACTTCGGCGAGATCGGCGCGCGTGTTGCAGCCCAGAACTTCGCGCGAATCACCGGCGAGTTGGGCGAGCACGGTTTCGCCCTTGCCGCTCATGACGGCAATGGCATCGGTCAGATAGAGTTCGCGATGCTTGTTGTTAGGTTTCACCTGGGTCAGAGCGGGCCAAAGTTTCTCCAGCGTGAAGCAATAAATCGCGGAATTGATTTCGTTGATTTCGCGCTGCTCGTCGGTGAGTCGGGACTCTTCGACAATGGCGGAAACGGCAGTTTCCGATTTGCGAACGATGCGCCCATAACCCGATGGGTCGGCGACGACGGCCGAAAGAATGGTTGCCGACGCGTTGCCATTGCGATGCGTCGCGACCAGGGCTTTCAGAGTTTCCGCTCGAACGAGCGGAGCGTCGCCTGGGAGCACGAGCGCGATTCTCGCGCGGCCCAGCGCACGCTTCGCGACTTGCACGGCGTGCCCCGTGCCGTTTTGAGGGTGCTGCAAGACAGTGGCAGCCCCGAGCGGCTCGATGACGGCGGCCACTTGCTCCGCCTGATGTCCCACGACAACTACGGTCTCGCGCGCCTTGAGAGGCTCACCCGCGCGGACGATATGTTCGACCAACGTGCGCCCGCCGGCACGGTGCAAAACTTTGGCGAGACTGGACTTAAGGCGCGTGCCCTTTCCGGCGGCGAGGACGACAATGGCTAGGTCATTGTTGGACATAAGTTGCTGCCCATTCTGCGGGAGCCTGAAGTTTTTGGCAATCAGGGGATGGCCGGACCGCAGCTAAAGGCTAATCGCCGGGGGCGGCCGGAACAGGGGAGAGGACGCTCTGGTAGGCCTCTTCTTCCTTGGCGTGGATGGCTTCGCCTGTGGTGATGGTCCAAAGGGAGGGGTCGGCGAGCAGTTGGCTGACGAGTTGCGTATGCAGGGAATGGCCTGCCTTATGTGCCTCGACACGCGCCAGCAGCGGCAGGCCCGCCAGGGCCAGGTCGCCAATCAGGTCCAAGGCTTTGTGGCGGCCAAACTCGTCTGGGAAGCGCAGGGGGCCGTTCATGATGCCGTCCTGGGTGAGGACGATAGCGTTTTCGAGCGACCCACCGCGGATCAGGCCCATAGCGCGGAGAGGCGTAATGTCGCGGTCAAAGCAAAAGGTGCGGGCGCGCGCCAGCAGATGGCGGAAAGTGTCCGGTCCGACTGCCATTTCCACTTCCTGCTGCCCAACCAGGGGATGTGGGAAATCCACGTAGCAGCGGACGCGAAACTCGTCCGCGGGATAGATGCCGATGCGGCGATCGCCTTCGCTGACCTCCAGCGGCTTGAGCACCTTCAGATAACGGCGCTTGCGGCGCAGCTTGCGCACGCCGGAGTGCTCCAGCATCTGCATGAACGGTTCGGCGGAGCCATCCAGGATGGGCACTTCGATGGAGTTGATGTCGATGTAGATGTTGTCGATGCCGCAGGAATAGATCGCTGCGAGGAGATGCTCCGTGGTTGACAGCAGAACGCCCTGCTTCATCAGGCTGGTGGCATAGCTGACGCGGGCGACGTTGTGGCCCTGAGCTTCAATCGGGAAGTTGTCCAGATCTACGCGACGAAAAACAATGCCGGTTTCGGCCGGAGCGGGAACCAGGCGCACACAGCCGTGCACGCCGGTGTGCAGACCCACACCCTCCGCGCACGACTCTCTGGTTATCGTTGTTTGGAACATTCCCCTCCATTGATTGTAGCATTTTGTCGGCCAGCTTGTACCAACGTTGTGCCTTTATTATCAACGGCTTACGATTGGATTCCCGGGTCGGGAATCATCCACTGTGGTAATTAAGCAACAAACCGGCCCCTGCCCCGTGTCGGTTTACCAAAACGCTTCAAGCGAACACCGTTTTCTCGGGCTTCCTTTTTGTTTGCTGGCGCGTCCCAACCTTTTGCAGTGCTATACTTAGAGTTGGTACTCGCATCATCAAGGGTGGGGCATGAATCGAGCGTCACGCGTCGGCATTTTTTCCGTATCGGTATTGATCTTTTGTTTTGCGGGGATAGGCCATGTCCTCCTCGGCAGGGGTGCGGACGATAAGGCCTACAAGTCGCTGACCGTCTACGGGGAAGTGTTGCAGAAGATTCAGCAGGATTATGTGGACGACCCGAACATGCGTACGGTGACTGCGGGCGCGCTCCACGGACTGCTCGAGTCGCTTGATCCGCAGTCCAGCTACCTGACGCCGCGCGAGTACGAGGAATACAAAAAGAAGATCGGCAATCCGGGCACCGGGGATGCCGGCCTCACACTCAGCAAGCGCTACGGCTACATTATCGTTTTGTCGGTCCTGCCGGATAGCCCCGGTACCAAAGCCGGGATTCGCAGTGGCGACCTATTGGAATCGATTGGCGGATTCACCACGCGCGACATGTCCGTGGGCCAGGCTCTGAATCTTTTGAACGGCCAGCCCGGCACAGGAATCAAGGTCTCCGTGATTCGCCGCGGCAAGGCCACGCCCGAAGAAGTGGATATTGTCCGCGATAAACTCACCACCCCGAAATTGATCGTTCAGAAAGCCGACCCGGATATTCTCGTGCTGCGCTTCCCGTCGCTGGACGCCGGGCGCGCCGAGGAAGTGCGCAATCGCCTGGTGGATGCGGAAAAACAGGGGATTCACAAGGTGATTTTGGACTTCCGCCAATGTGGCCGTGGACCGGTTTCCGAGGCGATTTCCCTCGCGCGCTTTTTCATTCCGACGGGAACACTGACCACTTTGCGGGGGCAAAGCGTCTCGGCGCAAGTCATCTCCGCTGAGCCCAAGCAGGTCATCTGGAAAAACCCCGTCTCCGTGCTTGTGGACACCACGACTTCGGGCGCGGCGGAAGTTCTCGCGGCTGCGATGGAAGCCAATCACCGCGGCGATGTGGTTGGCGAGCGCACCTTTGGCCTGGCTTCCGAGCAGAAGCTGATTACTCTGGATGATGGCGCGGCGCTGATCCTCACCGTCGCGAATTATTACAACGCAAACGGAAAACCCATCCTGGAAGAAGGCGTTACGCCCACGGAGATTGTGCGCGCCGACGCCCAGGACGACTCGGACTCGGGGGACGACGCGGCCCCCGCACCGGAAGCACGGAAGGAACCCGGGCAGGGACCACGCCCGCTCTCTCCGGAAGATCCGATCTTCCACCGCGCGCTCGACCTGCTGAAAACCCCCGCGAAAAAGGCTGCTTAGGATCAGGGTGAGCCAGCCTCAAGCCGCTGCGAAGCGAGCGTTCCCGTCTGGCCGGAATCGCGGCGCGTTCCGTCTCGTTCTCCCTATTCTTCTGAGCGCATTGTTTTGGACGGCAGCCGGTTGCAAGAAAACAGAATCAGGACATCTAACTCCTGCAATGGTTCATGCCGTCACGAGAGAACTAGCCGGGGCAGCTCATGCCGCAGCTCCAGCGGGGACGCAAATCCACATCGGCCTGCAAGCAGCGGATAAAAACCCCGGGGCCATGGACAGTCTCGATATTACGCTGCCAAAGACCCAGCCCGATGCCGCGGCGAAATCTGAAGCCGCGAAAATCCAGCGAGCTTTGGCGGGCGTGGCTACACGGCACGGACTCACTGAAGAGTCCTCGGAGGGCCGTGAAGGCATTCTCTTTTTTTATTTGAAGGCTGGCACGCGCACGCACGCGGTGCGCATGCACATAGGCGCGGCGGAAACTGGAAACACCGCCCTTCAACAGAATGGAGCGAGACTCGCCATTATCTTGGACGATCTCGGCAGTGACCGCCACGCCGCAGATCAGATCTTCGACCTGCCGTATCCGCTCACCATTTCCGTTTTGCCAAATCATGAACACTCCGATGAGATTGCCCAGGAAGCGCAGCGCCGCGGCTACCAGGTCATGCTGCATCTTCCCATGCAGGCTGTGTCCACGGAAAAACCGGAGGCTCAGGAATTGCGTGCCGGCATGCCTGCGGCGGAGGTGTCAAAACTCGTGAATCATTTTCTGGCGGACATTCCCGGCGCTGTGGGCGTCAACAATCATCAGGGCTCGGAAGCCACTTCCGATCCGGCTTTGATGCAGGAGTTGATGCCGGTGCTGCGCCACCATCATCTCTTTTACATTGACAGCCGCACAACGGCGGCGACTGTGGCCTACGAAACGGCTCAAACTGCGCGCGTTCCCTCGGCGTTTCGCAATGTTCCTTTTCTCGATGACGTCGCGGAGGTTGGCGCGGTGCGCAAGCAGCTCGAATTGGCCTTGCGCGGTGCGCGCGAAAAAGGGGAAGCCGTGGCCATCGGCCATCCGCATCCGGCTACCCTTCAGGCGTTGCGCGAGGTCCTTCCCCAGGCGCAGTCTGAAGGAGTGCGGCTGACATTTGCTTCGGAACTCGTCCACTAGCCTGCCAGGTCGCCTCTCTTCTTCGCGGGGAAAAGAAAATGAATCACCAGGGCGGAGATTCCCATGGTCAAGAAACTGAATACGCTTCCTTCCGGCCCAACCGTTCCGCCCGTCAACCAATTCGGCCCGTGCAAAGCAGCGCTCGAGAGATGGCGGTCAAACACAAGGCCGCTGTCGGGAACGGAAAAAAGGAAGGTTTCGCCGAAGTCAAAGCTGGCGTGCCACCCCACGGCCAGCCAGAGGTTTCCAGTTCGCTTGAGGGCAAAGGCAAAGACCAGCCCGGTAACTGTTACGTTGGCCGCTCCGACCATGCTTTCGCCGTGGTTTGCAAGGTGACCGGCCCCAAATACGAGAGAGAGACATACGGCGGCAGGCCAGAATCCAATGCCCCGCGCCAAGGTGTATTGTGCGTATCCACGAAACAGGAATTCCTCAGACAGCCCGACAAACGCGAAGGCCACGACCCAATATATCCCCCAACTTAGAAGGCTGCCGCCGTGTAGGTCTAACTTTCCGAAAGAATATCCGCCAAACGCCGCAATCAACCCGACCAGCAAGCTTACCTCTCCGATGCCGAGAAGCATGCCCCGCCAGAAGGATTTCCCGAAGGCTTGGCGCGCCGGTAGCCCATAAACGTTAACGGAACGTCGCTCGAGGTATGCCATCATGACGGCGGCAGCGTACGCCGAGGCAAATTCAATTAGAGCAGAGGGAGCGACATACTGGGGCCAATATGGCTCTTCCTCGACCCCGAAGACTTTCCCGGCAAAAAGCTGCAAGGCAATATCGAGCATCAACCAGAAAGCGGTGTAAAGCAGCAGGCTCCAGCCGGCACGCAATCCGTCGGGGCCAAGGAAAATCCTGGTTGCCAGCCCCTCGGGCGGCGGGGCTTGAAAGGCAGGACTCGAAGAGGCTTCGGAAGACGATTCAGTCGCCAAAGGGGAACCTCGGACCTGATTGCTAACCGGTGTGCGCTGCGATTTCGGCAGCAAGCAACACACCTGGAGCCGCGTCACGCTCAAGCGCAGTCCGATTCTATCTTAGGCGCGAGATTCCTGACCGATTTCTTGCAAGAAGGAAGTCCTTTCTCGTCGGACTACGGATGAAGCGAGATTTCTGCTGCTCCGAGAATCCGCAGGCTGTTTTTCTCTTGAACAAAGGCAACGGCCTTCAAATTCTCTCGTTTCCAATCACTCTTGAGAGGCATGGCCGTCTCCGCAGTAAAGGAGATGTCACGACCGGGTTTGGCTTCGCCAATCTTGCGCATGGAACGAACGATGGCTGCGTGGCGCAATTCATGCCCGGCGTTTTCGCCGCGCGTCACCGAGGAATGCAATCCCGTTTCCGTGATGGCCAGCCACACTTCAGCAGCGCCGCCTTTTCCGGACGGAGTGAGTTGGTCGACCTGCACCGAGAAGTTCTCCGTGCCAGGCTTGCCTGGGGCTTCTTGTGTCAAGGTCACTAGCGCCTTTGCCCGTGTCGCCGCCTGGGTAATCGACTGTAGTGCCTGTTGTGCCCGGCCGCCGGAAAACTCCACGCTCCCATCCACGACCATTTGCGGCGTATAGGGGTTGCCGTTCCCGAGCACGCCTGCGTACGCGTATTGCCGGGCCGTCCAGTTGTGTGAGGAAAAGGGATCCTTCCAGCCCTGCTCGTCCCAATAGTCGACGTGCTCCTCCAGTGCGACCACCTGGGCATTGCCGACGGGGCTATGCTCAGCAAACTTCGCCAGGAGGGCGTCTGCGGGAGGGCAGCTCGAGCAGCCTTCCGAAGTGAACAGCTCCACTACGACTAGCGAGTTATTGGACGCGGGAGCCGTAATTCCTCCGCAGCGCACCAACTATGCCGAGGTATACGATACCGCCCTGACGATAAAGGTTACTCCTTCAAGCCACGAATGAGAATCGCTCTCGCCGATCTAACCGCTATGCTAGAGTAAACGAGTTATGTCCTGGTCTGCCCTTCGGTTTGTCGGTGGCCGCTTGGCCCTTGATTTCGTCAACATCTTTCCGATAAACGCGGACCTGTCTTGGGACCAGCTCATTGTTTTCCTGGAGTCGGCGCGAATCGTAACACCGGAACGCGGCGGCGAACTGCGTGCGCTGAGCCATTCCGATCCGCAAGCCGCAGAAATGCTTTTGCGCAAGGCCCAGCGGCTTGGCTCCGCCCTGCGTATGGCATTCGATGCTCTGCTGCACCGGCAAAGAATGCTCCGGGAGTGGATAGAGCCGGTGAATGAAATCCTACGCATCACCGAAGGGCACGATGAACTTGTCTTTACAGACCATGATTTGGAGATCGAGTTCGTCGCCCGAGAGGGCGGGTTGGAGTGGTTGCTTGCAGCGGTGGCGCGCTCGGGAGCGGAAATCATCGCCGAAGGAACTCGCGCCCGGTTGCGTCTATGTGCCAATCCGCACTGCGGGCTTTTTTTCTACGACACTTCCCGCACGCATCGCCGCCGCTGGTGCTCCATGACGCTCTGTGGCAACCGAAGTAAAGTCGCAGCGTTTGCTCGCCGACACGCTTCCGCCCACCATTCCAAAGCGTGAGAAACCCAGTCACTGCGCCTGTCACTTGACGTACTTGGGCTTCTCTCCCTTGGACCACGGGTCGTAGGTATGGGCAAACACCAGGCGCTCGGCCACCGGCGGATGCGAGTACAGCCAGAAGGTAATGAACTGCGGCGGATTCGGATCGGACAAGTCCAACTCGCCGAGCGCCTGAAAGGCGTGAGCGGCCACTTCCGACGAATTCGGGATCAAGCCGTGAGTAATCTCCAATCCGTACACGTCGGCGGCGTGTTCCTGCGTGCGGGTAAACCAATTAATCGCCGGCGAAGAGAAAAACAGCAAGACCTGCAGGAGCAACAGAAGCACGGCAAGAGACGCCCAGTCCTCTGCGCCAAGAATTTTCCACTCGCGGCCCCACCGGTCGAGCGCCCAATGCAATCCGCGAAACAGTAGATAGAGCGCCACCAGGAGTGCTGCCGCTCCCGCCAGGAAGCCCTTCACCACATGCCCCAAGACATAGTGGCCGAGTTCATGCCCGACTACGAAGAGTGTTTCGTCATTGGAGGTCTTTTGAATCAGCGTATCCCAAATCACTACGCGCTTCGAGGCGCCCAAGCCGGTCACGTAGGCGTTGATGGCATTCGTTTTCTTGCTGGCCAGCTCAAGGAACATGCGTTCCGGGGGAATCGGGACTCCCGCACGCTGAGTTAGTTTCCCAATCGAGGCGACTAAATCGGGATGCTGACTGCTGAGCGGCTCGAATTTGTTAAACAGCGGATCAATCACCAGGGGCATTATCACAACGAGGACGAGCAATATCAGGACCGCGGGAAACCAGAAAAGGAGCCACCACCTTCGCGGGCTGAACCGCATAACCGCGAACAAGATCAGCACGAAAACGATTCCGATAACCATGCTCACCAACTCTCCCTTGGTCCAATCCCAGAACCAGGAGCCCCATCCCTGCACGGACTGCTCGTAATGCAGCGAAAGCCGGTGCCAATACAACCGCACGGGAAGATCCAGCACGTCGACCAGCAATAGAAACAAAGGAACAAAGACCAATCCTTGCATCCAGCGCTTTTGGCTGGCGCCTTCGGCGATGTCTCGAAGGCGCGCCGCGATCCCTAGCCGCAAGATCAAAAAAAGGAAAATGCCGCCTAGAATGTACGAGAGAAAATAGAGCGTGTAGCCCGCGCGAGAGTACGCCACCGCTTTTTCGTATCGCTCATGAGAGAGAGTGTACTGCTCGGTTCTTGTTTGCTCGGGAGTGCCAGTGACAAGCGGCGGAATCTCGTGGCGAGGAGGAAGCTGTGCGGAAGGCTGCGGTGTGTTGTCCTGCGATAATTGCTGCGGATTCGCAGACCCATCCGGTGCCAAAAGAAAGAATATGAGGGCGCACAGAAGCAGTGTAAAACGGTGCCGGAATTTCCACCGTTTCATAAAGACGCCCTGAACTTTATGTGAATCAAGTTTCCGCGCATATAAATTTGCTGGAGCCAAAACGCGCCGCGAGTATGCAGCACAGCCTTTCCAAGTGCAAGATTTCATCCCTAGGATTGGACGGAGCAGCGCGAGAGAACGTTTCTATCTCTTAAACGCAGTTAAGGACAAAGGAAGTTACGGCAATGTTTTCGGATGCGCCGTCTTGAGGCAGTAATTGCGCACCGCGCCGGTGGTCGCGAGTCCAAAATGCACGAACGATGTCCAGCGTTCCAACTTGTGATGACCGTAGCGGTGAAAAAGAAAGGATGCGCCAATGGAAGCTCCGGTGGCCGCCGCTTCGATGGTGGCGAAGGCCAGATGATTGTCCACCACATCATTGGAAAGGAAAATCTCTTGTCTGCCCCGCTGGCGCATATTCAAGGTGGAAAAATAATCCAGCGTGCGCGCGGCTCCGACCCCCGCGAATAACCATCCGTTTTCTCTGTCCCAGAAGCGATGCCGCTCCCTGATGGGTTCTTTTTGTCTTCCCGTTGTGGACCTACCTCCTGAGGCGTTCGGAGGCTCCGGTTTCGCCAATTCTTGTGCGGGAGCTGCTTGCACCGCTACGCACGCTATGAGAAGCAGCAAGCTGAGCACTCTGAGTTCCTGCAAGTTCATACGCTCCCGCGAGACTTTCCTTCTTGGCCTGACGCATTATCGCAGGTGCACGCCTTTTTCTCCCGCAAAACGCCTGCGGCCCTGTTGCCGTATTCGCAACGCGGTTCTTCCAGGCATTGTCATTCCATTTCCACGGCGGTATCTTGAAAATTGACCCAGGCATCATGCCGAAGGAGTAGTCCATGCCGCGCTCCATACGATTTCGAATCGTCCTCGCAGCCATCCTGGCCGCCGCGTTTGTCCCGGTTGCTTTCTCTCAATCCCAGGATCCCCAATCGGTCGCCGAAGCCGCGCGCCGCGCGCGCGAAAAGAAAAAGGACGCTGCCAAGACCGCAAAAGTAATCACCGATGAAAACTTGGATGTAAAAAAGGGAGATGTGCAAAGCGCCGTTGCCGAAGAGCCCAAAATTGCCGGGGCGCCGGACACCAAGGCTCAAACCCCCGCCGGGCCTGCCGCAAATGCCTCAACGCACGCCTCCAGGGACGAAAAACTAAAGAAGGAAGTGGACGCCGTGAAGCAGCAGCTCAAGGAGGCCTTGGGCGATCTGGACCTGCTTCAGCGCGAAAACCGGCTCGATCAGGATGAATATTATTCGAAGCCGAACTTTGCAAGCGATACCGCCGGAAAACAGAAGCTCGACGACGAACAACAGCAGATTAGCAACAAGCGGCAGGAAGTCGAACGCCTGAAATCGAAGCTCGCGGAACTGCAAAAGTCGCTGAGCTAATTCTCCTCCGCCTCCAATCTAGCTAGTCGGCTATTTCACAAAACCTCTCTTACTTCGCGTTACCATACCTCGGTATTATCATCCGAGCAATTCTGCCGGTCCCGAGGTGTAAACCATGAGCATCCAGGAATCACCTGAAAGCGCAAAAAAGCTCTGGAAGTCCATCGTCGGCTCCACCGTTACAGGTCTCGCGGTCATCGGCGGTTTCCTTGGCATTCATAGTTTCATGCAGAACTACTCGCGCTACAATCTCTCTGGAAAATGGATTGTCACCAACACCATCCAATCCACGTCTTTTCATCCCTATCAAGGCCTCAAATTGGGTTACACCGTTTTCCTCACGCAGCATGGCACGGACATTACGGGGACTGGTGAGAAAGAATCCGAAAATGGAAGGGACCTTCCGGCTGGCGCTCACAGCCACATCAACATCACCGGTTCCATCAACGGAAAGAAAATCACGGCGACCTTCGTTGAAGAAGGCACTGAGCGCAAGACGGAAGGCACCTTCGACTGGACCTGCGAGTCCAAAACCAGCGCTCTCGCTGGCACGTTCACGAGCACCGCTGCCGATGCAGCTGGCCCTTCCGTGGCCCACAGAGCCCGCCCCGGCGAATAGGGGAATGAACTTGTCTTTCCGAGAGCCATGTGGGTCCCGGAACTGCGCCGCGGACTGTTGACGGGCCGTTGTCAACATGCCGACACTATGACGTGCCGAGATAAGACGCGGCAAAAGCGTTTCCGTTTGACGATGATCGAGCGATCCGACAATCCGTCGGTCTCTAGTCGATTCCGTGAATGCGGAGGCTGACCAGCTTATCGATGCTCAGATCCTTCATGCCGCGGGACTGCAGCTTGCTAATGAATTCCGGCGTCACTCCATGGATGCGCATGGCGATGAGCTGGTCCGGCTCCGGGTGCGAGTAACCCAGCTTTTGCACTCCGCTGATGAAGTCCGGGGATACTCCATGAATCCGGAAGGCAATCAGCTTGTCTAGCTCCACGTGGTCGTAACCGCATTTCTTCAACTCAGCCATCCATTCCGGTGACGCTCCGTGGATGCGCATGGCGACGAGTTTGTCCGGCTCGGCGTCATAACCGGCCTGACGGACGCTCCGTACCATCTCCGGCGAAACGCCGTGAATGCGAAACGCGATGAGTTTGTCGCTGTCCGTTACCGTGAGGCCCGCGGAACGAAGATCGGAAACGAACTGTGGGGACACTCCGTGAATCCGGAAGGCGATGAACTTGTCGCTGTCGGAAAGATTCACGCCGGAAGACCGCATCTGGTCGATGAACTCTGGCGTCACGCCGTGAATCTTGAAAGCGATCAGCTTGTCGGTATCCAGCCCCTGCAAGTTTTTCGCTTTGATTTCCCGCGCAAACTTCAGGCTGACGTCGTGAATGGCCATGGCCCACTGCTTGTCCCCATCGATTCCGCCGAAACCCAGAGCCTTCATCTCTTGAGCGTATTTTGTATCGGGAATGAAATGGAAGAACCCCGCCCCTTCGCCGTCTTTCACGTAGCCTTCGCATTCGAACTTGCCGGCGTCCCGCGTGATCGTAAAATGCACGTCTTGGCGGCCTGGTTTCGAAAGGTCCAGGCCGGTCAGCTCCTTCACTTCCCAATCCGAGCTCGAGTGAAAGTGATGGCCGCCGCGCGCATCCATGATCGACACTTCCACTTTTCCCGGTTCGTCGGACTTGCGAATGGTCCAATCGCCACTCTGCGTCTGGCCGCGGAGAGCCGTAGCCAGACCGAATGCCGCGCCGGCAGCGACAAAAATCAGTCCCATCACTCGATTGAAATTCATGGTGCTTCTCCTGTTTCTATTTCCGTTTTCCTAGCCCTTAGAAAACTTCCGCCTGCTTCAGGGCCATCAATTTGTCCAGCGTCAAGTTCTGGAAGCCGTGCTTGCGCGCTTTCTCGATAAACTCGGGCGTAATCCCCTGCACTTTTGCGCCGATCAGTTCATCAGCGTCCAGGTCCTTGAATCCCGCCGCTTGCATGGACTTCACGTATTCCGGAGTGATGCCCTGCACCTTCATGCCAATCAGACTATCGATATCCGGTTTCAGGCCGGTGGCTTGCATTTCCCGGACGTACTCGGGCGTGATCCCTTGCACTTTCATGCCGATCAGTTCATCGGTATCAGGCTTGAAGCCGATGGCCTGCATCCCCCGAACGTATTCCGGCGTAATGCCTTGCACTTTCATTCCAATGAGGTCGTCGGGATCGGCCTTGAGGCCCAATCCGCGCATTTCGTTTGCATATTGCGGAGTGATCCCCTGCACCTTCATCCCAATCAGTTCGTCGACGCCAAGGGTCGGAGCAATGCTGCGCATGTCGCGAATGTATTCGGATGTGATTCCCTGCACGCGCATCCCGATGAACTCCTCCGCGCTGGGCTTCATTCCCAAGTCGTGGATTTCTTTCACGTAGGCAGGCGTGACGCCCTGGATCTTCATGGCGATCAGTTCGTCGGCCGAGAGATTCTTGAATCCCGCCGCCTCCATCGCATCCAGGTACGATTCTTTCTTATTTGCTTCGCTGCTGGCGCTCTGCCCAGTCTCTTTGCTTTTGTCCTTGTCTTTGCCTGCCTGCTCTGTTGACGCAAAACTCTTGGTGTACGTTGAAGCTTTGGCGGGCCGCACTACGATCACGCTGCTGCTTCCTTGTTCTTGGGTCACAACCGCTCTGCTGCTCGCTTGCGCCTGACTGGCGCTTGCTTTACCACCCAGCGCTGCATGTGCCACGCCGAGGAAAGCGTTGCCCGCCAGCATGGCTCCGGCCAGGCACGCAATTCCGACCGCCAGACCCGCCACGCGGAATCTTCCCGCGGTTCCATCCAAACCAAGCAGCCGGACCACGCGCCGCGAAAGCGGGCTGCGATTCGCCGCCATCAGGAGAGAAGGCGCGGCGCGCCATTCCTCCATGATTGTGAGCGCGCGCGCGTACTTCACGGCGTCGCCGCAAAGCGCAACGGCTTCATCGTCACAGCAATGCTCGCGCTCCGTTCGAATCCGCTGGCTCACCCACCAAACCGCCGGGTGGTAAAACAACAGTGTCTCTACACCGATCTGAAAGAGATTCACGAAGCAGTCCAGCCTTCGAATGTGCGCAAGCTCGTGCGCGATGATCATTGCAATCTGTTCTTCGCTTAATCCGGCAAGCGCTCTCGCGGGCAGCAGCACCACCGGGCGAAACCATCCCAGAACCGCGGGCGCATCCAGCCGCAAACATTCGCAATACCGGATTACTCGTTCGAGTCCCATCTTCTTTTGTAATACCAGACATTTTTCGAAAAGTTCCCTGACCACCGGCTTGATTTCTTTGCGCCGCATCTTTTCAATCACAAACAGGCCCCCGGCGGTCCGCAAACTCAGCAGCACCACTCCCAGGAACCACGCTTCCACGAACCACAGGATTCCCGCGGCCTGGCTCGCCGGAGTTTCCGGCTTCGGGGCGCTGGGACGTGCCGTGGCGGATACGCCTTGCACCGGTTTCACCGCGCTGGCGGAAGCCCCCTGCGCCCCGTACCTAACGGCCGGACCCTTTTGCCTCGACAGTCCCGTGAACGTGACCACCGGCGCCGCCGTCATGAGCGTCAGCGTAATCACCGCGAGAGCGTAGCGCGTCGCCGTGCGGCGGCACATGGAGTTCGCCACGGCGAACAGCGCGGCGAGTGCTGCACCTTGCCACACGAAGTGAAGCAGCGTCCAGCCAAGCGCTTGCAACAGTTCGGGAGAGATTCCGTGCGCCAACGTTCTCATCGGGTTCTCCTCTCATACTCGTCGAGCAGGCAACGTAACTCCTCTAGCTCTTTCTTGGAGGTCCGCCGGCCCTCGAGAGCATGAATCATCAATTCGCTGGCCGAACCTTCAAATACGCGTTGCAGAACGTCACCCACAAGTTGCCGCTTGGTTTCCGTGGCGGGCTGACAAGCTTCATAGACGTGCGCGCGCTGGCCTTCGTCTCGTCGCACGGTGCCTTTCGCGGTCATAATCTGAAGGAGTTTCAGGACCGTGGTGTAGCCTAGATCCTTCTTTTCGCTCAGCGCTTCGTGGACTTCGCGAACCGTCGAAGGTCCGCGCGACCACAGCACGCGAAGGATTTCCAGCTCGGAAGCGGTTGGCTTTTGCAAGGGTTCTTTAAACATGAACGGAGCCTACTACGAAGAGTTTCGTATTGTCAACGAAAATCTTCGTAGTACTGAAATTGGCGGCCTTGGTCTTTTTTCCGAACTGCGGCCTACGACATCCTTCGCGCTTACTTCGGCTCCAGAACGAGGGGGAGCCCGTTTTTCGGATTCCCGATAATCACCACCTTGGCATTCGCGCTGGTCGCCAACTTCTCGGTGGCTTCGATGCCTTTCCATTCAAGCAATTGCGTGCTGATTCCGGTCGCGACAATCCTCTGGAAATCCGCAATGCCCTGGGCCTCGATGCGCTTGCGCTCGGCTTCCTGTTTTTCTTTCTGAAGGATAAAGCTCATTCGCAAAGCGTCCTGCTCGGCTTGCTGTTTCGCTTCGATCGAGCCTTTCAGCATGGCCGGCAATTGCACGTCGCGCAGCAGGACGTTCTCCACGATCACGCCGCGCGGAGCGAGTTGCTTGGTCAGCTCGTCCTGAATCTGTTGCTGTACCAGCTCGCGCGCGTTGGTGTACAGCGCGTTGGCCGTATGCGCGGATGTGGACGCGCGAATCGCCGCGCGCAGCGTGGGCTCCACGACCTTTTCAACGTAAGCCTCGCCTACGGTTTGGTACACGAATGCCGCTTGCGCTTTGTCCAGGCGAAACAACAATGAAGTGTCGAGGGCCAGGATCAGTCCCTCGTTAGACGGCACGTTCGCGCTCTCTTTCAGCGACTGCGTTTGAATCGAAAGCTTTTGCACGGACTTCAGCGGGTTGACCAGGTGAATTCCTTCCGGAAGAGTTTCTCCTGTCACTTTGCCAAACAGAGTGAGCACTCCCACATTGCCCGTAGGGATCGAAGTTATGCTGGAGAGGAGCAAAATAATCGCCAGCACCAGGACCGCAAGCTGCAAGATCCTTTTTCCAGCGCCGCTTAGATTCGGCATGGGCGGCAAAGCACCACCGAGTTCAAACCTTGTTGGATTTGGCATTTCTTCCTCCGTCTTTCGGCTCGTCCGCAGACCCGTTGAGCCGCACCACCTTCACTGTTCATACGTAGAAACAGGTTGCCCAATTTCCTGGCTCCCCGCTTCGCGACACTAATTTCAAGTGCCCAGGGTCTCCGTGACTTAGTCCTGCGGCATTTCCAGGGCACCAATCCCGATTTTCACAGCTGCAACCTTACCACAATATCTTGTGGTGTTTTCCCCTTGACACCAAAGAGTGCTCAGGGCAGAATGCGCGCCATCAACGTCGCTGTTCCCGCGGGTCTCCTGTCCGCAGCCCAGCTGCGGATTTCGGGCCAAGCGTTCTGCTACTGGGGATCGCGGGGGACAGCAGGGCGCCAGGGGGCTCCGCCCATTTTGCGTCGCAGTTGTTACCTGGCGCCGCGCGATTGGACGGGCTTTGCGGCCACTGAGGTGAAACGATGCAATACCTGCCCGGCTTGACCGTGCAATGCATCAACCCGCTCTGCGAGGCCCGCGGTCACTGGCTGCGTGCAGACGTCACCAGTCCCCTCGTAAACGACGGCCACTGCCCTTGTTGCGGAGACTTTCTACGTAATGTTCCGCCGCCGCTCGGCCGCCTCCGGATCCGCCCACGTTCGCTCACGGCGCGGCCCCCGCTGCGTCCGCGCCCTCGCTGATCGTTCGGCAAGCTTTAATTGCATTCCTGAATACGTGTGTCTTGGCAAATGCGTGGGAGGAGTTTTGCCAGCCAGCCGATCATCCCAATTGCCAAGTGGGAATTCCGCTAGCTTTCGACGAGGCCTTTTTCGAGGATTTCCTCGTCGGTGAGCCACAGGCCGGGGATATTAGCGGAGCCGAGGCGGAGGATGTCTTTGAGGGCGCCGCGCACTTCGCGGAGATGGAAATCCACGCCGATACGCTCGAGCAATTCGATGAGCGCCTGGGCGCCCACGGCCTCGACGGGCTTCGGACGAATGCCGTTGTTGTTCAGCTGATGGTAGGTGACGACATAAATGGCCTGGGGACCGCCTCCATGCCGGTCGATGTGAAGGAAGCCCCGGGCTTTGGGCTGGGCCGGGGCGAGCCGGGCTGCTACACCTGAACCGGAAGGGTGTGCGCTCATCGGGTTTGGGTCTTCGTGTCTCCTTGCAGGCAGGCCGCTGCTGCTGGCCCGCATTAAACCTCAGCTGCAACCGCTGGTGCTGCCGCAGTTCTCGCACTTGTAGCAAGCGCCATTGGGCACCATCAGCATGCCGCACTCACTGCAAGTCGGCGCGCCTTCATGCGCGTTGGTCGGCTTCATGGTGGTCGCCGCACTGGGAAGAGAAGCCAGCGCCGAAAGAATCGCCGGAGCAGGAACCGCAGGGCCAGCGCTTTCCGTGTGCGTCCCACCATTCAACTTCAAATAGTCCGACGAGATAAATCGCCCGCCAAGCCACCGTGCGATGTAATCCAGCACCGACGAAGCGAAGCGGATGTTGGGATTCGCGGTGATGCCGGAAGGCTCGAAGCGCGTATTCAGCAGCTTGTCTACAAAGACCTTCAGCGGCACACCGTACTGCAAGCCCACGGAGATGGTGAGCGCCAAGCCGTCCATCACCCCGGAGAGGGTTGAGCCTTCCTTGGCCATTTTGATGAACACTTCGCCAGGACGCCGGTCGTCGTACATGCCCACGGTGATGTAGCCTTCGTGGCCGCTCACGCTGAACTTGTGGGTCACCGAAGCACGCTCGTAGGGCATTTTTTCGCGCTGGGCGCGCGCAAAGAGTTCGCGCTGCATCGGTTCCACCGCTCCCGACGTTGGCGCGGGCGCTGCTTCCGGTTTCTTGTCTTCCTTCTTGGCTGCGCTGAGGGGCTGCGAACGCTTGGAATTGTCGCGGTAAATAGCCACGGACTTCAGCCCCAGCTTCCACGACTCGACATAGGCATTGCTGATGTCTGCGACAGTCGATTCCTCAGGCATGTTGATGGTTTTCGAGATGGCGCCGGAGAGGAACGGCTGCGCCGCCGCCATCATCTTCACGTGGCCAGTCCAACTGATGGAGCGCCCGCCGCCTTGTGGCGCGAGCGAGCAATCGAACACCGGCAAATGCTCTTGCTTCAGGTACGGCGCGCCTTCGATTTTTCCGTTCTTGTCGATGTAGGAAACGATTTCGCTGGATTGCTCCGGCGTGTAGTCGAGCTTCATGAGCGCCTGGGGCACGGTGTTGTTGACGATCTTGATGAGTCCGCCGCCCACGAGTTTCTTGTATTTCACCAACGCCAGGTCCGGCTCGATGCCCGTGGTGTCGCAATCCATCATGAAGCCGATGGTGCCGGTGGGCGCGAGCACGCTGACCTGGGAGTTCTTGAAACCGAATTTTTCGCCGTGTTGGAGTGCCGTGTCCCAGGATTCCTGCGCCGCCAGGAACAATTCCGCCTGTACATGATCCGGCTGAATGCCGCGCATGGCTTCGCGATGCATGCGGATGACGTCCAGCATCGGTTCGCGATTGACTTCGTAGCCGGGGAATACACCCATGCGCTCGGCAATGCGCGCCGACTGCGCATAAGCCTCGCCGCACATCAGAGCAGTGACGGCACCGGCCATGTCGCGCCCTTCGGCCGAGTCATAGGGCAACGCCATGGACATGAGCAGCGCGCCAAGATTGGCATAACCCAGCCCGAGCGGACGAAAATCATGCGAATTCGCCTTGATCCTGTCTGTCGGGTAGCTCGCGTTGTCCACCAGGATTTCCTGGGCGGTGATGGTCAGGTCCACGGCGTGCTTGAACGCCGGCACGTCGAATTGGCCGCCGGTGGTGACGAACTTCACGAGGTTGAGCGACGCGAGGTTGCACGCGGTGTCGTCCAGGAACATGTATTCCGAGCAGGGGTTGCTGGCATTGATGCGCGCAGAGCTTTTGCAAGTGTGCCAGCGGTTCACGGTCGTGTCGTACTGCATGCCCGGGTCGCCGCAGCGCCAGGTGGAATCCGAGATCTTCATCATCAGGTCGCGCGCGCGCAGTTTTTCGACGGGCTGGCCGTCCGCGACGTTCTTTGTCCACCAGTCTTTGTCTTCAACCACGGCGCGCATAAAGTCGTCGGTGACGCGCACGGAGTGATTGGCATTCTGAAAGAAGATGGAGGCGTAGGCGTCCCCGTCAATCGAGCTGTCGTAACCCTGCTCGATCAGGACATGGGCCTTGCGCTCTTCCTTCATTTTGCATTCGATGAATTCGACGATGTCCGGATGGTCGATGTTCAGGATGACCATCTTGGCCGCGCGCCGGGTTTTTCCGCCACTCTTGATGACGCCCGCAAAGGCGTCAAAGCCCTTCATGAAGCTCACGGGACCAGAGGCAATGCCGCCGCCGGAAAGTGTCTCCTTGCTTCCGCGCAACGTGGAGAAATTCGTACCCGTGCCGGAGCCCCACTTGAACAACATGCCCTCGGTCTTCGCCAAATCCATGATGGAGCCCATGTCATCCCGCACGGAATTGATGAAGCATGCGGAGCACTGCGGCTTCGCCTGTACGCCGACGTTGAACCATACGGGGGAATTGAAAGCCATTTTCTGCTCGACCAGCAGGTGCGTCAGTTCGTCCTTGAAAGCATCGCGGGATGCCGCATCGGCGAAATATCCGCCTTGTTCGCCCCAGTGGACGATGGTATTGGACACGCGGGCAATCAATTGGCGCACCGAGCGTTCCCGTTGATCCGTTCCCGGCTTGCCGTGGAAATACTTGCTGGCGACGATGTTGGTCGCCGTTTGCGACCAGGTCTTGGGAGCTTCCACATCTTCCTGGCGGAAGATGGTCACGCCTTTTTCGTTTCCGATCAGCGCAACGCGCTTTTCCCATTCGACGGCGTCAAAGGGGGACTTCTTTCCGTCGGTAAAGTACCGCGAAAAGGCCAGACCTTTCCCTGTGCGTGCGGTTTTCTCCGCTGCCGCATCCGTCGTTTGCGAGTTTCCGCTCAATGCATGCTTCACGGTTGCCATTTGTCCCTCCCGCGCCTTGGATCCCGCCACCGTGCGGGGGACCCTCCTATTTTACTCCCCTGCCAGCAGCAGGGCGCCACGCTTCGCTTCAGGGTCTGGGCTAAAGCTAGCGCAACTCGATTCCGGGCTTCGTGAAAGGCGCCAGCGAAAAAAAGACGACTGCCGAGCAGTCGTAAGTCCCAGAGCGTCAAACGCCAATGCCCCGCCGTCGGCTGGGAATCCGCACGCAGCCTCACGGCAGGTACTCCGCCACCTACGGGCGCGGAGCAGATACTTCGCGCTCCATTTTTTCGCTAAGAACCGGGCTGTTCCCCGTGTGCGCCGGGACCTTCCAAGCGTTCTTGACTCGGACGCCTGGCGCTTGCACGTCCCCCGAATCTGGAAATGCAGTATCAACGGATGCGAAAATCCTGTCAAGTGAAAAACGCAAAATGTGGTCAAACACTTACCTGCTGCGTCTATTTGTAGTGGTGCCTTTCCCAGACAACTCCTTCGACTTCAACACCTTTTGCACAGTTTCTCCTCGCGCTACACTGGTTGCATCAAATCGATGATGAAGCGAACTTCTTTCTTTCTGATTCTCCTCGGACTTCTTTCTTCGCAACTACTTGCGCAGGAAAAAGGGGTAGCACAGACCGCGGCTCCCGCAGTAGTGCAGCCGGCTTACGGAGAAAAATTGCACCTCACGGGAATTCACAACGCAGGAAAAATCAACGACGTTCTTTACCGCGGCGCGCAGCCTAAGGAAAACGGGCTGGCCGAACTGAAGAAGTTAGGCGTAACGACGATTGTGGATCTTCGGGGCGAAGACCGTGAGAAATTGGATTGGGAACGCGGCGCGGCGGAGGCTCTGGGAATGCGCTTCGTGCACCTCCCGGTGAGCGGGTGGTCGCCTCCGAGCGATGAACAGGTGGCGCAATTCCTTGGGTTGTTCCGCGATGATCCGCACCAAAGAGTTTTTGTGCATTGCCGGTTTGGGGACGACCGCACTGGGGTGTTTGTGGCCACCTACCGCATGGCCTTGGAGAAATGGTCGCCGGAGCGAGCGATGGGAGAAATGTACTTCTTCGGTTTCAACGGATTCTGGCATCCCTCGATGAAGAAATTCATCCGCGAATTCCCAGCCCACCTGCGTTCCGCGTCAGTGCTTGCGCCGGTGGTCCAAGCGCCTTCACGTTGAAGGAACTGGACCTGTCATCGAAAGGCAAGGCTACCTGTACTTCCTCGTCTCGCTCTCGTAAGCGGTTTACTATGAACAGGTTAAAACCTGTACTTTGCATTTTCTCCTAGTACTACCGTACCCCACCAAAACGTTACCCTCGCTTCATTCCGGTCGCCGCCCAGCCTTGTTACTCTTGAAGCCTCGATTGCAGAAGGTCTTTCTGAGGGAGAGGCAACGATGCAAGTCGGAAGATACGAGATTCTCGAAATTATCGGTTCAGGAGCCCACGGCCGCGTGGCGCGGGCCCACGATCCACTCATCGGCCGCCTGGTAGCCATTAAGCTTTTTCCCAAGGAACTGGCGCATGGCGAGGCCCGGCAGCGCTTCCTTCAGGAAGCGCGCGTAGTGGGCCAGCTTTCTCATCCTGCCATTATCACGCTGCATGATATGGGAATTGACGAGGCCAGTCATACCCCCTATCTCGTGATGGAGTATCTTGAGGGCCAGCCACTCGACCGAATTCTGGAAAAGGGCAGCATTCCGTTCCAACGCGCGTGCGCCTGGGGCGGGAACGTCGCCAGCGCCCTGGCGGTTGCACACCGCAAGGGCGTGATTCACGGTGACGTCAAGCCCGCGAACATGCTGGTTACCGAAGAAGGTCAGGTGAAGCTGATGGACTTTGGCATGGCGCGGCTTGCCAGCCTCGATGCCAAAGCCACGCCGCTGGCGGGCACGCCTGCCTACTGGTGCCCCGAACAAATTGTCGGCAAACCGCAGGACGCGCGCTCGGACCTGTTTTCCTTAGGCATTGTTCTCTATGAAATGGTGACCAGGCAGCGGCCCTTTGACGCGGACTCGCTGCAGGGAATCTGCACGCGCGTTCTTTCTTCGACCCCCCTTCCGCCGTCGCACGCGAATCGTTCGCTCTCGGCGGCGTTCGACGATATCGTGGCGCGCTGCCTCGCGAAGGATCCTGCCAACCGCTACGCCAACGCCGATACTCTTGCGCACGACCTCTTTCCTCTTGCGCGGCACACGCCGATTCCGGGCCCTGCGGCGCAACACGCCGGCAATGGCCATGGGAACGGCTTACGCGACCGCGCAGGGCGGCTCTTGCGCTCAGCCTAAAATGCTTACACTGCAAAAAAGCCGTTACGAAGCCCTGGAGTGCATCGGGTCTGGAACCACGAGCCGTGTGGAGCGGGCGCGAGATAACGTTATCGGCCGGACCGTGGCCCTGAAGACTTTCATCCACAGCTTCGGCGAAGACCTGGAAGAACAGTTTCTGCGCGAGGCGCAACTGGTTGGCCAGCTTTCTCACCCGGCCATCGTGCAGCTCTACGACGTGGGCATCAACGAGGAAGGCACGCCGTTCCTGGTGATGGAATACATCGCTGGGAAGACGTTGGAAGAACGCCTGGAGTCTTCTTCGCTAACCGTGCAGCGGGCCTGCGCCTGGGCCGCGGACTTGGCCCGCGCGCTGGCGCTGGCGCACCGCGCCGGAATCATTCACGGGGACATTAAGACCGGAAACATTTTTGTGACACCAGAAGAAAAGGTGAAGCTGGGGGACTTTGGCATCGCGCGCCTGGCCACGCAAGTTTCACACTCCGATCGCCTAAAGGGCACGCCTGCCTACCTGGCTCCCGAGCAGATTTTGGGCGCTACGCAGGATCAGCGTTCGGACCAGTTTTCCTTCGGAATTGTGTTTTATCAATTGCTGACCGGCGCGCGCCCGTTTGACGGAAACTCCGTCGGCGCAGTGTGCTCGGAAATCCTCTATGCCGAGCCGCTGCCGCCTTCAAAGCGCAATCCTGCGGTACCGCGGGAGATCGATCGTGTCATAGAACGCTGCCTGGCAAAAAACCCGA
>QHYM01000105.1 GCA_003223295.1 Acidobacteriota bacterium | reverse complement strand
CCAAACCGCACATCTTGCCAGCATGTCTCCAGGAAAGATTCCCACGTTGCAGAGCGAACGATTTCCTTCGTAACCTCGAGACTCCCCCTCTCCAACCGCACGGCGCGAAGCGCTTCCCGCCGAGTGATGCCGTCCCTCATCTTTTCCGCCGCCGCCATTTCCAAGTAGGCGCCCAGTTCCTCATCCAAGTCCCGGTCGACCTGTTCTTTTCGGAACATGATCGGAGGCCGCTTGTAATGTTCCGTAAGAAGGACATGCGTAGCCTCCTACTCTGAGAGGTTGCGGTAGGGATGGCGGTCGCCCGCCACCCCCCGCGCAGATCCGTGCGTGCGCTCATTAGCGCACACGGCTCTTACCTTGGATGTGTCTGGCGTCAAAGCGAACCTGAGGGTAGGGATGAAGGATGCGCTGCACAGGGAGCCACCGCTCGGCGAGTCGCCCAAAGCGTGACCAGCTCAGTCGGTGCCTGTCGCTCCGGCGGCGCAACGACGACCGCCAGTGTCGAATCACCCGCGCGCGAAACCGCGCGAGACTATAGCTGTTCCCCGGTACCGCATGATAGTTGAAGTACCCTTGCACGACCGACTGGAGCCATTTCCCGGTTTGCGCTGGCGGCTCATGCCTACGACGACGCAGTTGCTGCTTAATCTGTTGCAGCTTTACCCGCATCCGCTTGCTAGCCGACTTGCGCCACACCACGAATTCTCCTTGTGTCCCGTTGGTTCCACCGATGTGTGTGAAACCCAGGAAGTCGAACGTCTCGGGCTTACCTTCCCCTCTCTTTTTCCGATCTCGCTCGGCGTACCGCCCGAACTCGATTCGGCGCGTCTTCTCTGGGTGGAGTTCCAATCCGAACTTCCGCATCCGCTCCCGTAACTGTTCCAGAAAGCGATCTGCATCCGCTCTATATTGGAAGCCCATGACGGTGTCGTCAGCGTAGCGGACTACGATCACATCCCCTTTCGCTAACTTCTTCCGCCATACTTCCACCCATTGATCGTAGACGTAGTGCAGGTAGATGTTTGCCAGCAACGGCGA
Organism: Acidobacteriota bacterium; assembly: GCA_003223295.1. GTDB lineage: Bacteria > Acidobacteriota > Terriglobia > Acidiferrales > UBA7541 > Acidiferrum. Next base: position 9,334 of record QHYM01000105.1, on the reverse strand, counting down.
AATCACTGCCCCTTGCGGCGTTCCCACCTTTGTCTCCGATCGGTTGCCTTCCTCCAGGACTCCGGCTTTCAGCCATTTCTGGATCAAGCGCAGTATCCGGCGGTCAGCGACGCGGTGCTGGATCAATCGCATCATCCATTCGTGGTCGATGTTGTCAAAGAACCCCCGAATGTCGGCGTCCAGCACATAGTTCACCTTCTTCCGCACCAATCCCACCGAAAGCGCGTCCAATGCTTGATGTTGGCTGCGCCCTGGTCGGAATCCATAGGAAAATCCCAGAAAGTCCTCCTCGTAGATTTGATTGAGGATGGTCACCACGGCTTGCTGGACGATCTTATCTTCCACGGCCGCGATGCCCAACGGGCGCTGTCTCCCGTCAGCTTTCGGAATGTAGATCCTTCTGGATGGCTGCGCCTGATAGGCGCCGCGGTGAACCCGGCTGTGAAGATCCTTTAGCCGATCCTCCAACCCGGTTTCATACTCTTCCCATCTGACACCGTCTACTCCTGGCGCAGCCTTCCGCTTTAGCGAGTAGAAGCTGTCGACCAGTAGCGGGACGGTTAAATGGTGAAGCAGTGCGGTGAACTTCTCCTTCTTCCTTGCCTTTGCTGCTTTCCGCACACCACTCAGTCTCTGGGACACGCTCTCCCCGCGCTGTGTCGGGCGCGTGTGCGACTGCTTGGTGTTCTCCTTGGTCAGCGGTCTTCCCTCCCCGCTCTCCGCCGATGGTCTCCCATCCTTGTTCGAGCCGTTCACTGGTACTACACCGCTGTCCGACCCCTCCGAGACGTGCGTGCGAGTCTTGTGGCTTGTGGCCTTCTCCCGCCGGCCTGTCGCTACTGCTGCTACAGGCGTCTCCGAGGTCTCCCGGTTCTCGTGCATGAAGTTTCTAAGCGTGTCTGGGGTCTTTGACTACGCAGAGCCGGACAGGAACTTGCGATTGCGCTCCTCTCCGTATTGCCTTCCGCACACATGGACAGCGTCGGCGCTCTGAAGAATATTTTCGAAGCTCAATACCCAGCCCGCCTATACCCCTGTTTACGCTTCGCCGTTGGCCTCACGACCAACAGCGCAAAACTCGGGGCCAGGATGGATCGCTTACTCCTTTCCCGTGAGACTCTTTCATTCTCTACTTCATGCCGGTTTAATCCGGCGCACCCATGATTTACTCGTAACGCAAGGCCACCATGGGATCGACGCGCATCGCCCGGCGCGCCGGCACATAGCAGGCCACCAGAACTATTCCAATGAGCAGAGCAGAGACCCCTGCAAAGGTTGTGGGGTCGGTTGCCGTCACGCCGAACAGCATCTTCGCAAGTACGCGTGTAACCGCAAGTGCTCCGGCTAGACCCGTAACCACTCCGAAAATCGCCAACAGAAGGCCTCGACCTAGGATTAGTGCAAGTATGTTGCGTGCTTCCGCTCCTAGCGCTATTCGAACTCCAATCTCGTGCGTGCGTCGCGTCACCAAATACGAAATTACACCGTAAATTCCGATAGCCGCCAAAATTGTGGCAATGCACGCGAACATGCTGAGTAAAAGCGTATTGAAGCGTCGCGCTGAGATTGACGCCGAGTAAACAGCGGTCATTGGTTCGGCCACTGGGAGAGGCAAGTTCTTGTCGAGCTCGTGAATTTTTGCCAACACCCCGGAGGTGAGAGTGCTCGGGCCTAGGACAGTACTGACGACAAGGCTCATGTACGGAAGCGGATTGTAAGGCAAGACGTTCTGTTGATAGGGCGCGTAAATCTCGATGTCTGGGTCTCTATCCAATCCGAGGTCCCGCACGTCTCCCACAACCCCCACAATTGTCGGCCAGGGCGCTGCTGCTGCCGGGTCTGCAAATGTTATGTGCTGACCAAGGGGATCCTCGTTTGGGAAAAAGCGTCGCGCGAAGCTCTGACTAATAATGACGACGGGAGGCGCTGAACTAGCATCGGCCTTCGTAAATGTGCGTCCCTTGATGAGCGGGATGTTCATCACCTGAAAGTAATCTGGACTTATGAGGCGGTCCTGACAGCTCCCAGTCGAGCTGGACACGTCTTTTGCGCCGCGCCGTTCGATAGTGAATTCGTCCGAATCACGGCCAGCGCCGAGTGGGAGATCGTTAACAGCACCCGCCGCCTTGACCCCAGGCAGGGTCGCGATTGCTTCGAGGAGCCGAGTGTAAAAGTCAGTCTGTTGCCGGGTACCTGCGTAAGAATACTTCGGTAGAGTCACCTGGGCGGTGAGAATGTTCTCAGTCTCGAACCCCGGCTTGACATTCAGCAAACCGACGAAGGTGCGCGTCAAGAGCCCCGCTCCGATCAGCAGAACCATAGAAAGAGCGATTTCAGAGGCCGTCAAGAAGCCACGCAGCCGGAGACCGCCGTCGCCGGTCGCAGTGGTTTTCCCGCCCTCCTTAAGCGATTCAATCGGACTCCGTGAAAAAGCCTGAAAAATTGGCGCGAGACCAAACAGCAGGCCGGTTGCCAGCGAGAGGGTCAAGGAGTACACAAGCACGTTGGCATCGATCGTGATGGACGTTCCTTGAGGCATGCCGGCGGGCAAGAGTCCTGTCAGTAGTTTGATCAGCCAAAAAACTAGCAGGAGGCCGAAGGCTCCGCCAACGAGAGCTAGAAGTACACTCTCGGTAATCAGTTGCCGCGCAACGCGTCCGCGACTTGCACCGAGTGCCGTTCGAAGGGCAATTTCTTTCTGTCGCGCAGATGCGCGTGCCAATTGAAGATTTGCCACATTGGCGCAGGCGATGAGCAGGACGAAGCCCACAGCACCGAACAAAATCAACAGCGGTGACTTTACGTCTCCAAAGATTTCATCACGCAATGGCTCCAGCTTCGTTCCCAACATTACACCGGAGTGTTCGTTCGTTTCGGCAGTCGTTGTAGGAGGGGCATTGCTTTGTTCGGTCGTACTTGAGTATTCGCGCCTCAGGCGGGCAGTCATGATGTTCGTTTCGGCTTGAGCTTGCCGCACCGTGACGCCCGGGTTGAGCCTTGCGATGACGTTGAGATAATTGTGTTTACGTTCGGAGTTGTCCCGAGTGAGAACAATCGGGACCCATAGGTCCATTGGTCCGTAATAATTAGGGATAGAAAAGTCGAAATCGTGAGGCATGACGCCAACGACCTCATATTCCTTCGCGTCCAGTCGAATCGTTTGGCCCACAACATTCGAGTTTGAGCCGAAACGTCGTTGCCATATCCCGTAACTCAGCACAACCACGTGATCGCGCCCGGGCTCATTTTCGCCGGGAAGGAATGGGCGTCCCAACATTGGTCGCGCCCGGAGCACCGTGAAGAAATCTGCTGTGACTCGCCCCGCGTGGATCTTTTCCGGATTCTCCACGCCGGTGAGGGTGAATCCGGTTCCATCAAACGCACCGATATTCTCAAAAACTCGGTTCTGGTCTTTGAAATCCAAAAAGTTCGGCGAAGAGAACACCATTCCACCGTGCCTGCAACAGCCTCTTGGTTCTAAGCCCCACACCATCACGAGTTGCTCAGGGTTCTTGTACGGGAGGGGGTGAAGGATTGTGGCGTTCAGCGCGCTGAAAATGGCCGTGTTCACGCCGATACCTAAGGCGAGAGTCAGAACGGCGACAACCGTGAATCCGGGCGACTTGCGTAGCGTTCGGGAGGCGAGGCGCAAATCCCGCCAGCACGTCTCCACGAAGGATTCCCAGACGCCAGAACGCACGACTTCCTTCGTAATTTCGAGACTGCCACGCTCCAAGCGCACCGCGCGAACGGCATCCTTGCGACTCATGCCTTGTTTCATCTTTTCAGCCGCTGCCATCTCCAAGTAGGCGCCCAGCTCCTCATTCAACTCCCTGTCGACCTGACCCTTTCGGAACAGTGAGCGAAGGCCGCTGGTTATATTTCGCAGCAAGGACATGGCTCTTTACTCGTACCTCAAAGCAATCATAGGATCGAGACGCATCGCACGCCGGGCGGGGATGTAGCACGCGAGCATAGTGACGACACCCAAAACGAACATCACAGTCGCGAAGGAAAGCGGGTCGTCCGGGTGAACGGCATAGAGCATGCCTGCTATCTGGCGTGCTAACAAGAACGAGATAGGCAGCCCGAGTGCAACGCCAATGAGTACAACCTGCATTCCTTGCCAGGCAATGAGACTCATGATCTGCTTGCGTTCTGCTCCAAGGGCAACACGGATACCGATTTCACGCGTGCGCTGCGCCACTGAGAAAGCCACCAGGCCATAAAGGCCAATGGTCACCAACGTCAGCGCCAAGGCTCCAAATGCGGCGGCCAGATCGCTCACCAGCCGCTGCTGCGCAAGATTGTCCAGCGCACGGTCTCGCAGAGTTTTAATGTCAAATATGGGCACATTTTTATCGATCGCACCGAACTCCCGCCGAACCTCCGAAACCACAGTCGCGGTATTTGCGGAACCCGCTCGAACGTGAAGCGTTGGCATATACGGCCCAGCCTGTTGAAGGCTAAAAAAAATCATCGGTGGCGGGGATTGATGCAGGTCGAAATAGCGGGAGGCGCCGACGACTCCAATGATTTCGAATTCGACATCGCCCTCCTGTACCGAAGCCTCCACCATCTTTCCAACGGGGTCGTCATTCCCAAAAAGCCGCCGGGCCAACACTTCGTCGACAACCACGACCCGCTTTGCGTGTTCGCCATCCCGTACGGAAAAGTCGCGCCCATTGAGCAATGGGATTCCAAGAGTGGCGAAGAGGCCTGGACTAACGATGTCCATGTCGGAACGGGCAGTTCGGCCGTCCGATGCGCCGACAGTGACGTGCATGGCGCCGCGGCTCCCATACGGTCCTTCTTCCGCAAGACCTGCGAAGTTGACTCCCGGCAGCGTTGACATGCGCTGCGCGACTTCCGCCGTGAAGTTGCGAATCTTCTGGCCATCGTACAACTCTTTCTGCGGCTTCATTCGGAAGACCAATACTCGATCCGGCTGAGGGAATGGATCGGCCGCCCGAAGATTCATCAGGGACCGCTCAAACAGTCCGGCCATCGTCAGGAGCAACAGTGATAGGGCGACTTGACCCATCGTCAAAACCCTCCGAAACACAGCTCCCCTGGCATCGCCCATGGACGCCGCAGAATCGCTCTTCAGCCCCAGCGTCAGGTTGTTTCGAGTTACATAAAGGGCGGGAACCAGACCCATAAGCACGCCTACGAACACGGTCAGAGCCGCCGTGAACCACAGAGTACGCGGGTCGGGACTGACATTTAGGACCACGTTTATGTGTCCTTGAGGTAGAAAGCCTAGAATCGTTTCGCCTGTCGAGGACATGATGGCAAGACTGGCGGCTCCCGCCGCTGTCGCCAAAAGCGCGCTCTCTGTAAACATCTGCCGAACCAGCCGGCTTTTCCCGGCGCCGATGGCGGCACGGACCGCAAGCTCGCGTCGCCTGGTGGTCGCGCGTGCATGCAGCATGCTTGTCAAGTTGAAGGAAGCCACCAGTAAGACGACACAGGCGAGCCCGACCAGAACCAACAGTGAAATGCGATAGTGCGCCAAGTCTCCCTGCCATCCTCTGGCGCCCGGCGCCAGACGGATATGACGGGTTGGATTCGCCTCCTGCTGATTGAGTCGGTCGTCCTGCAGGGACTGCTGGCACGCCGCGTCCGCGGCAGCTTCTGCCTGCACGATTCCAACGCCTGGCTTGAGCCGCGCCATAATTGCCGCGTCCGCCGTGCTGAGCAGTTCGCTTTGGCTGAGGCTCTGTCCAGGCGGCATCTGTGGCACACGCAGTTCGGGGTCAAATCCGATGACCAAACTGTAAAAGTCCTCGGGTGAAACGCCGACGATCGTAAAGGGATAGTCGTTCAGCCGGAGGCTTTGTCCAAGCACATGCGGATCGCTGCCAAACCGTCGTTGCCAAAAGCGATACGAGAGGACGACTTCAGGCGCCCACTGACCTTTCTGTACCGCCGCTGAAAATCCTTGGCCGAGGGCGGGCCGAATCCCGAGAGAATCAAAGAAATTCGCTGAAACCACTTCGCCCACCACGCGCTCCGCCGCGCTCCCCTTGTACGAAAAAGATAATCCGTCATCGCTCCTGGTGATCACATCGGAAAAAATGTTACGGCTGCGACGCAGTTCTTCGGCTATCCCGATAGGTATAGATTCGTGTTCTGTGCGGTCTTGCCGGACCGCTATCAAACGCACCAGGCCCTGCGGGTCAGCCACCGGCAGCGTCCGCCAAAGGACGGCGTTTGCCGTGTTAAAAATGGCAGCATTGGCGCCGATGCCGAGCGCCAACATCAGCACAACCACAGCCGTGAAGCCCGGATTCTTCGTCAGCATGCGCAGCCCAAACCGCACATCTTGCCAGCATGTCTCCAGGAAAGATTCCCACGTTGCAGAGCGAACGATTTCCTTCGTAACCTCGAGACTCCCCCTCTCCAACCGCACGGCGCGAAGCGCTTCCCGCCGAGTGATGCCGTCCCTCATCTTTTCCGCCGCCGCCATTTCCAAGTAGGCGTCCAGTTCCTCATCCAAGTCCCGGTCGACCTGTTCTTTTCGGAACAATGATCGGAGGCCGCTTGTAATGTTCCGTAAGAAGGACATGCGTAGCCTCCTACTCTGAGAGCCATGACTTACTCGTAACGCAAGGCCACCATGGGATCGACACACATCGCACGTCGAGCGGGGAGATAGCACGCGAGCAAAGTCACCGCGCACAAGAGTGCCGTCACGCCGATAAACGTGATTGGATCGGTCGGGACAACACCGTAAAGCAAGGATGAAAGAAGCTGTACCGCTCCAAATGCGATGCCGAGACCGATAACCAAGCCAACTAAGGTCAGAAACAGCCCATGCCGGACGACGAGATTTAAGATGTCGCTCCGCTGAGCACCCAGGGCAACGCGCACACCGATTTCGTGAGTGCGTTGTGAAACTATGTAGGAAATGACTCCCAACAGCCCAATGGTAGTTAGGACCAACGCTAGAAATCCGGACACACCGAGCAAGAGACCGGTGGTCCGGGCAGGAAAGAGAGGGAGGCTCATATATTGCTGCATGGTTTCCAGATCGGTTGGGGCGATATTGGAGTCCACCGAATGAATTTCGCGCCGTATGCTGTCTAGTAGAGTTGCTGGGTCACTGGAGGTGCGCACGACCAGTGTGCGCCTCGCCCGCAACTGAGGCAGGTAAGCAACGGGTACAGGGGCCTCGCCGATGGTTCGGTACTTGCCGGTAGGGACGACTCCAATGACTTCGGTGCTGGACTTCTCTCTGAAAAAGGTTATTCGTTGGCCAACTGGATCTTGGTTTTTCGAGAGCCGTATTGCCAAGGCCTCGTTAATGATCGCCACACCGCTTCCTTCTGCACCGTCGGAAGAAACAAAGTCGCGACCTCGCAACAGCGCAATACCCATGGTCTGAAAGTACTCGGGCGCAACGCGCAGTATGTCGACTGGTATCGTGTCGTTTTTGCTTGACTCGGGGTGCATTGGATCGAGGATGGTGTGCTCGCGCGCAGGTCCAAGGGGCAGATGGTCGGTGAAGCTTGCCGCGGTTACTCCGGGAAGCGCTCGAACATGCTCAGATAGTTGTTCATAAAAGGTGCGCATTAGGGTGTCAGAATAACCTAGGCTTCCGGGGTCGAGAGTCGCGGCGATCACATGCTGGGTGTTAAAGCCGGGATTGATCGAACTGGCGTTCCGGAGGCTTCTCACGCACAGGGTAGCGCAGACAAGCAGCACTGTGCATGTGGCGACCTCACCTGTCATAAGAAGGCTGCGCAATCTGGACTTGGGGAAACCGGCTGGCCGAGTTTCGTCCTTGAGATTCGAAGCCAGCTGGACTTTGGCGCTGCGGAGGGCCGGTGTTAGTCCAAACGCCACACCGCAAATCAGCGATACGATTATCGTGAAAACGAGCACTCGCCAATCAATGGGCAGCCTCAGCGTGATAGGCAGGCTCGCCGGCTTCAATGCGAGCAGGAGCGGCGCTGTCCAGTAGGCCAAAATCAATCCCAGTAATCCTGCAACGCTGGAGAGCAGTGTGCTTTCGACGAGCATTTGCTGGATCAGTCGCCCGCGTCCTGCGCCCAATGCGGAACGAACGGCCATTTCTCGTGTTCGTCCGGTCGCGCGCGCGAGGAGGAAACTAGCAACATTCGCGCACGCGATCAGAAGCACTAACCCGAAGACGGCCATGAGCAACGCTGTAAAAGCACTGACGTAAATGCGGAAAGGAGCAGGAACGAGCGTCGCAGGGAACACCGTCGCACCTAGGTTTCTCTTCAGATCAGGATGTTCCTTCTCGATCTGATGCTCCAGAACGCCGGCCTCGGCGCGCGCTCCATTTGTGCTAGCTTCAGGTTTCAGGCGCCCAATGGCTATGAGCGAATGTACGCCCCAGTTGCTAAGCCTTCCTTTGTCCCTTGTGATTTGTTCGACCATCGCAGTGGGAGCCCAGAAGTCGGGCTCGAAGCCTACCAAGAGACCAGTAAAACGTGCCGGCGTTACTCCAATGACGTTGTAGTTCACGCCATTCAGCATCAGAGTTTTTCCGACAATCGTGGAATCAGAACCGAGGTGCCGGCGCCAAAAGCCATAACCAAGCACCACGACGGGCTGAGGATTGGCCGGCTGATCGTCTTCTGCTGAGATCGTGCGTCCCAGAACGGCATTCACGCCGAGCAAGGAGAAGAAATTGCCTGAAACAAGCTGACCAAACTCAGTCTGCCCCTCGCCGGACCGGTTCCAGGTGACCATCTGTGGCTCGAAATCATAGACCAGCATTCCTTCGAAGGACTGGTTGTGATCGCGGTAGTAGAGGTAATCCGGATAGGTCAACGGCAGATAGGCCTGCGCGCCAGAATCACGCGGATTGTGCATCCAGATCTCCCGCAGTTCCTCGGGTGCTTTGACACCGTCAGGTGGGCGGAGCAGCAAAGCATTCACGAAGCTGAATACCGTCGTGTTCAGGCCAATGCCAAGCGCCAACGCGATGACGACAGCTGCAGTTGAACCCGGATTCCTGCGGAGCATGCGGACAGCGAAGAGCAAATCTCGCCACAGCGTGTCCACCAGGGATTCCCAGCCGCCAGAACGCACAACTTCCTTCGTAATTTCGAGACTGCCGCGTTCCAGGCGAACGGTGCGAACGGCATCCTTGGGGCTCATCCCCTGCTTCATCTTTTCCGCCGCTTCCATCTCCAAATAGGCGCCTACTTCTTCATCCAACTCTCGGTCGACTTGATCCTTTCGGAACAGTGATCGAAGGCCGCTCGTTATATTTCGCAGCAAGGACATCGCTTTTTACTCGTACCTCAAAGCAATCATAGGATCGACACGCATCGCGCGCCGCGCCGGTAGATAG
>QHYM01000085.1 GCA_003223295.1 Acidobacteriota bacterium | reverse complement strand
GTTTCCGTCAAACGTCACATTGTTACTTCCCGGTCGCCTTCTTAACCCAGCATCCAGTTCCCTTCCGCATGTCGCTGATTTCAATGGCATTCGTCACGGATGGGGTTTGCGGGATCCACAGGCTAAACAGTCCAAAGGAAGACGACGCTGCTCGGTCAGAAAACGCCATCACTCTGTACATAAGGAGAGTTTCTAGGAGTTTTAGTCCGAGAATGAAGCAGGTGAGGAATAGCAGAAGCCGGCTTAACGCTCGGAGAATGGTCGAAATCCTTGGACCTTGCATTTCTTCTCTCCTTCTCGAAGTCAGTCAACACAATGTTCCTCGGCATTGGCCGCTCGGGCTGGGTGGTTCTCCTCATGTTTGTTTCATTGGTGAACCTTGTACTTTTGTTGCTTTTGACGGTCGTACCGTGGCAAAAGAGTGCAAACCCGTACGGCGAGCCTGCAGTTTTTCTTCAACGCCTGCGAAGGATTGGAAGTGCCCAACTCGATTAAGGAGGTTACCCGTAAAGGTCGCTCCAGGACCCAAGTTACCGGTAACCCTTCGCCGATTCTATTTGTCAGATTTTTGATCGGCATCTATCTCGGGTGCCAGTCGTGGATGACGCTCGCAAAAAAGGAAACGCCGCCCAGAATCAACAGAATTCCCAACCCGCGAATTACCCAGTCGGGGAAGCCGACAAACAGACGGATAAAAAACGGACCTTTGAGATTTCCAGCAAAAGCCTTGTAGTCCCGTGGCCCAAGGAAGAGATTAAGCCCCATCCAGATGAGCGTAAGGCCCATGATTAGACGGACGATAATGTCGAACATGGCGAAATCCTATCAGAGGTCCTGATACGCGGTTACCGGAGAAGTTCGGACCAGGCCGAAGATGTCTGACTCTCCATTCTTCGCGGATTCCTATTACGAATTTGACCCTACTTCACGAATGTGAAAGTGTTTAGCACCGATTTCAGGCTACGATGGACGTCTTTATAGTCGAACTCCTTCACAGTTCCAGGATCGAGAGCCCCGATACTGACAAACGCGATTCTCAGGTCCAGTTCATAACATCTGTTTTGATGAAAATTCCGATAAGCATCAGCATCAAGGAAACTGCCCGCTGCCACACCACCAACATCAAACACGTCGAATGTCACGCCGTTGACTTTCTCCTTGTGCGAAGTTGCCGGGTGCGGCTCCGTAACCTGTAGACATTCTTCCGCTGTGGCTTCATCGAGCTTGTTCACAGTGAAGGCCGCAGCCTCAAAATTGGTACCGATGAGGGTTTCAGCCGGATAGGCAATGCATGCGACAGTAGCGTCCTTCGTAAGAGAAGCATATGAGCACACCGGAATTACCGCTTCACAGGATCGCGCCGGTATCCACCAGTCCGATTGCTTCGGATCTCTTTCGCACTTTATCAGCGAGTTGGGATATTCAAAAGCGAACATGCCGTCAGGGCTTATGAAACGGACGTTCGACTCTTTGCGAGCGGCTCGTTGTTGAGGGTCTAACACTGTTGTGAGTGCAATTCCGACCAGCAAACAACCAACGCTGGCGTATTTCGTGAGGAGCGTCACGCAATCTGGCATGCCGAGAAGCTTATATTCGGCATCACGCTCGAGCAAGTGCCTGGTTAACGCAGCCGAAACCGTACATGTGGATTTTAAAGTTTCCGATTAGCCAGGAACTTGTTGATAAGTCCTTTCAAATCAAGAAATCGTCCTGGACAAGTTCCTGGCACTAGCGACGCGTCGAAGACGCAGTTGGGGCTTATCAGGAGTTGAGGCTAATGCGACCTCTCGACCTTTCGTCTGAGGCCGCGACGCACTCCCATTTTTCCGCAACTTTTCGGAATCCATACAGAACGGTTTCTCCGTTCGGTGTCCATCGTGTATGAATAGCAGCTTGTTTGTGACGCGCAGTTCGTGCGGGAATCGCAACTCGGAATACCTTGATGTTCTTTCCGGGGAGTTTCTCAACTGGTGCCCACTCCCCGTTCCGAAACACAAATATAAGAGACCAATCCAGTTCCGGAACAGAATCTTTGTAGCCATCTGGAAAGGCAAAGCCACCCGCAGCATTCCATCGGCTATTGTGCGGCCGGACCCAGTGTGAGCACGCACCTACGACCATCGCCCAAACGCCACGATGCGATTCCGCCGCTTGTCGCCGTGCGAACTCGTCCGTGAGGACACAGAGCGCCGCGCGCCATAACGCACAGTCGTCGTCAGCTACCAATTTTCGCTCAAGCGTTTCAAAAGCTATTGTTTTGGTTTCACTGGATTTCATGAACCCATCTTACAATACGTGGATTGCGACCGGCGTAAGTCCCGATTAACGCTCAAAACCGAAAAAGTTGAATCGGCCAAAGGACTTTACCGGTAACCCGACTTAAGTCGCTGTATCGAAAGCGCGCAATCCCACTTTGCTCGTGTCCGCAGCTTGCTGACTCGCGCTTCCGATACAGCGCTAAGACTTATCAGGAGCTGGGCGCGGCCACTACGAAATCCACGCCATTGTTATCAGCGCATACTGCCAAGTATTGCCATCTTTTTGCAGCACAACGTAGTATCCACGCCCGCATTCAAGACCGCATCTATACGATATTTCGAGCAGAATATGGTCCCCCGTTTTGTTGCGGGCAATTACCTCAACTCGGCTCTCTTTGCGATGTTCGGAAGGCAGAAAGAACGCAGAATCTCGCATTACACTCCCTAAAGTGTCTGGCTCAAACCGCATGTTGTGGCCGATTTCTCTCGCAGCCACAATAAGCGACTGCGCTTGTTCCAGGGGATCGCTGATTGTGTTCTCCCAGGCACATGCCTTATCAATTGCAAGCAAACGGTCCAGAATTGATTTTGAACGAGGTGAACCGTCAAGAACGAGCTCGTATACCAAGGAATCCGCGGGTTCAATCGGCTCAGAGTCGTCACCGCATTCGTACTCCTTCTCCGCGCGTTTTTTAGCTAGCCACTCTTCGATGCGGTTGAAATCCACGTTGGTGAAATTCGACCCACTCGGGAAAGCAAGCCTTTTGTGCTTCCGCGAAATTGAATTTCCGCAATCCACGGATTCTGATCTTCCAAGTAACCGAAGCATAAAAAACGCGGCTGAAGCAATTTTGTCATTCGTGCTGTGGCAGGCTGCGAGAAGGTCAGAGGCTCTGGCATCGCCCATCGTGAATAGGCCAGCCAAATCCACGTTCTTTTCTGATTCCAGCCAGGTCTTGAGCATTTTCAGAGTGTCGCCGTAGGTCGCCGAGATGGGTCGGGTTTGTCGAGCAGCATTTCCTTTACCGGCTGACGAGAGCTGCGCAGTTTGAGCAGAGGTGCTCCACGTCAGCGTCAATAACAGTAGCAGGGACTTACAGACGCGCAATTTCATTTAATTGGAGAATACATGCCTGTTCCAAGCGAAACAAGGGGAGCCAAAATGCATGGTAAAACGCCGTAGCCAGTGGCATGCGCAACTTTGGTGCAAAGCGAGTTAGGAAGAAGGAGTTCGCAAGTAAACGCGGTAATCGTCCATGTCAAGTACTGGGAGGAACTTGACCGGTTGCGGCTAACCAGGACTTAGAACAAATATTTGAACTGCGTGTCAATGGACCCGTGGCGCGATATAGATAAAGAAAAAGATTTCCATGAGGGTAATGATTGCAAGAAACGTTCCCGTCACTGTGAGAAGGTCTACAATAACCTGCTCGTTTTTTGCTCCATCCACTTTGGCTCGTGCCTT
>QHYM01000311.1 GCA_003223295.1 Acidobacteriota bacterium | reverse complement strand
GCAGTCAGCGGAGGGCACAGGATTCGAACCTGTAAGGGCTTTCGCCCGCCGGTTTTCAAGACCGGTGCCTTAGCCATTCGGCCAGCCCTCCAACTCTTGTAATTGTTGAAGTTACGGAATCCTACTGGCCTTTGGAAGCCTCTGAGCTGTCGTAAGCTTGTCATTACCAAATCGTTTTGCGACCGCGCGGGCTAGGTCTTGCTCGTCAATAATGTCAGACCTGCGAAACATCGAAGACGTTTCCCAGCCGCACAATCGCATTACCTCGCCCTCGGAGACACCAACCCTACGGAAGTCTCGCGCTGCCGACCGTCGCAGATCGTGAACCAATCGCCCGTCGAGCCCCGCGCGTCGCGTTGCTCGCCGCCATGCGCTGCGGATCGCGCTAATACCAATCGGCTGCCCGGAGCGATGAAACACATAGAGTCCGTCGCGTTGCTCCCAACGTTTATTGACAGAGAAATGCTCGCGCGGCGCTCGGTTGCGCTGCGGATTCAAGTTGAGGCGGAAGCGTGCTGCGGAAAGTTGACGGCGGGGACTACGCGACCATTATGTAGTTGGTCAGTCGAATGAATGGAAGTGGTCGGATCGCTGTGATGCCGGGGACGCGAATGCCGCGCATCGTGCGGCGTCCGGTCCTCGTTGCCCAGTGGAGGACGGTGCTGCGGAGGTAGGCCGTCATGCAAGTCTTGAGTCTGCAGACACTTTGTGGAGGGCTTGTCGCAAGTCTTGCCGCGACAAAACGCCTTCAGATGCGGTGTAACTCGTTGTGCTGCGGTTGCTTAAAGCGGAGACCTTTGAGACCAAAGGTCCAATTTCTAGTCTACCTCTGGGTAGCGGTAACAGACCTTTAACCAGCCCCCCGGCCAGCCCTCAAAACCGTGTCACGCCCTACGCTCTGGACTGGTGTGGCGATCCTGCGTTGAGTGCCGGAGGGAATGGTCGGGGTTCTGGGTGCCCATCATCTTTGCTCTCTCCAATGGGTAACGGTATCCGCAGCCCCGACGGTGGATCACTCGAAAAGCAATTCTTGAGTTGAGACCAATAGTCCTTGGTGGCGCGTTGATGAAGGCTGAGTAGGTTGCCTCAGATAGTGATCTCTAGGTGGCTCCTTCGCAGTTTCGGGAGGAGCCGCCCTTTTTTTCTACTGGCGGGATTGGGCTGGTCAGTCTAATACTAGTTGGCAGCGCCTCCAGGAGTCGTCTCAATTGCTAGACGCGCTATCAGGGCTCATATCGACTCAGCAGAACAAACCCCTGAGCATAGTAGTCGCTGTTCTTGCGCTCTTTGCCCCAGGGGCGCTCATCATCTTCCTTGCCCGTCCCGAGCTGTTTGCCTCTGTCGGTATCACCGGCGTGATTCTTCTGAGCATCTGCATCAGTTTGCCGATTGTAATGATCTGTTATGGCATCTGGTGGACTCCGTTATCGGCAATCCACAAGATTCTGCTTGCATTGCGGGGCGAGATGCCCGAAACGGATTTCTTGCGGCTGGTTACTAAGGCCGATCCCTTGGAATGGCCATGTTTACTCGCCGCCACATGGTCCTCAAGCGTTATCATGTTTGGGATCGCTGTTGTCGCTTACTACGTGCCGATCAGGATTGGCGCCACGTTCTTGCTTACGGCATCCATCCTCCTTGGCACTTATCTCATCGTATTGATCCTTACCGTTGCTCTGGACACGTGGGCTCGCCGGAAGCTTAAGCAGAGATTGGAAGAGTTGGTTCGGGCGTTGACGCAGGCCGCACAAACGGCTTCAGGCCCTACCGGTGCTGCCTAACACGCGGCTCAAGCTGATGCCGCCATTTTTTCTGTGGTAGTCTTCTATTTGTGAACGTTCCGGCTCCGCGCGGCGCAGCTTAGCCGCATCCCGTTAGGCTGCACTGGAGGAGCATGCGAACGCCTCGATATTGTGTCACGCTAGGACTCGCCCTGGTTGTATCATGCGCCCCCAGCTCAGAGCGTCAGCAAGCGCCACGGCGCCCCGAACGTGGAGAGTATATGCCACGCAGCGTCTTGAACTTCATGTTTGGGCTCGATGCGCTGGAACGCGCCGATGCGCGCCCGTCTGGGATCACTGCGGATGCGAACGTAAATCGCGTCGCATCCATATTTAGGGAGGCGCTGGATTCAGCCGCCTTCATTGATCGGGCTCAGCTTAATGGTGTCTACGCGGGGCTCGGGGACCATTTTCTCGATGACGCTGTACGTCACATGCGCGCTGTTGTTCGTGTGGCCGATGCGCGGGATGATGCGGCAGTTCAAGAGGCGATGACGAGTGTAGCGCTGTGGCTCCGCTGGTGGAACGCAAATCGCAAGAATGCGCTCGCTCTTATCGCGAATCGCTACTCTCGTTGAGGGCGCAAGTGCACCTAACTATGGGTTGAAACTGACGGCGCGCGCCGCAGGTTAACGCTCGTGCGTTAGGCGGCGACACTTGCCTAGACAATTCCCTGCCGGATTATGCTGAGGTCGTCGATCTTTGGACCCGGGAGGCTTCATGCCGCCAACCCGACTGCTGCTTCCACTTACAGTATTACTGACAGGATGTCTTGCCGGTCGCATGAACTCGATCATGCGATCGTGGGAGGGGCATCATTATTCTGAGCTAATCATGCGATGGGGTCCGCCCCAAGCTGTCTACGATGACGGCCAAGGCGGCCGGATTCTCGTCTATACCCAGGTGCGTCAATGGACGACACCGGGTCAGGTTACTACGACGACTACCGCGAATGCGACGATTTATGAGGACATGATTTGGGGACAGGCACAGTCCTACTCGCAATACACCCCGCCGCAAACGCACGGATACACAGCTTGGCGAATGTTTAGCATTGATCGCCGTGGGATTATCTATAGCTGGAGTTGGCGCGGGCTCTAGTGTCGCCGCCTAGCACGCGCTTGAAGCGAGCGGGCTGTGATTGTTGATGAAGGCCGAGTAGTAACCCAAGGGTCGCGTGTCTGCCTCTCCCTCCCCCGAATCGACCTGTGCAGCAAAATCGCCCCTTGATGCAGCATTTTCGCCCTAAACGCACGCCTTCAAGCCACCAGAATCAGGCGTTCCCTAACTGGATAGCCCGATAGCGATTCCCGTTAGATCGCGTAGCAACTTTCGCTTTCTTGTTAACGCTTCACCCTCTAAGATGGAATTGACTCGGTAGCGCCCCAAAAAAGCGAGAACATGTGCAATGCTGCTAGTTGAACTGGACATTGAGAACTTCAAGTCCCTTGAGAAAGTCTCCCTCAAGGGACTTCAACAACTGAATGTCTTGATTGGTCCGAACAACTCCGGCAAGTCTGCGATTCTCGGAACGTTGGATTATCTGAGGCGGGTTGTTCTGGGTCAGCAGATAGACACGGCGGGTTTAGTCATAGGCGGGGACAATCGCAAACAGATTCGCGTTCGCGTCCGGATCAAACTAGGTGACAAAGAGCGGAACCAGGTCATCTCGAACCTAGCGGAGTACGCGAAGAAAGACCTTAGAACCGTTCAGATCACCGATTCTCAGTTTCTCAGAATGATTGAGTATCATTTCGAATCTGTTCCTCGTAACCCTCAGATTGCCCATGTTGTTCGAACGTCCACCTTGGCAGAGGATGGCAAGTGGGTTGTCATTCAACAAACGTCGAGCGACCGTCTCGGCAGCAATCCGCAGGCAACTATCCGAAATATCTTGGACCTTGTTCGGGCGGGAGAGCCGCTAAGTTTTGAGGCTCTTGATGTTATTACAAAGGGCGGACACACGATCAACTGGACTTACAATTTCGGTGCAAGCAGAGAGCAACCACCATATAACGTCGTCAACCCTTTTTGGCCGTTCGAAGTACTCAGTGAGTATCTAGGTTCAGCGTTTGTCTTTAGCACCTTTCGACACAGTCAACCAAAGTTGGGTGTTCAAGAATCCCAAATTGAAGAGTTCGTACGGGCCGCGCTTCCGCATCTCGGAGAGTTGCAGACACCATTGACGGTGTCAGAAACGGAAATTGGCTTCCATCTTGAGAAGGGAGATCACGACGTAAGACTACAAGACACAGGAGGCGGCGTTGAACAGATTCTCATGATCGCTATCGTGCTTGTTACAACTGGGTCGGAAAGTGCGCTGTTCTTGGAGGAGCCAGAGAGTCATTTACACCCTGGAGCGCAACGATTCTTGCTGGAGCGTATTAGCGCTAGCGGAAGGCAGGTGATCCTTACCACGCATTCACCAGTCTTCGTCAACACCGCTCAACCCCGGTCACTTTATCGAGTCTCCTACAAGGATGAGCGGACCAGTGTAAACCACGTTGCCGACTCGGACGCGTTAAGTGAAGTGCTTAGTGAGATTGGGGCCAGAAACAGTGATGTGCTGATGAGTGACGGCGTTCTTTTTGTCGAGGGGCCTAGCGATAGAGAGACCTTCATGGCTTGGAGTGACACACTCGGTAAGGATTTGGCGGCGCTCGGAGTTGGCCTTGTGTCCATGGGCGGGGGCGGACAAGCAATGAGGGCGGCCCCGCTTCAGGCTGAAGTGATGGCTGGAATCTCCAAGAAGGCGCCTGTACCCCATTTGTTTGTTTTGGACAGAGACGAGCGAAGTAGCGAAGAGATTAACCGTATCAATGGTGTGCTCGGGGATCGTGTCCGCTTTCTGAAACGGCGTGAAATCGAGAACTACCTTCTTGTGCCGAGAGCCGTTCTCAAAGCGATTCGAGAAAAGTACGAGGATGCCTCGAAACCGCCTCCGCCAGAATCGCCCGAATCACTTGATGCGGTCCGGGACGCTACCGAAGAGATCGCGGAATCGCTCTTTGGGACGGTTCTCCTTAAGCGCATTAGGTCACGTCTCCCGCGCTTAGCGGGTGGGCCATTTCCGGTCGACCGAATGCAGAAACTCATTCCGCAGGCTCCTGCGCCCTCTCTAGCCAAGCTTGTCAAGGAGCAGATCGAAGAGAGTTTCTCCACTTATGCAGAGAACCTCAAACTCGACCAGGTTGTTAGTAAGGAGCAGAAGACTCTTCAGAAGGAATGGAAAGACGGTCGCCGTCGTATGGAGCTTGCGCCTGGTGAGGAGGTGCTCACCGCTCTGTTTGAGCGCTACGGTTTGAAGTACAACAAGCAGACTGATACAGTTCGGATCGCACGCGCCATGAGGGAAGATGAGATACCGAAGGAAATCAAGGAGATTGTCGGCGCGGCTGCCGAGTTAGGACGACTTGCCACGCGTGAGTAGGGCTTGCGCTGATTGGGCTTACCTGACTACGAAAGGTACTGCCAGCCTCTCTGAGCACTTCGTTCGCTGCAATAAAGTTTTGACGCCCTTGTAAATACGGAAAGTCAAAAGAACCAATAGGGACGTATAATTAGCGGTACTTCGGCTAGAGGTACACCCTGCATCTAGGATACTCGCTGCATCACGCCACAGGCGAACACAGTTCAGTCGTAGTCGCGCTTCTAGGCGTGATTGTCGGCGGCCTATTGTCGTTCGGTGCTCAGTTCTTTCTACAATGGAAGGAACGAAAGAATCTCGCCCGTCAGGTCGCTTTAGGTCTAGCTGGCGAAATGGGTGCGCTTGTGAGTATCGCAGAGAAGCGAGAATACGCAACGACGTTTCGAAAATACGCTTCGAGTGGCCAACTAATGCAGCCGTTCGTTCCTGTGAGACGGAACTACTTCAAGGTGTTTGACGCGAATGCCGACAAGATAGGGATGCTTGGGGGGAATCTGCCCGCGTCTGTAGCCGCGTTTTACGTTCGCGCTTCTGCGATTCTGGAAGATTTCGAAACTATGTCTAGTCCCATATTTGCTACTTGGGATTTGCCACAACAGCAAGAATACTTCACGGTCACGGCAGACTTGATAGATGAAACGATGGCTGACGGAAAGAAAACGATTGACCAACTTAGGGCGTTTGCTGAGTAGGCCACAGACCCGTTAGCTGGCTGCATTTCGCCTATTCCAATTCTGCCCCCACCCTATTCAAATCGTCC
>QHYM01000310.1 GCA_003223295.1 Acidobacteriota bacterium | reverse complement strand
TTGTGCGTCTTCAAAAACGGTTGAACGCTGTCCGTTCTGGGGCTTTTCCCGGAAGTTCATTGATGCGTCCATTGCCGAACCGGAGTTCGCATCGCGTGTGTTGTGCGGACGATCGCGCATGCTACCTTAGCAAATCGCTCGGGAGGCAACATGCTCTACGCGGAGTTCCGAGACCAACTCGAAGATGCTCTTCAGGAGGCTGGCCTCTTCTTCCATGGCGGCGATTCGCCCGTTGAGACTATCGACCTCGCGGACACGGCGCGGCGTTGGAAGGTCTATGTCTTCAGAGCCGCACTTCGGAGCGTCGAACCATTCCACGTTTCGGCTGAGATCAGCTTCTACTGGACCCCCACCGACGCGGCTCGAGCACACACTTGCGAAGAAAACCTCCTTACGGAGCTTCTTGGCAGGAGGAAGCGCCCGGCTAGGACTGAGCCGCGGTGGAAGCGGGTGGACCTCTCGCTCCACGCAAGTCTCCCTTATGGTTCGACGACGCCGATGCCGGAGCCCCGCGTGTTCGGCGCCTGGACTGCTTCTCTTGAAGAAAAAGTTCATTCGGCCTTCAGTGAGATCGAGGAAAGGAACGGGCGCATCGTGGCCGTCCTCGGCGGGCACGGGGATCTCGACGTGCAAGTGCACTTCAAACCCGATGGCCTCGCTTCCCTGAGTGGTGTATCGATCTCCGGATTCCGGGTAGTTCGTGTGCCCCGGGCCTGGGACGATCCCGGTCGCCGCGAGGCGGAGAGGGGCCCAGAAAAAGAGCTTGGCAGTCTCGCGCGGACGTTCAAGGCTACCTTCGATGAGTGGATCAAAAGTGTCTCGGAACTTGCAACCTGGATCCGGTACTCGCCGCCACCGCCTGGAGCGAAGCCGATCGAACCCTGGTTCGAGGATCAATCCGAGGACGATGATGACGGCGGGCCGGAGACGATACACTGATCGGCTTCTCGGCACATTCGACTGCAATCTGATCGAGATCACTGCACGGTAAAACTGCAGGCGCAGTCGTGCCGGTACGAGCCTGCAACAGAACAGCGATCACAGCAGCGGATGCAGCTTCGCAGTGCGGGTAGACGACCGGCCTTTCGGACGACTCGAGAAACGGCGAGGCTACCTGTACGTGTCTCGCGCAGGTGGTCTCGAACACGCGAGAGCTGCAGTCTTGAACAATCTCGCGTGCCCAAATACTCAACGCGTATATCGTCACGCTGTTGAAGAGTTCGTAGACTGTATTGTTCTGAACCGCGCTTGGCATTCAACGGAATTTGGGAAACTGTTCTTTCCAGGTCAGCAACTTGCGTCGCAATTCGGCCAGCACCGGCACCGACTGCGTCTGCCGCAACGCTAGTCTTTCGGCCACGGACACATCCTTGGCCTGTTTTTCCACGCAAACAGCTGGCCGATCAAATCCACGGCCTCAGATGTGAAGTGTCATACCAGTGTCATATGAATTGTGATGAATGGCGGCAAAGAGTGAATAAAGACCGCAAAGAGAAGGTAAATCTGACTACTCCCATTTAGCTAGAACTTGCAGATTCCCCTCGATTTGTCTCGGCTCCGGCACAATTGTGATTAAATCAGGCACAAGGCTGTTAACCGAAGGGTTGCTAGTTCGAATCTAGCCCGGGGAGCCAATCTCTTTGTCATCAATCGTTTGACCGGGGATCAGAAGGCATTTCTGCCCTGCCGAATGTTTTGCAAACCCAGTTTTTGATTGTTGCGAACTTCTTTATCGTCAATCGGTTGCTGTTTGGGTAGAGCATCCGGTTCTGGACCGAAGGTTCCTGAGGGAGAGGCCTAACGACTGCGCTGCAAATATGCGCTGCGCAAGAGCGAAGAGATTTGTACCAACACAGGTCATAAATATTTTTTCGTTCCGCACTCACGTAGCTCTTTCATCTGATAGAGATCTTGCATTCGGCAAGCCAGTACCGGATCGGCGGGATCGAACTCATCGGATCGAGCCGCCGCTGTTTTGTACCAATGCTCAATACGAATTGAAGAACTTTGAATTGTTGCTTAGCCTGCAGCTCGGAAGTTACCGCGGTGCCGTGAAGATGTCGATCCAAAGCTCGAGCGTCTGATCGTGCCATTCGATCTTTCCAATGAGATTGTGACGTAGCTCGTTCTTGTATCGGTCGCGGAGCACTTGGGCGTCGAGCTTCTGGGAACGGAACAAATAATCGGCGTCATCCCTGTCTTTCGGGCTGGCTCGCTCGAGTTTGGACAAGATGCAGTCGTAGGCGTCAGGAGCGAGGATTTTGAGGCGCTTGAATTGTCCTGACGCCATCTCGCTCAGACGGGTTGTGTAGTCTTCCGGCAAATTCGCCACACCGACGCGGTGAAGCCAAACTTTGTGCTTCCCGTGCAGAGCAGAACCTTGTCCGGCCATGGCATCAAGATCGAGATTCGGGGGAATCGCCGTGTAGTAGTCGATATCGCCTGTGGTGCGAGGCAGGCCGTAGAAAAGGGTCAATACGAATCCGCCGATGCAATGGAGTTCAACCGGTTCTGTGAGCATATCGTCCAGCTCGGAGAGGAACTCCTTCCACGGCGAAGGAAGTGCGTGGGTTTCCTGATCAACCGGCATACGGCACGTGTTCCGGCTTCATATCACTGAGCAAGTTCCAATGAACGGCGTCATTGGTGCGATTGGTTCTCAGCCATTGGGTTTCCCTTTCCGTGCGCGGCGGCCGAAAGAAGTAATCCTCCTTTGCAAGGCGACTGTCGTCGAGCAGTCCCTCAAACTGTTTCAATTCATCCGTTTTGGAGGATGCGTTCAGCCTGTCAGCCGCGTGCCGCGCCAAGGAGACAACAAATCCAAGACGATTCTGGAGATTGAATTTCCGTGCATTCTCAAGAAGCCAAGAGTTTAGTTCGGCAGAGTTTGCCGCTACCCAAGGCAGGGCTTCCGCCACGCGTGCATCCAGGCTTTTCTGGCCCAACGCAGTCAGAAGAAACTCGTTAGGGTGCTTTTTGGGTGTGTGCGAGCGCAGATATCTGAATCCCGGATAATCAAGTGTTGAGAGACCTTCCGCCAAATGCTGATCGCTTGTCTCGAAAAGAGCAAATTCGTTTGTTACCGGCAGAGAGGTCGGCGAGAGCCCGTACACAGAGGCGGCGCGACGAACGAGATGAGGCGTGAGTCGCCGCTTACCGTGCTCCAGATAATTCAAATATGCCTGGGTAATTCCCAACCGCGCCGCCGCCTGCCGTTGCGTCCAGCCTTTGGCGAGCCTAGCAGAGCGGAATTCGTGAGCTTTCATATGCACGTTGATAACATGATTGTTATCATTTGTCAAGATAGAACGAACTTTCGATCCTGGCTGCGTTATCGCTCCAAAGAATCTAGCCCGGGGAGCCATTTTCGCGCTCAATCAGCTAAGACCACTTTCCAAAAAGGACTTTCCACCCAGCCAATATTGCAATTGTGTGATATACTGTTACTGCGCTTAATGCAGCGGTTGTGTTGTGCGGTCCCTCTGGTTTAAAGACCTAATCTGAGAATACCCGCCCTTCGTT
>QHYM01000309.1 GCA_003223295.1 Acidobacteriota bacterium | reverse complement strand
CCCAGGCCCTCAGTAATATCGTCGGCAAATCCATGGAGCCTGATGTCAAGCTGCGCTACCAGACCGCGGCAGAAATTCTGAATGATCTGAATGCCTGGCAGGGCAAGGGCGCGGCCGCAACCCTGCATTTCCCACCCGTACGCACCTGGGGACAGGATATTCCTTGGCATTGGATCGGCGTTGCCGTGGCTGTTGTGGTGCTGGCAGTCAGCGGGTTCCTGCTGCGCGACAAGCTCTTTGGTCCAAGTACAAAGACAGCGCCGGTGGTCTCGCTGGCGATCTTACCCTTCCGCAATGCCTCGGGGGACGCCACCCTCAACTGGATGGGCGGCACCGTAGCGGAAATCTTGCGGACGGACATGGGCGAATCGGCTTCTCTGCGGACGGTTCCCTCCGACCGCGTCAACCAGATCCTGCATGACCTACGTGTGGCGCCGGATTCGACCCTCGATCCTGACACGTTACGCCGGGTTGCGGAATTCACCACCGCCGACCGTTTACTCTGGGGGCAATACGTCAGGTTAGGCGATCAGATCCGCATTGACGCTACGCTGCAGGATCTGAAACGGCAACGCAATTTTCCGTTGAAAGCGGAAGCGGCGAGCGAAAAGGAACTTCCCAAGGCTCTGCAGCAACTCGCGGAATCCGTCGAAAAGAGCCTGGCTTTGCCGCCCGAAGCGATCAAAGACCTGCAAGCCAAGGCGCTCACGCCTTCGTCGCAGTCAGTCCAGGCTCTGCGCTACTACAGCGAGGGGCTGCAGCTAGCGCGCCAGGGAAAAAATCTTGACGCAGTAAAGCAGTTTGAGGCTTCCACCAAAGAGGACCCGAATTTTGCCTTGGCCTACTCTAAGCTGGCTACGACTTACGCCGCCTTGGGATATGGTGACAAAGCCCAGCAAATTTCCCGCAAAGCCCTAGAACTCAGCGACAAGGTTTCTCCTCAAGAACAGGCTTTGATTCAGGCCGAGAATGCCCGGGTAACCACAGACTACGGGAAAGCAACTCATTCATATGAAAAGCTCGCTGAGATGCTGCCGAACGACTCCGACATTCAGTATGCCCTGGCGCGGCTGTACGAGGATTCCGGAGCTTTCGAAAAAGCTCGTGCCAGTTATGACAAGATTTTGGCGCGTGACCCTAAGAACGTTGACGCACTGCTCCACACGGGCTGGGTTGAAATCAGGCGCGATAACGCTCAGGGTAGCCTCGATTACCTCGGTCGCGCACTGACGCTGGCTGTCCAACTGCAGAATGATGAGGAGAAAGCCGCCATCCTGGACGCCACCGGCAACGCCTACCACTACCTCAATCAGCAGGACGACGCTCTGCGTAATTACGCGCAAGCGCTCGATATCAAGCGTCGCCTCGGCAACAAAGGTGCTATCGCCGAGAGTCTTAACTTGATCGCGCAAGCTCAGGCGGGCGTGGGCAAGTCCGACCAGGCAGCGAAAAGCTACCAAGAGGCAGCCGGTTTGCGCCGCGAAATCGGGGACAAACCAGGCTTGGGCCGTACTTTGCTGGACCTTGCGGCCTTCAACGAGAACGTGGGCCACTACGATGAAGCTCTGAGCGCGGCCAAGGAAGCGTTGCTCTTGTTGCGGGAAGTCGGCGACCACCAAAACGAGGCCACCTGCTTGAGCGACATTGGCTGGATTTACCTCGACAAAGTCGACTTTGAAAACGCGATCACCTACCTGCAACAGGCGCTGGCACTTCGCCAGCAGATTGCATCACCTGTAGATATTGCCGACAGTCTCTACGGCCTGGGGCAAGTCTACACACGCATGGCACAGTATAATCAAGGCACAGATTATTACCTTAAAGCGCTTGAGGTTTGGCGTAAGGCCAGCGATAAACGGGGTGAGGCTTTTGCGTCCTTTGGTTTGGGTCGCATCTTCCAGTACCAGGGCCGTTACGGCGCGGCCTTGAAATCTGAGGAAGATGCCCTCAAGAGCTGGCGCGGAACCAATGAACGTGGCACCTGGTTGCCGGAAATTCAGGGGAGCTATGGAAATTCATTAAGTCTGCTGGGCCGCTGGGATGAAGCCCAAAAGAATCTGGATGAGGCCCTCGCGGCATCCCGCGAACTCAAGAACGACTCTATGGTCGCGGAGATGCTGAATTACAAGGGTGACAGCTTCTTCTATCGCGGTGACACCCGATCCGCCAAGACTTTATACCAGCAGGCATCGCAGTCGGCAGCGCATACGAAGGACCGAGAGCAGCTCCTGATCTCAAAATTTAATTTGGCTAAAGTCGCCGCCACCGAACGCCATACGCCCGACGTCATCAACTCGCTTACGGTCCTCGCTCGGGACATGGATCGGTCCGGCCTCAAGCACCTCTCCGTGGAATGCGCCACATACATCGCGGCAGCGCGCATCGAGGCCAAGAATTACTCCCAAGCGCTGGAAGTGTTGGAGCGTAGCGTAGCGGAAAGCGAGAAGCTCGGCCTGAAGACTTTGCTTGCAAAGAGTCATTACTTGCAGGCGGAGGCACTGCGGCTCAGCGGCAAGCAGGCAGAGGCTCCTCGCCATTACTCCGAAGCACATCGCATCATCGATGAGATCCGCAAAGAAGCGCAGAGCGACGACCTCATGAAGCGTAGCGACCTGACCACCATTTACCAGCAATCCGTCCGCTGGTAAACTTCCAAACCTAGTTACGCCGATCAGAAATAAAAAAGCCAGGCCTTTGCGAGGCCTGGCTCACTGCTTTCAGCTTACTTACAAGTGGGGCTCGTGGTGAAGTCCACGCAGAAGGTTTGGACGGTGCCTGTGGGGTCGAAAGTGCATCCCCGCACATTGTCTTTGCCGTTCAAGTCTATTTGTCCGCTAGTCGCCGCTTTATTGAGGTTCCACTGGAAAGTGTAACTGGGTGCGGGGCCACTGGTGCTGTAGCGATACGGTGCCTTACCGTTCGTACCGGTCAACGCGATGATCTTTGGAGCAGGTTTTGGGTTGATCTGAGTGGGGAATCTTTGTACCAGAGAAAGGTCCGGCGGTCCCGACTGCAAGTTAGCGAATGTCTGCTGACCCAGGCCAGAGCATTGGAAGGTGAAATTCAAGGTGCTTCGGTTGGTCTTATAGCATGCGTCTGCGACGGGGCTTGAGTAGACACACCCCGACGGATTAGTCCCGCCAGTCGTAAACGTAGTTGGGACCTCGTGGAGGGAATGCACGCTGCCTTTTGAGCCTCCGGATGTCAGACAACAGTCCTCGACTCCTGGTGTGGTGGTTACGTCGTAGTGAAGATCAATAAACAGATCTGTCCCACTGTCAATGCGGGTGAGCGAATTAATGGTTTCTGAAAGGTAGGTTCCCGAGGGCACGGTGACGTCTGCCTTCCAAATGATGCACTTCGACAGATCGGTAGTAGTCGCGTCGCACGGCACCGGGTTGGTGAAGCTAGTATTGTTGATGCGCAGGGCTCCCGGATCAGTAGCCCCTGAATTGTTGCCGTTCGTAGGCGCACTTGCCATGTCGATCAATGAGGCATACAGCGTGATCGGTGTCGATGGCGGCAGTGGGGAGGACGTTGCGGAATACTCAGTCAACGTCCAGGTGTTGAGGTCGCCGCCTGATGCCCCCACTGGAAAGGTCACGCTGGCTGTGTTGGCGGGCGCACTACCGAGGTTGCCGTTAAACAGCAGCTTTGTCAGGTCGGCTTGATTGGCGCCCTCTGCGCCATAGATGCGCAGGCCCTGAATGCCGCCGCTGGCTGTGCTGCACGTGAGGCAGACCCCGCTTGTCCCGAATGCATTGGCGTTCGCGTCGAGCGCCGTCGGAGTGCCGCTTGCCCCAGTTGCAAAGTCCAGCTTGTAAAAATTTGAGGAGCTGTTATCGCCAAGCCAAAAATTGCTCACAGTGGGAACCGAGGTCGAGCAAGCTTCGTTGATGCCGCTGCAGTCCCTCACCAGTGGATCCAGTGACAACGCTTGCAACGTGTTCTTACTCG
>QHYM01000308.1 GCA_003223295.1 Acidobacteriota bacterium | reverse complement strand
AGGAGGCGCCCGAGATTTTCCTGCCGATTCCTGGCGGCTGGGGAAGATGGGACACACGCAAGTTCGCCTGGCGGCGAGCGAGGATGCACTGACGGGTGCACTCCGAACGGCGTGGAGACTGCGAATTGATAAGAACACGAAGACAAGCCGAAAAAAAACCCATGTGGCGGAGCGCAGCGGAGTAACAGATAAGAAACGCGGGAAGCGGCGACTATGAGAGCAACAGAAGCGCGAAACATGAATAGCAATAAAAAGGACTTGTCACCAGAACAACGTAAAGAACTACTTGGGGCATTGAAAGCCCGTTTTGAGAAAAACATGAACCGCAATAAAGATCTTGAATGGGATAAAGTGCAAGCAAAGCTGGAAGCTAATGCTGAAAAAGTGTGGTCACTCAATGAAATGGAAAGAACTGGCGGTGAACCGGATGTTGTTGGTCATGATAGAAAGACGGGCGAATACATTTTTTATGATTGTTCAGCGGAAAGTCCTAAAGGCCGCAGAAGTGTTTGCTACGACCGTGAAGCGCAGGAGGCAAGAAAAGCATTTAAACCAGAACATAACGCTATTGATATGGCAGCTGGCATGGGCATTGAGCTTTTAACGGAAGAACAATATCGAGAGTTGCAGAAACTTGGAGATTTCGATACGAAAACGTCGAGCTGGGTGAAAACACCTTCTGTTTGTAGGGAAAAGGGTGGCCGGTATGGTATGACGCGAGAACTAGGGAAGCAAAGGAAGAGTAGAAGACCTAATCGAGCGCGGCCAAGAAGCCTTCAACCGGCGAGGTTCAGGCGACGCAGCAAATCCAGGAAGCGCGGGTCTTTGCGCAAAAAATCGAACTCGGGGGCGGTTTTCAGTGCCAAAAAAAGGTTAGCGTCAAAGGTTCGCAGCGATTCCTCCAAGCACTGCAATACCTTCGCTTTGTCTCCAAGATTGCCATACTGAAATGCGACGAAGATCGCGTCGTAGTGGCCGAAGCGGCCTTCATAGGCTTTTTCCATGAATTGTGCCGTTTTAAGTTCTGCAGCGCGAAGGCCGGATTTCTGATACGTCGCGGCGACCTCATCCAGGCTGCGCACCCGCTCTGGGAAATTCTCGAGCGTTGCGGCCTTCCTCTCCTCGGCGATAGCCTCCGGTGCTTTTCCTTCCAGCCAATAGATGCGCGCGAGCCAATTGTGGGGAACTGGTGATTGGAGAGCTAATTCTCCATTCTTTTCAGCCTGCTCGATGGCCTCACTATAATTGCGCGAACCAACCAAAATGATCACGCGCGCGGTGTTGACTGGTATGGAGAAAGGGTCCAGTTGCCTGGCTCGATCATTCTCTTTGAGGGCGTCTGTCGGGCGGCCGACACTGAGCAGGTAACCCGAGTAAAAGTGATGGGCCATCGCGTAGTTGGGGTTCAATTCGATGGCGCGTGTCAGTTCCCGCTCGGCATCAGACATTTTGTATTCATTGAGGCGCACGATCCCTAAGGACGCATGAGCCTCAGCGAGATCGCGCTGCAGGGCAACAGCTTTTTGAGCGTACTCATCCGCGAGCGGGAGATCCACTTTTGCTCCCCAGCCAACCCAGTAACAATCCGACAGTCCGGAATACGCGAGGGCAAAGCTCGGGTCCTCACGGACGGCTTGCTGAAAGTAACTCGCCGCCCTGTTAATGGATTCCGCGTTCCTCTGGCTCCAGAGATAGCGGCCCCGAAGATAAGCCTCATAGGCAGAGGGATTGGTCTTTCGCTTCAAAGTGAGCCGGGCTTGTTCCTGCGGCGTGACATTGATGCGGATCTCGATGGCGATGTCACGGGCCACTTCGTCTTGCAGACGCAGAATATCCTGGAAATCGCGCTCATAGGTTTTTGCCCAAAGGTGACGATCGCTCTGCGCCTCGATCAACTGAGCCGTGATTCGGACACGGTTCTCCGACCGCGTTACAGAGCCTTCCACGACCGCTTCGACATTCAATTGACGGGCAATTTCCGGCAGGGTTTCCCGGGTACCTCTGAAATGTTCCGACGACGTCCGCGAAATGACTCGGAGGGCGCTAATCTGCGCGAGGTCCGTAGTCAACGCCTCCGTGACTCCCTCGCTGAAATATTCCTCGCGGGGATCCGTCGAGAGGTTTTGCAACGGAAGGACGGCAATGGAGTGAATTTGGGTGGATCGGGATGTGGCAAAAATGCGAGTGCGAAGCTTGCCGGCATTAAACCAAATGAGAATTCCCGCGATCGCGAGCAAGGTGGAACTGGCGATCAGCTTACGAAGAAATCGCCCCCGATTAAGACCAGTAGAAATCGGAGCCCCGGAAACGTCAGCGGCAGCCGCGTGCTGCTCGCTGGATTCTGGTAGGGGGGAAGGCGACGCGATCCTGCCGATGAATCGGTAACCGCGTCGAGGGATGGTCTCAATGAAGTGAGGGCTTTCCGCGGAGTCGCCCAGTACTTCCCGAAGACGGTTGACGGCTTTTTTGAGCGCCAACTCGTAGTCGACGAAGGCGTTGTCCGGCCAGAGGCGCTGGCGGAGGACCTCGCGCGTGATGACTTCCTGAGGCCGTTCCAGCAAAGCTTGGAGGACTTGAAAGGGTTGGCCGGCTAGTTTTTGTCGCATGCCAGCTTTGCGGACCTCACCGGCAGTCAGGTCCACTTCAAAGACGCCGAATCGTATTACCTGAGGCGGACTGGGGCTCGTGGCGATAGCTGGCTCCAATTGGGTGCGGGGATTACGTGGCTGAAGTTTAGCACACGTCACATAATCTAAGATCAACGCCTAAAGAAGAACCTGCGGCAATTACCTCTCGCGAATCAGCAACTTCCAGTAGAACCAACAAACCACCGGCAAGGTTCTTGATTGGATTCCAAGGATGAGCGAGTGTGCGCATCCAGCAGTTGCACGATGTTTTCTTGAGTAGAAAGGGAGATCACCATGACAGTCAATCGCATCGCTCGCGTCGCATTGTTCGCTTCACTCGCAGTTTTGCTCTCTGCATTTCTCGCTAGCAGCGGCAGCCATCCCGCCGCCAAGGCCCAGCCTCGTCATGATTTATCCGGTAGCCGCTGTATTCACGTCGGTGGCACCATCATCACCAATTTCGGCGCCGTCGATCCCAACACTACGTTAGGCCCGGCGACGGGAAATTTGCGTGGCGCCGTGGCTGCAGGTTTACTTGCGCCCCCGCAGCCCGGCCCCAATGGTACCGTCCTGTTTCGCGTTCAGCATCACTGGGTCACCGAAGCCGGCGACAACATCTACTTCGATCCGGCCGTCGCAACCACGATTCCTCTCTCGCAAACGCGTTTCGCCTTCACCAGTTATCCCGTGCACATTTCTGGCGGTACCGGCAAATTCGCTGGGGCTACCGGGGATCTCATCAATATCGGGGAAGCCGACCTGCAACTTGGCACGGCCATCCGCTACTCCGGCCAGGTTTGCTTCGCCGAATCGGACTGACTGTTCGAGCGGGGCGCAATTCGTATTTTGGGGTGGCAATTCGCAGAAACTGCCGGGCGCGCAGAAACGCTTCACGGCTGGAGCCGACCCGGCGATGCACTCGGCGGCGTTCGCCGTGAAATAGGGCTGCGGCGGCTCTCTACTTTGCGCGGCTTTCGCGATGCGAGTTTCCGGAAGCTCGTTCCGTCGCGACTGATTTTTCGGGTACTCCAGCGGAACAGTATTACCACCGCTATGTGGTGGCCCTGTTGCTCGGGCCGGTCCTCGATGTGGTGCTGGGGATCGAACCAGTGCTCAACGAGGAAGCTCTCCGCGATAGCGACCCCGAGCAGGAGGGCCATGAAGGCGAACTGACCGCCGGGCGGCGTCTGATCGATTCCTTGCACGAGACCTACGGAGGGTTCATCGACGCCATCGTCGGCGATGCCCTCTATGCCAATGGGCCGGTGATGACCCAACTCGACAACTACGGCTACAGCGGCTTCCTGGTGCTCAAGAAGGAGAAGAAC
>QHYM01000265.1 GCA_003223295.1 Acidobacteriota bacterium | reverse complement strand
GGCGACTACGAACGACCTTCGTCGCTACCCTCGCTTCAATCCGCCGCAGCCGACGTTTTCGGCTTGGCAGAGTGCCAACCAGAGACTCGTCTCTCGCGTAGGAAATCTTGGATTGGGTGGCTTGTTTATTCGTACGCCCGAACCTCCTCCGCTAGGTACCTTGATTCAGCTGTTGCTCGATACATCGGAAGGGGAAATACGTGCGCGCGCCGAGGTGAAAAGCAGCAGACCCAAAGAAGGCATGGGCGTGAAGATCGTTGCCATGCAACAGGACGATCGGGCGCGATTTGCACGGTGGCTCAAGAGACTATCGCATCCTCCCAACCCAGGATGAAGTGCCATCCGCTTATCAGGAGCCTGGGTACTGAAACGCCGTGATACGATGAGCCACACGGTTCCCTTCAGTTCCTTCGTGGAGAATATCTCCTCGATGCTGAACCTGTCCGACCTCTTAACGTATCTGATGGCTTGGCAGAACGGACAGACAAATTTGCGCTTTCTCTTGTCCGCGGGCGACGGCAGGTTCTCGTTCGACTGCACGCTGTTAGGGTTTTGGGACACAGGTATCTCCCTTCAGCCTTCCGGCGACTCCAATTCCATCGACCTTAATTTGGTTGGCTACGATTTCGAGTTCCTGGACGAATCTGCCGCAAACATACCTCGTGAAGAAATCCCGGCACGCCCCGTCTATGTGCGCGGACTCAGAGCTAATCGCGGTCCCGGTGAAACGCTGTTCATTTTGGAGGTTGCAGCGAGCGGAGAGTCGGCCAGTCACTCTCTGACTGCTTGGTTGTCACGCTTCCAATGCGTGCGGCGGCGGCCTTCGGAGTGAAACTTCTGCTAATAGGGTCATCGAGGCGACGGTGACTTCCCAGAGCGAGGCTAGCCTTTACGCCGTGGCACAATTGTCTGGGATTACCTCCCCGGCGAAAGTCCCGTGGGACTAAATACCGGTTTTGACTTTTCCCCGCCTGCTAGTCGGGTATTCACCTGACCCTGATTTCAGGAACTCGCTGAATACCATTCCCGTTTCCGCATCCGTAGTCTGCTTGCGATATGCCTCGCGCGCTCCCATGGCGTTCTCGGCGTGAAGTTCATCTGCCCTGGAATGAGCGCTCGACAGATTTCTCGGACGGAAGGAGCACATGACGCAAAAGGCCCTACTTGAGCTCCCGGGAGGGATAGCAGCAGAGCACTCTCTTGGGGGGTGCACACCTTCGTCGTCAGACGCAGCACTGTTATTCGACGCACGCCGAAGGTTGGAAGTTCGCGGGTGTCTAAGCGCATCACTTTGGCTAACCAGCCTTCAGAAGCCGGGAGTTTTTGAAGTCGTTCCTACGGAGAATGTCAGCCGATTTGGTATCCAGATGGTTACACAGAAGTTCTGGGAACCAACTGAGCTGGTACTCGTCTCATCCCCGCCTGAATTTTGCGCCCAAGGCTCGGTCGTATATTGCAAGAAGCTCCCCAGCGACGATTACATCGTGGGCATCCGGCTCGAGGCACCGGTCGAACATTGGAACGAGGCACTCGGATTAGGGAGTCCGGACAAACCTTAACCAAGAGCAGGGGGTGAGAGAATGCCCAGCTTTCCTGTCCCCCAGGGGCGCCGCTCGACCCGGGTGATGTCGAAGAGGTCGGCCAGCGTAGTCGTCAACCTGTACGGCAGCCAGAAGAGGTTCCCCTGCCTGGTCCTCGATTTCTCGAGAGAGGGTTTCCGGCTGCGCGGAAGTTTCCACATTAGGCGCGGCCAAGTGGTCGAGCTTATCCTCGATGAATACCCTCCCATCTGCGAGCGCTGCAGCGTGGTCTGGGTCGGTAAAGCCAACTCCAAGCACGAAGGCGAAGTCGGCCTGGAAACCGTCGAGGCGATCAGGCAGTCGATAAACACGGGAAGCCTGTAGCTAGGTAGCGAAAAACGAAATTACACGGCTAAGCGTGATAAACGCGTTAGGGACTTAGGCTCTTTCGAGAGCTACACGGACTGCCTAAGCAGGTGCGTCACTTCTGGTCTGTTCATTGGAGCCGCTGAAATAGTCTCGCCATGTAATCAGGGTGTGCTTTGCCCCATTTCTAGTGCTCGATTCCGCGCGGATTGCGGGCGTGGATCGGAGGCCCAATGTTCGAAATATGGACGGAGAGCGGAAGTTTCTAGCGCATGCTCTAGAAATCCTGTTTCAATTGCATCGCGGACATCCTCTCCGCTTTCGAGGTAAAGATTCGTCACTGCGCTTGTTGCCCCTGCGAGAACAGCGGAAGTGTCTTCCATCCCAAGGAGGTGCGAAACCACACGTGGAGAGACTCGGCTGCTTCATAACGCTCTTCCATTTCCTCATTATCGGCCACGCCCTCTAGAATCCACGGCGGCGTTGATCCAGGAAAGAACCTTCTCGCGGGGAAATGGCCCGCTACCAGAAAGTGCGGCGTCGATGTCAGAGTGGAACTCAACTATGTTCGTAACTGAATTAATAGCGAATCGCGGAGCCAGCTTTTGGCCATCCTATTGTTCGTCCAGGCGTCAAACAAATACCGCTTGTTTTTGCCGCTATGGAGGTCTATATAAGCAGGGCACGTACCCGGTTGGATAGCAGATCCGCTCAGAAGCGCCTATAGTGCTTCGGTTCATTTCGCACGCATTAAACACGCGCGACAAATAAGGAGGCACAAGCAATGAATAGGAGAAGCTTGGTCGTTTTCCTACTTGGGTCGTGTGCCTTGGTATCGTGCAGACGGCCGGGTACACCGACTCTGGCGCCGGTGGATCAATCAACACAAGCCGCGTTGGTCTCGAATGTCGATCCCGGCGCAGTCGTAGAGTTGTGGACGAACAGCCCGAGTGGGCAAACGCTGACGGCAACTTCTACCCCGGTCCCGACAGGCACGACGCAAGTCCGTGTCCGCCTGCCGAGCCATCTCTCACCGGGGCTGATAGTTCGGGCACGGCAACGCCTTTCTTTCAGACGCAGCCACTTTAGTGCTCCAATGACGGTAGAGAACAACTACGTCACCAATCGCTATGACAACGAACGCAGCGGCTGGAATCCGAACGAATCGACGTTGTCCGTAAATAAAGTCCGGCGCGGGTTTGGGATAATTTGCGACCACGCGGTTGACGCCCCGATCCGTGCTCAACCACTCTACGTTCAAGACGTCCACATTCAAGGCAAAGGCAAGCACAACGTTGTGTTCGTTGCGACCGACTCAACCGACACAACGCCACTAAAAGGAAATCAGGTGTGGGCTTTTGACGCGGAGACGTGCGCGCCGCTTTGGGAAAGCACACCTGGGCACGCAGGTCCTCGCGAGTTGCTAGGGCCGGGTGAAACCATTCCATTGGTGGCGTGCAATGGCCATCATGGAGTGTGGTCTACGCCTGCGATCGATCGGACTACCAATACAATGTACGTCGTTGCCGCAGTCCAGAAAGGTGCACAGAGTTTTTTCCGCCTGCATGCCATTGATATCGGCACCGGTCTGGATCGTGTAAATCCGGTGGTAATGGATGGCAGCACGGTTAAGTTCACGCAAGGAAGTACCACAGTCAGCTTAAATCCATCGGTTCAAAACAACCGGCCCGGGCTGCTGCTCGACCGAGGCGTGCTCTATGTTGCGTTCGGATCTTCCTGTGATGTGGACTCGTATCACGGATGGATCGTCGCCTATGATGCCGATCTGCTTCAAAGTCAGACGTTCCTGACGCAACTCGGGGTGTTCAATACGACCCCACAAGAGTCGAGTGGAGCGGGGGTGTGGCAATCTGGGCTTGGAGTAGCATCGGACGGCGATGGAACGATCTACTTTTTGACCGGAAATGGCGGTACTCTTACACAACCCTCGAATGGGAGTTATCCCAATAGCTTGGTTCGACTTGCCTTACCGCCCGCGGGGTCGACCAGCATGCAGCTTCAAGTAGTAAATTCGTTCACACCTGCGGACTGGGACACGTTCTATAACTTCTGCGATAGCGATCTCGGAGCGGGCGGAGCCGTGCTGTTCTCCGATGGAGCCAAGCATTTTATTTTGGCAGGAGGCAAGGCGAGTCCGCAATTTTGTAGTTCAGGCTCGTCGTTTCGAACACAGACTTACTTGATCGACAGAAGCACTCACTCTGTCATCCAGACTCTGACGCAGACTAACGGAATAGCCCAGGGGATGGTGGCTGGACCGGCGTACTACAAAGGCCCGCTTGGAACCCGAATTTACTATGGCTTCAATTTTAGCCCCCTAGCCGCGTTCACGTTCGTGTCCAATCCGCCTCATTTGGTAGATCCACCAGAGGTCACACTGATGGATCCGGCACCTGCCACCTCTCCGATACCTACGATCTCGTCAAACGGAAATGCCGCGGGCACTGGCATTCTCTGGGCGGTGTTTCACCCTGCCTTGGCCACTCAACCGCTTACGCTGCACGCCTATGATGCTAACGATCTGCATGACAATCTGCTCAATCGGCCTGGCTCGACACAGATGTCGCTAGACATCGGTGATTGGCTGCCTCTGGGCAATCACGCAGGTAACTCGTTTCAAGTTCCGACTGTAATCCACGGCAGGGTGTACTGTGGCTCGAAGAGTCGCCTTGTTGTTTTCGGACCCCGGCACAAACCCCTATGCTCATTTATCGTGGATTGTGGCGGCGCGATTTCGTTTTATTGCCCTAAGGACTCGGACTCGGACATATTTCAGCTTGAACGCTTGCAGAACGGCAATTGGAAGAATGTGACTGAGCCTGGCTCCATCAAAGATTTGGGGAAATTTGTCTACCTCTGGGATTATCCTAGCGGCGAGAATGCGATATATCGAGTCTGCTCTAAAGATCGGGCGGAGGACTGCACGTTGGGATTCACGCTGAGAGCGAATCACCGACCGTGTGACATCGCCCCTGAGTTTTGCGGGAGGCCCGGAAAACCGCCGTGCTTTTTAGGTCGACCGTGGCCAGTTTCTTCAGGAAAAGTAAGGAACAATCCATCGAGCCGCGACTAGTGGGCTTCTCTTTTTTGAGGCGGCGTTAATTGTAGATGAAGGCGAATCACGAATCCGACGATTGAGGAGTTAATCGCAGCGGTGGAGCGGGAAGCCAAGAAACGGCCCGAAGCGTTGCGACTGATGACGCATCCTGGAGTGGGCTCGCTGACGGCACTGGCCTACGTGCTGATCATCGGGACTCCAACGCGGTTTCAACGTGGCAAGCAGGTTGACACGTACGTGGGGATGATTCCGAGTGAGGACTCCAGTCGCGGCAAGCAACGGTTGGGGCACATCAGCAAGCAGAGTAATTCCTTGTTGCGCTTCTTGCTGGTCGAGGCCGCCGGCGGCACGCATCAACCCGGACTGGAGACGACGGTACATGCACCTGGCGATGCGTCGGCACAAGAGTATTGCCAAGGTAGCGATGGGGCGGAATGGTTGTGCGTATTCGTCGTGGTTAGAGTTCGGTTCGCACGTGGGACAGCTCGGTACCGGACATGGTGTGGAGTAGAACACCGTCCACTTGATGGGGCATCCCGCTCCCTGCGAAGGGAGTCCGAAGAAGTAATCGTGGTCGAAATTTTGATCGAAGAGATGTTTAGATCGGGCCGAAACCGGCCAAGAGATTACGAAACGAGCGTGGTCGTCGATGCAGAGTTCAACAAAACGAACAAGACCACTCGCACGAGTGAATGGAGAGTTGTGCTCAAAAAGAGTTTGACAGGGCCGACATTGTTAGAGATGTCCGATAAGGCACGAGCAGACCAGCTTTTGCACTCTCACGGAAAAGTTGCGGAAACGCGCTGATCAGCGACTCCGATGAAGGGGGGCGGATGGTGGGTCAGGGCTGTTTCTGTTGCTTCTGTCCCTGGGCTTTCATTGAGGCGGCGATGACTTTTCGAAACTCTTCAACCGCCTGCACCGCTGGGGGATTCAGCGAGTCTTTTGCCATGTAGCGCCATACTGGAGAACTTTCCAGGGGATACAGGGTCCGGCCTCGATAGACCTCGAATGTATCCTCCGTCGGACCGACCTCCGCTCCCACCCGGGGTCCGGCGTCCTTAGTGCTGCTTCCACTCTGCGTTAGGTCGGGCGGGCGCCCGCGCTGCGCGCCAACCCTAGTGCTTCCTCCTGTCGGCTCCAGAATGACGGGACAAGTGTCAACGGGACCGCCGCTGATCACGGGAGTGACAGCCTGCTTTGTGCCCTTCCTGACGGCAATCACCAAGTCTGCTGTTAGTGATTCCGTCGCGAGTCGAAAGCGTCCCCATTTCATCAGCGCTTTTTCAACTTCTTCCTGAGCTTTGCGATTGGAAGTGGGATCCGCGAGCGGTTCTCCCGCTGCGGGCATGATGACGACGAGAACAGTTTCCGCCTTCAGAACATCTGCCGATAGGATGGCTTTGTCTTTTTCCTTGGCGTTTGCGGAAAGGACTAGTAGAAATGCGAACGGGAAAAGAGCGGATCTGCGCAACATGGTTCCTCCCCTTTTCTGACGGAAGGTGAGGCTAGTATAGCCCGAAACAAGTCACGTAACGACCAGACAGCGATGAAGTAAGAATCGAGGCTGCCGTGCAGCACCAGCCCACTGTTCCCTTGGATGGATAACGCATTATAAAAGGGCGCCCGTTTGGACTCGGGGCGGCAACAGGTAAAGTGTCATGGCGAAGACCAGATAGACCATCAGCAGAAACACCCCGACGAACCACGCCGAGCGACCGCTGTTCGTGACGAGGGATGCGGTAAGGGCGGCGATGAAAATCATCACCACCGCGCCAGGCCAGAAATGCAGGTCCATCGGCGTCGGACCGAGGACGTAGCTGAACAGGACAAGCACCGGCGCGACAAAGAGCGCGATTTGGGATGCGCTTCCCAAGGCGATGCCCACGCTCAGGTCCAGCCGGTTTTTGCGCGCGCCTGAAAACGCCGAGCCCATTTCCGCCGCGCCGCCGACCAGCGCTACGACGATGAAACCCACGAAGGCGGGAGTCATCCCGAATGCCTCCGCTGCCTTCTGGACTGACTCCACAAAAATCTCGCTGACCAGCGCCACCAGCACCGTGACGCCAGCCAGTGTGGCCAGTGCCAGACCGATGGGCCATGGCGATTCGCTGGCCTCCCCAGATTCAGCGCTGACAAACAGCTCGCGGTGAGTCTTAAGCGAGAACAGCATGCCCAGTCCGTAGGTCAAGATGAGCAGCACCGCCAGACCCACACTCAACTGCCGGGTGAACACCGCCCCGGCGGTGAACTCGGTTCGCGAGACCGCGGAAGGAATCAACAGCGCAACCGTAGCCAGGAAGAGCAGGCCAGCTTGCATGCGGGCGCTGACCCGGTTGTATTCCTGCACGTGGTGCTTAAGTCCGCCGAGGAGAAATGACATCCCCAACACGAACAGCACGTTGGTCACAATTGCGCCGGCAATAGACGCCTTCACGAGCATGTATTCTCCGGCGCGCAAGGCGGTCAGTGCAATGACTAGTTCGGTCAGATTTCCCAGGGTGGCATTGAGCAGGCCGCCGGCCGCATCACCCGTCTTGGCCGCCACCGATTCAGTGGCGTGACTCAGTAGCGCCGCCAGGGGCAAGATGGCAAGGACAGAGAGCATAAAGAGCAGCGTGTGCGCTGCAGGCCTGAGATTTGCGGCTGCGAACACCACGGGCACGAACACCAGCATCCAGAGCAACGGATCGTGACGGATTTCTTTGAGCAGGTGGTTCATATCGGGCCTACACCACACCCATCTCGCCGCCCCGCGAGTTTTTCTAAGAAGCGATAGCGGGGATCGTTCGACCGGTCATGGACTTCGATTCGGTCACGGATTGATGATGAGCCAATCAGGGGCCCTCCTCCGCTAGTAAAATTGACAGTGGAGAAGCGAGGAGCCAAGTTTCAGGATTGGGTTTCCCAGCAGCTCACGGGGCCTGATTACGCACTTACCGGACTAGTGAAATCCTGATACGGAGTATGTCGGGTTACACGACTTGCCAGGCACTAGAACGCAATTGGTTCGTAGGAAGCGCAACAGGTGCGTGGTTAAGGCCCAACCTTCGAGCACTGCAAGTCTTGGTGTCCTGATGCGGCATTCCTCGCAAGCATGGCGGGATCTCTTCCTCCTCTTATCCCTGCTGCTGGTCATTGTGATTTACCCCTTTTTGGACCGCGGCGAGGTTCGGAGACTGGTTCTCGGTGGACTGATGTTTGCACCGCTCCTTTTGGCGACCGTAAGAATGGCACAGATTAAGGTTTGGGTGTGGCCCACAGTTCTGTTGATGGGTGCCGTTGTAATCTCCACAGTAGTTAGCACTCTCTTCCCCCTTCGAACGCTGATTGGATTGAAATGGGGAATTCTAGCGGCTTTCTTCGGGCTAAGTGTCATTGCCTTGTTTAGTTACCTAAAAAATGCTCGCATCATCGACGATGGTCATCTTTACACAGCCGTGAGCATTTACCTGCTAATCGGAATGCTGTGGTTTGCACTCTACAGCGCCATCGATGTCCTGAGTCCCGGGTCGATCCAGCACAGTACTTCCGCGGCAGCCGATCGCCACGCGGAACTGTTGTACTTCAGTTTGGTAACTCTCTCCACGATCGGCTACGGCGATGTTATCCCTCTGGATGGAGAAGTGCGCATGTTGGCAGCACTCGAGGGAATCGCCGGTGTTCTTTACATTGCGATTACCGTGGCGCTGTTAGTCAGTGCATACAGGCCAAGAGCTGATTCCGGCTGAATTCGGTTCTCATGGAACGGATGCAACGCCCTCTGCTCGACTTCGAGTGGATTAACATCGGGCTTCTGGGTTCGATCGTGATGCGCTGTGTAGGCAGTGTGACCGCAGTTCTGGTTGGCTGTTTCAGCGCTGAAGCAGCGATTCCAGGTCGCCCCATCTGCGAAGCCTCAATGGTCTCTGCCGCATAAAGACTTTCGCTCTATGTGTAAATCTATGTGCGGGTCACCTGAATACAGCAAACAGGGTTTCTCCGGAGCCGCCCTGCTCCGCGAAGCCCGCGCCGCTTCCGCCCTGGACCATCCCAAAGTGCCAAGAAGCGATGAAAACCGCCGGTAGAGAAAACCCCAACCGCTGGGCAACGCGTCCCGCAACCGAGCACCTCGTGCGGACGGTCAGAACAGATCCTGCTCCATCCAGCGGGCTGCGAAACAAGAAACATTCCGGCCGATGCAGAAGTGTTTTTTCTTGACTCTCCTTTTATAGAACTTATCAGCTTAGACGCGGCGTCCGCAACTACCCGTTGCAAATCCTGGCTACTAGTTGAGGTCCATGGGAGGCCCGCTGACGCGCTTTCCCTTGAGGTGAAAACTTACGTCGACATGGTCGGCGATCTTGATGAACGGAATGCCTTTGTTCATTCCGTAATCCCGACGATTGAAGACCATTTTCCCTTTAATCTCGCCTGAGCCCGTCCCTTTGCCCGAGACCGTTAGCGTCAGCTTCTCGGGGTTTGAGACTCCGCGAATCGTAAAGTCGCCATCTACTTCATAGGTTTCGTGCCCGGTCTTCACAATTTTCGTTGACTTAAACGTGATCACCGGACTCCTCTCAACGTCGAAGAAGTCTTTGCTCTTCAGCTTCCCATTCTTCATCCCGCTTCCAGTATCCACGCTGGCTGCCTGGATTATGATCTCCAAAACGCCTGTCGTTTCGTCAGGAGATGTAAATGTTAAGGTGGCATCCCATTTGTCGAATTTGCCGGCGATGTTTATTGACGCCTTCACGTCGAACTTAATCGAGCTGTGTAGTGGCGTAATTTCGAACACAGGCGCCTGTCCTCGGGTTACTGATGGGAGTACGGCGAAAGCCACAAGGCTGAGGACGGCTAATCGCATGGAATCTTTCTGAACACGAACTTACCCCACAAATACTTTGTCGCCAGATGGGTGCCGCATCCAACTGTCACGATTTACAGACCATTGCAGGTGCCCATCATGTTCAGATAATCCGGGAGGTGCGTCCCTTCCTGGATATAGTTTGTGAGGTGGAAGTGTGAATCGCTGTACTTTGCACCAGCGCATGTCTGCCCTTGTGCCTGAGTTGTGTGGGCGGTGACCCGCATAAGAACTACAATTAGTGGGGCTCCAATCTTTAACATGACCGCTCCTTGCGACTAGCAAGACATAGATTTCGTTACATTTGTTTCATGGGCACAGTTCTTATGGAACTGGCATTTCTGCCAGTAGAGGAGGCGGGCACTGCGTGGACGCAACCAGGCCGAGGGATAACCTGGTGGGCTGATCGAGACGATGAACTGCAGCTGCTAAGTTTCCGATACCGCGTTTACCAGACGAGAAGGAGTTGCCAGGTATTCGGGCACAAGGAGCGTGGTTTCGGAGTCTATTTGTAGTGTACTTTTATTACCATACATATAGCCCTCGCAGTCCACAAGCGGTGTTCGTGGTAACCTCTTCACATTGGATTGATATTTCGTGCGCCTGTTCGTGTGGGCGCGATCCATTTTCGAATTGGACGTAAAGAGAGACAATCCCCATGAATGCGACCGTGCAGCGAATAGGCCCCCTTGCGGCGTGCTTCGTAGCGGGAATCATTTCTGTCTGTTGGCACATGGAAACTAGAGCTGCCGGCTCCAGAGATCCAAAGGCGATGGCGAATCGCCTCGATCAGCCTGAAACGAAAACCGCCAGCTCCTGGGACCAGAAGGCTGCCGCCGCTTACCTCGATCAAAGGGCAGCCTGGTGGATGGAATGGCCAAAGGCCGCGCGCGATCACGAAACCTTCTGCTTGTCGTGTCACACGGCGGTACCTTACGCGCTCTCGCGGCCTGCTCTTCGTAAAGCGCTCGCCGAGACAGCTCCTTCCGCGAACGAACGCAGGCTCCTGGACAATGTCACCAAGCGCGTACGCCTTTGGAAGGAAGTCGCGCCGTTCTACAGCGACGCGGATCGCGGCGTGTACAAGACTGTCGAGTCTCGCGGGACGGAATCCGTTCTCAATGCCCTGATTCTTGCCAGCAATGACGCACAGGGCGGCAAACTCAGCAACGACACGCGCACGGCGTTGGATAACATGTGGGCCGAGCAGCAAACCACGGGAAATAAAAAGGGCGCGTGGCTGTGGCTGCGCTTCGCCAATGAGCCGTGGGAAGCGGACGATTCAGACTACTATGGAGCCACTCTTGCCGCGGTCGCGGCGGGCACTC
Organism: Acidobacteriota bacterium; assembly: GCA_003223295.1. GTDB lineage: Bacteria > Acidobacteriota > Terriglobia > Acidiferrales > UBA7541 > Acidiferrum. The sequence continues at coordinate 3,188 of QHYM01000265.1, read as the reverse complement.
TCCCTGGGAATTATCGCGCGAGACCTGAAATCCAAAATAACCTCAAGATGTTGCGCGAATACCTGAACCGCGAATGCGCAGCGCAGACCACCATCAATCGCGCTGTCCTCTTGTGGGCTTCCGCGAAAGTCCCTGGACTCCTCGAAACGGAAAAGCAAAAGGCGATCATCACTGAACTGCTGGGTAAGCAGCAGGCCGACGGCGGCTGGAGCCTGTCCTCACTGTCTGGGTCCTGGAAACGAAATGATGGCACTCCGCAAGAAGCGAAGAGCGACGGATACGCCACTGGGCTGATCACGTATGCGCTACAACAGGCGGGGATCCCTCGAGACAATACTCAACTGAAGCAGGGGATCGCGTGGCTGGCTGGTAATCAAAACAAGTCGGAAGGCTTCTGGCAGTCCTACTCCTTAAATAAAAATATAGAACATCACATGACTCCAAGCACCGCGCTCTTCATGAACGACGCGGCCACGGCCTACGCTGTGCTTGCGCTCACTGAGGCCAATCGGCATTAAGTCAGAACACACCGGTCGGCTGGCCTCCAGATCCCCATTTGGTTGCCGGAAAATTCTTCGAGATTTCGATTCAGCGGCCGGGTAACGACCCTGGCGAGGGTAGCTTCCTAGATCGGGCCTTCGGCAACCCTGGAACATTTCTCCGGTAAGTGCGTTATCAGCAGTTGGCTTGTCGTAAGCGTCAAAGCGCGACCGTCTGGACGAAGTGTGGGTAGGCATGAATGATGACCTTTGTGGACACAATGATCGTGTCCACAAAGGAGAATCATGGACACTTCCACGCAATCCATTCAGTTGAGGGGTAGAGAGCGTCGGCGATTTCGCACCGTGGAGGAGAAGCGTCGAATCGTCGAGGAGGCGCTGGAGCCCGGTGCATCGCTAGCGCGGGTGGCGCGAGTGCATGGAGTGAATGCCAACCAACTGTTTGGCTGGCGACGGCTGTATCTGCAGGGGCAGCTCGAACCTGCAAATCGGGAAACGCCTGGTTTGCTGGCGGTGCGCGTGGTAGAGGGGGTCAGAGAAACTGCGCGAAGGAGAAACGCATCGGCAGCGAGCGGCACGATTCAGATTGAACTACCCAAGGGGACGGTTCGCATTGTCGGGATTGCCGATCAGACTTCGCTGCACACGGTGTTGGAGTATTTAGCGCGATGATCGGGCTGGCGGCGGGAACGCGTATCTGGATTGTGGCAGGCGTGACAGACATGCGTCGCGGTTTTGTGGGACTAAGCGGGATAGTGCAGACGGCGCTGCAAGAGAATCCATTTTCGGGCCAAGTGTTTCTCTTTCGTGGGAGACGCGGTGATCTGATCAAAGTTCTGTGGTTCGATGGTGACGGGTTGTGTCTGTTCGCCAAGAGATTGGAGCGAGGAAGATTTATCTGGCCGCAAGCGACGAGCGGGACGGTGTCACTGACACCGGCACAACTTGCGATGTTGCTCGAAGGGATCGATTGGCGGCGGCCGGTGCGCACGCAGGCGCCGCAGCTGGCGGTGTAAACAAAAATTATCAACAATTGATTTGCCAGGAATTTCGTTGCTTGGCATACTGCGCGCACGATGAGTGAGCGCGCGGCCCTTCCCGATCTCGACACGCTGAACCACGAAGCATTGAAGGCCTTGATCATCGCACAGCACGCGCAAATTCTTTCCAAGGACGAACAACTCCTTTCCAAAGACGAACAACTCCTTCGCAAAGAGGCACAACTTGCCTCGCGAGACGAAGAGATCGAGCGGCTGAAGCTGCTGATCGCCAAGCTGCGGCGGATGCAGTTCGGGCGCAAGTCGGAGAAGCTGGACTGGCAGATTGAACAGTTGGAGTTGAAGCTAGACGAACTGGAAGCGAGCCGCGCGCAACAGCTAGCTGCTTCCCCTGCCCCGATGGCTGTGTCGGTCGTGAATCGAGCGGCGAAACGTGCGCGGCAGCCGTTGCCGGCGCATCTGCCGCGTGAGACGCACAGGGTTCTGCCGAAGCAGGAAGTATGCCCAGACTGCGGCGGAAAGCTGAAACAACTCGGTGAAGATGTTTCGGAAATGCTGGAGTATGTACCGGAACATTTCAAAGTGATCCGGCAGGCTCGGCCGAAGTTGGCCTGTGCGTGCTGTGACAAGATCGTGCAGGCGGAAGCACCGAGCCGTCCCATCGAGCGCGGGATGGCAGGCCCGGGACTTCTGGCCCATGTGTTGGTTTCAAAATATTGTGATCATTTGCCGTTGTATCGGCAGTCGGAAATCTATGCGCGAGAAGGGGTGGAGCTGGATCGCTCGACCATGGCGGAGTGGGTCGGGGGATGCAGCCGATTACTGGAACCATTAGTAGAGGCGTTGCGACGTCACGTGATGAGCGCTGAGAAGCTGCACGCTGACGACACGCCCGTGCCGGTGCTGGCACCGGGCAATGGCAAAACCAAAACGGGACGGTTGTGGACCTACGTGAGGGACGACCGGCCCTGGGGAGATCGGACCCCGCCGGCAGTGTGGTTCGCCTACACGCCGGATCGCAAGGGCGAACATCCGAAAGCCCACTTGAGCAAGTTCACGGGCACGCTGCAGGCGGATGGTTACGCAGGATACGATGCCGTCTATGAAGATGGGCGAGTGAAAGAAGCGGCATGCATGGCGCACGTTCGTAGGTCGTTTTACGATCTGTACGAGGCTCACAAGTCTGCCGTAGCGAAAGAAGCGCTGGAGCGGATCGCGGCTCTGTATACCATCGAGGAAGAGATCCGAGGACGTTCCGCCGAGGAACGGCGGGAGATACGGAACGCGCGCAGCCGGCCGTTGCTGGAATCGCTGAAGCAGTGGTTCGAAGAGACCTTGGGCAAGCTATCGACAAAATCTGATACCACGAAGGCGATTCGCTATGCGCTGAAACGGTGGGATGAGTTGATGCGCTTCTGTAACGATGGCCACCTGGAGATCGACAATAATGCCGCGGAACGCTCGTTGCGCGCCGTCGTTTTGGGCAGAAAAAACTATTTATTCGCTGGATCGGATGCCGGAGGTGAACGCGCAGCGGCGATCTATGGGCTGATCGGAACAGCAAAACTCAACGGTCTGAACCCTGAAGCGTACTTGCGCGAGGTGCTCTCGCGCATCGCCGATCATCCCATCAACCGCATCGAGGAACTCCTGCCTTGGAATCTCGCCGCGGAGCTCACTGGTAGCTCAC
>QHYM01000264.1 GCA_003223295.1 Acidobacteriota bacterium | reverse complement strand
TGGTTGCACTGGGTTGCATTGGGCTGCATTTGAGAACCCGTTTGACGCTCATGGAGAGTTCGCAACAGGCCCTGTCCTTTGGTCCAACTATGCAAGCGCGCCATCAGGCTACAAGCTGTGGGCGCGGCTGTGCTTTGGCGTCTTGTTCTAGGATGCGCTCGCGGTTCTTCCCTGCCGCATCCATCTTTTGCTTGATGGATGTGATGCGCGTCCGAGAATAGCCGAGAAATGCTTTATTGCTGGCGTGTCCGGTAATCGCCATGATCTCGGCATCAGACATACCGGCCTCTCGATAGAAAACAACGCCCGATGCTCGCAGGCAATGTGGCGAAGGTCCAGTGTAGTGATATTGCATAGGAACGACCTTGCATTTGGGACAGGATATCGCCGGGGCATCATGTTTCGGCGCGGGAGCATCCTTGATGGTGCGGCATTGCGAACACTCCCAAGCGGGCTTCCCGTATCCAAGCTGGAGCATGGCCTTGCGGAAGGCTTTTTCGAACATTTTCTGAGTGATGTTCTCGAACACCAGCCCCTCTGACTTTTGCATTGGCCGCAACACTTTGACGACTTCGCTGTGGAGGCTCTTGGGTTCATCATTCTCGGTTTTATTTTCTGCGGCTTGGGGTTGGAACACACCGGCATAGAGATTAAGCTGCGGCCATGTAATGTGCAGGGTTTCTTGGATACGCACAGCTTGATAGAAAAGGAAAATCAAGAGCGCATGAAACCTAGCGGGGAGTTCTCCGAGAAGTTTGTCGAACTGTTCTTTGCACAAGTATTCCTTGCGAGCCTTGGGCGGCGAAGGAACGGTGATTTTGACGGGTGCGGAAATGCGTCCATTTTCGTGTGCGAGGTTTAGCATTTGGCGCAACAGCTTCGCGGAATTGGCAATCGTGGCGTCCGAGACCCCTTCTCTGCGCCGGGCCAAAATGAAATTGTCCTCCCAGCCTCGCTTATTGATTGCGGACACCGGCAACCCCTTTTCTTCCCCGCCCCGGTAGCCGAAAAATTCATCGAGCTTGGTAAGACCTTTGATCGTCTCTGTGCCGTCGCTGAGAAATTCAAGGGATTTAAGTTTGCGGACGCGGTAATCGTGAATGGCGGGGATTTTTCGGGCCTCGCTTTCAGTTTTTGCGTAGTCGCCGTTCGGCCACTTCGCCGGATCACGATGCTGGAATCCCTGCTGGTCGTAAAGCTGGATGTACCAGTCCGAGACTTTTTTCTCCACGCCATCTGGCGTTTTGTACGTCGGCTGATAAACACGTCCGCGTCCGTACTGGCCGCGTTTGCCTCTTGCAGGTTGGGAGACTGATTTCATGGGTGGGAGACCTCCGTCTCATTCACCCACATTTTAGGCAAAAAATTAGGAAAAGTCAAGTATTTCTTGGGAAATAGTGCGATTTTTCGGAGGCCGTCAGTCTCCTACCCCTAAAAAGCCCTGAAAGTAATGAAACCCAAAGATTTATATAGCCTTTAGCTAAATCGGACTTCGTTACCGGAATTAGAAACTCCACAAGAATTTAACGCTAAAGGTACCCCCGCAACTCCCTCTCAAACAGTCGCAACCGGTACGCTCTTCGCGGCAGTTTCCCGAGCCATCGGCGGAACCTCCGCCAGTTCTAATCCGGCTACAAACATAGGCAGCGGCGAACCGCGGCCCCAACGGCTCACTTCCCAGCGCGCCCGAATGAACTTGACCTCTGGGCGAAGCGACAAGTCCAGGACCATTTTGGTGCTGCCGCGGTAAAACTGCTGGGGCAGCTTGAGGAGCGGCCTGGGAGTCCAAGTTATGCCCTCGGCGGAGCCGTAGATGGAGACGTCGAGCGCTTCTTGCTCGAGTTGATCAGCTACGGTGAGAAGGCAGAGAAATGTGCGGGTGGCGCTGCCCGAGATGTCAAAGGAGGCGCCGTCGCCGTTGGATTCCATTTTTGTGTTGGGGGGGATAAGCGCTAGTTTCATGGTTCGTCGCGGGGATTCTAGCACAGGAAGGGCCACGGGTTCAGAGTAGTTCGATCAGTTGCTCGTCTTCTACAGGGATTGGTTCGCCAGCGGGGACAGAGACGACATATCCGCCATCATTCTCACGCTGTAATACGACCGTGTACTTCACGATGATTTCCTCGGCAACGTTCACTTATTTTTAATCTTACGCTCGTCCTTCGCCCTGGTAAAGAAGCGCCATGTCTCGGCGTATCATGCGTGGAGCTTGGAAAGGCGTTCCTCGGCGGCGGCGAGAGTTTCTTCCTTTTTGCAGAAGGTGAAACGCACCTGCGAGGCGCCGTCGCGGGCGTCGTTATAAAAGCTGGAGCCGGGGACAACGGCAACGCCGATTTCTTCAACAAGGTATTTGGCGAAGCGGACGTCCTTGGTATCAGCGGGAAATTTGGCAGGGTCGGGATCGGCGAACCGTGAGATGTCGGTCATGACATAGTAAGCGCCGCGCGGTTTGAAGACCGTAAATCCAGCAGCGGTGAGAATCTTGAGGAGGCGCTCGCGCTTGGCGGCATAAGAAGCTGAGAGCTTATCGTAATAGCTCTGCGCGAACTGGAGCGCAATGGCCCCGGCCTGCTGGAGCGGGGCGGCAGCACCAACGGTCAGGAAGTCGTGGACTTTGCGAATGGGCTGCGTCGGCCCCGGGGGAGCCAGGACCCAACCCACGCGCCATCCTGTGACACTGTAGGTTTTCGAGAGACCATTGATAACGATAGTGTGGTCGCGCATGCCATCAATGCAGGCCATGGAGATGTGCTTCGCGCCATCGTAAAGAATGTGCTCGTAGATTTCATCGGTGATGCAATAGGCGTTCCAGCGAACACAGAGGTCGCGAATGAATTCGAGCTCAGCGCGGGTGAAAACTTTGCCCGTAGGATTGTTTGGCGTATTGAGAATGATGGCTTTGGTGTGCGGGCCAAACGCAGCGGTAAGCTCTTTTTCGTCAAACGACCAGTCAGGAGGGCGCAGCTTTACGAACCGCGGGCTGGCGCCGCTCAGAATCGCGTCCGGCCCGTAATTTTCATAGAATGGCTCGAAAACCACGATTTCATCGCCGGGATTGATGATGGCCATCATCGCGGACATCATGGCTTCGGTGGAGCCGCAGCAGACGGTGATTTCGCGCTCCGGATCGTACCGGACACCCTGCGTGCGGGCGAATTTTTCAACGACGGCGTCGCGCAGAGGCTTTGCGCCCCAGGTAATCGCGTACTGATTAATGTCGTCCGCGATGGCTTTGCGTGCAGCCTCTTTGATATCTTCGGGAGCGGCAAAATCGGGGAAGCCCTGAGAGAGATTCACCGCACCGTGCTTCATCGCCAGCCGCGTCATTTCGCGGATGACGGATTCCGTGAACTGCTCGGCTTTGGCCGAGAGCATGCGACGTGAGATTTGAGCCATTGTGGAATCGGGAGCCGACATTGCACCTTCCCAAGACGAGCGAGCTTCAAGTATAGGGGCACAGTATCGTGCCCCTAAAAGAAAAATGTCACAGGATACAGATCCTGCTTCAGCGGGCGTGGCCGGTGGACGCTTGCATGGCTACACTGGGCTGCCCATAAATCATCCGGTAGAGTTGGGCGTTTCGCAAGACGATTTGCACGTATTCGCGGGTTTCGGTGAAGGGAATGGATTCGACGAGCTCGGGGATCTCTTCGTAATTGCGTTCGGTTTTCCAGGCGGCGATACGGTCTTCTCCGGCGTTGTAAGCGGCAGCAGCAGCCTCGGGCGATCCAAATTGTTGGACCAAGTTGGCAATGTAGACCATGCCCAGCTCGATGTTGTAATCGGGATCGAAGAGCTTGTTCTTCACGTACCGGACTTTGATTTGCCGGGCGAGAAGCCTTCCGGTTTTGGGGAGCACTTGCATCAAACCAATAGCATTCGCGTGCGAGACGGCGTCCGGTTGGAACGTGGACTCCTGGCGAATCAAGCCGGCGGCGAACATGGGATCGAAATCGTTCTTGGCAGCCTCACGCCGCAGGGCCGCTTCGTACGGCAAAGGAAAGAGGGCTTTCCATACCGCGACCGGAACTTCACTGAACTTGCGGGCATCGGCATTCGGAACCACAGCGCGGGCGTATGCCATGCCAGCACCAAAGTGTCCCTGGTCGAAAGCCGCCTGGGCTGCTTCGAGGAGAAAGCGTGGTGAAGGCGTGGCGAAGTAGGCATTTTTCAGTTCCTGCTCCGCGGAAGAGTCAAAAGCAATCGCGCGAAGCGCCTGGGCGCGCGCCCAACGATCCTCAGCGGCAACCGGAATCGGCTCATCTAAGGAACGGAGCGAGGACGGCGGAGGAATCTTGTCCAAAAACTCCGCAGGATTTTCTTCGCCGGGACCTAATTTGGCGAGGCGGACGACGGCGGCGTTCCCGAAATACGTCTGCGGGAAACGATCCACCGCTTTGTTGTAAAAACTGCGCGCATGCGCGACATTCCCCGCGCGTTCGGAGCTTCTCCCAAGCCAATACAGCGCGTCGACGGCGTTGGCCGAAGTGGGATACTTCAATAGGAAATTCGTCAGACGATCGTCAGCATCTGACTGACGATCCAAGTATGCAACCCAGGCAATGCGCCATTCGCAGTTGAAAGCGTGCTTTCCGTTTGGAAAAGAGTCCAAGACGCGTTGATAGGCGACGACCGCCTGCTCGCGTTCCAATTGGACCCAATGATAGTTTCCCGCAGCCATTAAACCGTCTTCGTTCCATTTGCTGACAGGGTAGGTTTGCGCGAGAGTGTTCAGCGCGGCAAACATTTCCGACTCTTTCTTCGCGGTGCGATACGCCTGTGACAACGCGTAGAGCCGCTCTGCGTCAACGTCCAGGTCGGGCGTTTTTAGTGAAGCAAGCAGAGAGGGCGAGCCCTTCAGCTGCACCTTGCACTGCGCCACGCGGAGCTGTGCGTGCTGCCGCGTCGGATTCGCCAGATCCTTGAGCATGGTGAGCAGCTTCTCAAATTCCGTGCGCGCTTCTCTCCATTTGTGGGCGTCGTAAAGAATCTGTGCGCGCTGCTCCTGCATCTCGACGCCCGGATACGAATATTCCTTCCCTAGCGCGTGCATGATCGGCATGAGAGCGGCGCCGGCCGGTTTGGCCTCGTCGGCCATGGGGAATTTGTAGAAGATGGTCTGAAAGTCCTTTGCAGCACGTGGCAGCTGATGAGTAGCTTGATAGGCGCGAGCGCGTTCGATCAGAAGCTCTGGTTTCGAGGACGTAGCGGCGTAGGCATTGAGCGCATCAATGGCTTCCTGCGGGTGTCCCATCTGAACCGCCACCGGTGCGAATGACTGCAACATTTGCTCGCGCAAGGCGGTGTTCGGATAATCGTGCTGGAGAGTCAAAAGAACTTTGTAAGCTTCAGCTTTGCGGCCCAGGTTGAATTGGGCCTGCGCCGTCCAGTACAAGGCGTATTCGCGGAGGAGTGGATCGCTCTGCGACTTCAGAAGCCAACCAAGAGATTGCGCCATCCGCTTTTTAGAAGAGTCCTCGTAACCAAGGGCAAGAGCTGCGCGCGCGCCCCAAACATTGGTGGTGTTTTTCGTGGCGAAGGCCGAAAGGTTGGCGTAGGCCCCGGGAGCACCATTGCGAACTTCACGAGCAAGTTCAGTGAGTTCTTTCTGCGACGCCTCGTCCTCCGGAGTTTCCACGGCAACTTGCGGCGGAGCGGTTTCCGGCTTGCAACCAGTGCGGCAGGGCGCAGCGGGAGGTTTTTTCGATTTGTGCTTGCGCTGGGGCGGTTGGGCGAGAAGATCAAAAGAGCTGCCCAGCGACAAAACAAATGCAAGAGTTAATGCAATCAGCGAACGAGTCATGGAAACACACAATGATACGGCATCTTCTGACCACCCACAAAAGCGGCGAGGGCTTGGGCGATTAATGATGACGCGCCGGCGTTGAATAAGGATATTCACCCAAGGCATGCGGATCGCCATCGGCGAGTATTTCCACCAGCCAACGATAAAAATAGTCCACTGGGTGGTCCATGATGGGTTTGAAGCGGCGGTCGTATTCTCGATGAGCTTTTTCAATGTCGTCTTTCAATCGGATGCAGATGTCTCTATTTTCTCGGCCCAGCCGGACCTGCTCCGGCCGAAGCATCTTGATGTCCTGCATCGAAACTTTGGCAACGCGGTTCGCGCGGCGGTGCAATTCCTGTTCTTCCGGCGAGAGGCGATTGACGTCGAACTCTCCCTCGAACTCTTCTGTGCCAACAGGAGCGGGCTCGACCAACTCGAAAGCTTCCGGCTCTGGCTCTTCTTCAAAGGATGGCGCCGGAGGTGGTGGCACTCTTGGGGCAGGCGCAACCTTCGCGGACATGGGTGTTGGCTGGGAAGGTGCCGGACGCTGGCGAACTGGTGCTGGCTCAGGGGCGGTTCTGCCGACCAAGTCTGTAATCTGTGCTTCAAGCGGTGAACGAGGACCAGTCTGAAGCGATAATGCAACAAATCTCGACAAAACCTCCAATGCGGCCGTGAGAGAGGCGGCTGAAGTCTGCGCTCGAAGCAGTGGCGGCAGCGCGTTTGTAGGTCTATTGCTCGCACAAGCGGAAACAACATCGTTGACGGCGTGATGGAGCTCGTCGGAAGTGCGCTGGATGTGCTCAAGGTTATCGCGAAGCGCGCGCGCAATGGCTTGTTCGACGGCGTTGGGTTCTTGTGCCATATCGGTTTTCTACGCTATTTCGCCTGCGATCCCCCACCTTGGCATTTTCGAAGCTAGTTGGTCTTGAGTCAACCCGCTAGCCGCAGCGCTGTGCCTAATTGTGCTTAACTCGGACGAGGGATGGTGCGCCGAAACGCGATCCGGGGCTCTCGGTGCTGTAGCAGGAGAATAAGCTCGCCTTCCGGATTACTTTGCAGCAGCTGCCGCCTGCTTGCACTGAAAGAGAACGCGAAGAGCCTCGAACAGGGGTTTGGCGCTCTCGTCGATGGTCACGTCTCCGGAATACGTCACACCGTCCGGACCATCAAGGTAAACCTCGGCACTGTGGTTGTCATCTGTGCGGAAATGCAATGGTTGAGGTGCGGGAGTCGTTTTGTCGCCGATCGAAAGGAGCTTCCCCCTATCGCAGCTATAAGCTTTTCCGAAAACGGAATCGAATAACGCACGAGCGCTCGCCTGCGGTGGCAGGTTGCCCGAATAGAAGAGTCTCTGCGCATTCCACTCCAGTTTTCCTTCGATTCCGTCTTTTCCATGGAACTTAATTGAATGAGGTGCGGCAGGGGGCACGGAAGGAGTCTGGGCAGCTGTCGCTGCGGCTTCTCCGCTGCGGCTCTCCTGCTTGCCAATCGCATTGGAAATCGTCACGGAGGGATACGGGAGATCCACGGATCCGATCAAACCTGTACGCGTATCGCAAACCAGTAATCGAACCCGGGCCGTCTCCGGTTTCGGCACGAACGCAATGGAGTGCGGGATGCCGTGCGTCTTCAGCGACTGGTATTCGGTCTCCGTGAACTTCTGGTTGATAGATTGGCGGTTGTATTGCAGCGGCAGACCCCGTGCGCTGAACATGCACGTTGCGAGCTCCAACTGCACGCTGCGTCCTCCTCCATCCGCTGGGCTGAACGAGAGCGCACCTGGATCAATGACCAGGAAATACTTCGCCTGGTCCGGCTGATCTGGAGGTAAGGCTGAAGCCTCCACTAAGATCGATGTAGCCGTGAGGAAATCGCGACAGGAAGCCTGTGACAGACGTGCGTCCATGTCTTTCGCTTCTTTAGCGGAAATGCTGGCGTCGGAATCGCGAGCAAAGTACCCTTCGCGGAAAGACAGGTGCACGCCGGGCCGTGTCGTCTTCACAGAAATCCGTCGAAATTCTCCTTGCCAGTTTTTCTCGGTGGGGTAGTATGTCAATTCATAATAGGAAGAGGAGTCGTCGATCGCTCTTTTTACGCATTCCGAGAGATCATTGTTGTTCAGGCAAACTTGCCCGCCGGTCTGCTTCGCGAGGTCATACATCGATTCCTGACTCGTAAAGCGCACGTTGCTCTCGCGGTTCAGCGTCGCTCCCTCCGAAAAAGGGTTCAGTTTCCCCCGTGACTCGGGATCAAAAAGCGCCTGCGTTTCCATGCCTCTCGCATCCACTGGATAAACGGCGACCTGGGCATCGGTCAGGGCACTCGCAACGCCAGTCATGTCCCCAGTGTAATTGCGCATTCCGGTGAATTTCGCGACCATGGTGAGGTTTGCGTCCGGCGTAATGGCCAGCGGAAATGCGGAAGATAGCCAGATCAGGTTCTTCCTCCCCGGGTATCCGCTGACGTGCCGGGCAATCACGCGCAGTGCGTCGAGCGTCATCTTTACGCGGATGTCCATGGAATCGGCGTATTGCTCTCTTTCAAATCGCTGAAGTAGCAGCGCTTTCATCGCCAGCAGCGCGTCGGAGGCCCCGCCTGGCGTACTGCCCTGGCCGCCGCCCGTTTGCGGACCTGGCGGCCCTCCCGGTGTGTCTCCCTGGCCCTCGGAGTTCGCCATCTGCTCCAACAGCGAGGAGTTGCTAAAGGGATCGTCTCGGGGATCCTTAATCTGCAGATTCGTGGCTTCTTGTGTCATGGCCCTTTGTGCGGCCGCGCTGAGCAGCTTCGCATCCGTCGTGAAACTCTGAAGCAATTTCAATTCTCTCCCGAGCAAGAATACGGCCATGGGAACGTCGCTCGGCGCCGATGCCAGCAGCCGAACCATTTTTTGCCGCACCTGCACTTGAGATGTCGCATCTGTGTTCAAGCCATCCACCAGCAGAATCGTAGGCGGCGCGGATAAGTTTTTTGTAGTCACTAAGTTCGTATACACGCCGGCAGGGAGCTGCAGCGCCGCTCTCTCCGCATCAGGAGCCTTTGCCATGGAACGATCCAGAAGGCGGAAGGATGCGATCTGCTGCTCGCTTTTGTGTCCGCCCGCTTGCTCGGTAATCTGAAAGTCGGCGGCCGTAAGGTCGCGGACAGCATTTCCATGGCGATCTCTCGCCACCACATCCACCGTAACCAGGCGTGTAGTCACCTTCAGTACTGCGGGAGGTTCTTGCCCGGAACGCGGCGCAGGCAGCGGGCTTTTGTCCTGCGGGATTCGCATCGCGCTAAAGAAAAGAACAAGCATGGGAAGGAAAATCAGCCCGGGGAACCTTCGATGCACGATAAGACGGGAAACGGTCATTTTAATATCTCACGCAAGGCTTATCGCCCAAGCTTTGTTCCTGATGATGATACAAGAATATCGAAATTGTTGAGAGAAAATCTCGGCCTGCGCACAAACATTCTTCCTTGTCGCATGGGGGCCGAAGCAGCGGAAGGCGAGATGATATAATGATGAAAGGGGGCGACACGGTTTCGACGGAAGCAGTCGCGACCCGAAGGCATGCCGGGACCCACCTGCCCGTAACTTGGTGGAAACTAGAACTGCCAACAACAACTTGGCACTTGCTGCTTAATTAATTAAGCGCACGCTTCCCCGGGCTTTGCTCATGGGCCCGGCAAGAGGCGTCACACAGTGAGCTGGCCCGAGCCTTTCGGTCCGTAAGGTTCGGGCGAGATTCATCGGACTAGCTGGCTTCGTTTCTTGCTCATTCTGAGCGCGGCTGGCGAACGCGCGACAGGCCCTCACGGGCTGGGTCGCACACCGAATTGAGATAAGCATGTAGGCTTCGGGCCGTAGCGCTTTTCGGACGGGGGTTCGACTCCCCCCGCCTCCACCATATTAAAGCCACTGTAATCAATAAGTTACAGCGTTGCGGTGTACCCGTGTTTCAGATGAGTTCCATGGGCGTTCTGGTACTGGAGGCGGGGGAAATGGTATCACCTTCACTTCGTCCGGATCCAGGTGTAGGAAGCGAATGGATATAGATTGATAATTCTGGTATAACAGTTATACCAGAATGCGCTTCGACTTTGACGCACAGAAGAGCAAACGCTTAAGGGCGAATCCCAAACGCGGGATCGGCTTTGAGGAGGCGCAGGAGATCTTTGAGCAGCCCTACTACCTTGACCAGCGCTCCGACATGCCAGAGCAGTATCGGGCGATTGGCTGGGTGAGACAAAAGCTGTACGCTCTCATTTTTGAAATAAGGGAAGACGAAGACGGCGAATACTATCATCTCGTGACACTTTGGAAAGCAACAACCGAGGAGCAACAACTTTATGAGGAGCACTCGTAAAAAGAAGAGAGGTATGTCCGCCGAGAACATTGCCCGTCTGGCCGACAACGGAAAGGATGTCTCGCGCTTTTTCACGAACGAGGGTCAAATGATGAGCCCAATCCAGCGTGTAAATGTAGACTTCGCGTCGCCGATGCTGGACGAATTGGATAATGCGGCGAAGGAACTAAACATTAGCCGCCAAGCCGTAATCAAGACCCTGATCCGGCAAGCGCTTGATCAGCACTATCTGGCAACAGCACGCCAGTCCGGTACGAAGCAGAGATAGGGCAGGTCGACCAGCGACTCGTTCTGGCAGCCTTAGGCGGTGTTCCAGATACGTTCCAGTTGGCCGCGGTTTTCGAGTTTTTGGCGTTTTGTGCGTCTCGAGAAATCAATAAGTTGCGCGTTTCCAGTACCACTATTTATTCCGACTCCTCCCGCCTCCACCATTCTGTTGACACGGGTCTTTGCCAGAGTTCGGGGTCGATCCTACTCTGCACTGAACACCCGAGCATCTCATCATGCGCAGAAGTCCTTTGCGCACAATCTGAATTGATAACGGAACAGTGATTTAAGTTTGTGATTATAGATGTCGCCTAATCATGGGTCAGGGGCTCTCAGATTTTTGCCGGAAATCAAGGAGCTTCTCCTTCCGCTTAGGGTCTTTACCTGTAGGGAATTCACCTGATTGTTTCATACAGGTCTTCACTCTACAATCGCACAATCCAACACAATCATTCCGGACGGAGGTAGCACGATGTACGATCCCCGGGCCCTCGTAGTCCGACTTGTGCGTCTGCAATACGCAAGACGCCACACAGAGCGAAATGTGGGCCCCGCCAAGCCTTTGTACGTGCGTCTTTTCTTTCTGCTCCTGCTGTTCTGCGCTTTGGCTCCCCTCTCTTTCGCACAAATCGACATCGTCACCGAACGGTACGATCAGTCGCGGCTGGGCGCGAACCTGAACGAGACACAACTGAATACTTCAAACGTCAACGTCAGTACGTTCGGAAAGCTCTGGTCTTACCAGGTCAGCGGTTCCGTTCACGCGCAGCCTCTTTACGTTCAAAATGTCACCATCCCGGGCAAAGGTGCCCACAACGTGCTCTACGTAGTCACCATGAACGACGTGGTTTATGCCTTCGACGCGGACTCCAGTTCCACTACCCCGCTTCTTTCGCTCGATCTCACGACCCAAGTCGCGGGTTCCACGCCTGTGCCCATCACGGACCTCGTGAGCCCCAACCTGAACATCGTTGGCAATGTCGGAATCGAGAGCACTCCTTATATCGATCTTTCCAGCAACACCATGTATCTCGTGGCTCGCACGAAGGAGTCCGCGAGCACCTGTGGCACTGTCAACGGCAATTACTGCCAGCGGCTGCACGCACTGGATATTACGACATTTGCCGAAAAGCTAGGAGGTCCCGTTGTCATTCAGGGCAGCGTCCCCGGCACCGGCAACGCCAGCGTAGGTGGCACACTCACTTTCGATCCCAAGATTCATAATCAGCGGTCCAGCCTTGCTTTCGTCAACGGCCAGATTTCGATCGCGTGGGCATCTCACGAAGATACGGGTCCCTACCACGGGTGGGTCATGTCGTATAACGCCGCGAATCTTCAGCAAACCGGAATCTGGTGCTCGTCGCCGGATGGGTTCAAGGCCGGCATCTGGATGTCCGGCCGGGGTCCCGCGGTGGATGCGAGCGGCAACGTCTACTACATGGTTGGCAACGGGGATTGGAATGGGACGCGTAACTTCGGAGAGTCCATGGTGAAGTTTGGTTCTACCCCCGGTATGCCGCTTCTCGATTGGTTCACGCCGGACAGTTGGTCTTCTCTCAATGCGGGCGATGTTGACTACGGATCGTCGGGCCC
Organism: Acidobacteriota bacterium; assembly: GCA_003223295.1. GTDB lineage: Bacteria > Acidobacteriota > Terriglobia > Acidiferrales > UBA7541 > Acidiferrum. Next base: position 3,516 of record QHYM01000264.1, on the reverse strand, counting down.
GATTCTGATTCCCGGAACCGATCTCATCGCCGGCGCAGGCAAAACCAGCATCTTTTATGTGATGCACACCGGAAATCTCGGCCACGAAAGTGCGGGAAACGGCCAGATCGTTCAATCACTCGCCAATAACGGCGGAGGAGTCTACGGCGGGCCGGTCTATTGGAATCGCTCCGCTGGCGCAGGCCCCTGGATGTACGTGTGGAGCAACGGCTGCGATTTCCTGAAGGCGTATCACTTCAACGGCGCTACTTTCGACACCGGAATCGTGTCGGAGAGCACCATCGCTTCCCCTTGCGGAGAATCGGGCGGCGTGCTCACACTTTCCGCAAACGGCAGCACTGGCGGCTCCGGCATCATCTGGTCTTCCATGCCTCTTGCCGATAACGGGGACCACGGCGTGCATCAGGGCGTTCTTCGAGCCTTTAACGCAGACGATCTCACGAAGGAACTGTGGAACTCCCGCTTGAACGCGGCCCGCGACGACAGCGGTAATTGGGCAAAGTACAGCCCGCCAACTGTCGTTAATGGGCGTGTGTACTTGGCTTCGTTTCCCGCGGATGGCGTTAGCAGCGCTCCACTGAACGTTTACGGACTGCTTCTGACGACTCCAGACTTCACGATTTCGGCGACTCCTGCGAGCCAGGGAGTCAATCCCGGCGGCAGCACCAGCTACACCGTCAGCACGTCTTCGATCTCCAACTTCTCGGGAGCGGTCACCCTCAGCGTTACGGGCCTTCCATCAGGCGCCAGCGCTTCTTTTGCGGCGAACAATTTCGCGACGCCCGGCAACACCACACTCACCGTGAATACTTCGTCGAGCACTCCTCTTGGCACAAGCACTCTTACGATCACCGGCACTAGTGGATCCCTGACGCACAGCGTCACCGTGTCGCTGGTCGTCACGAGCACGACGCCCACAGGACTCACTGCGATGGCCGGCAACTCCCAGGTGAGCCTAACTTGGAACATCTCGGCGGGTGCTACCAGCTACAACCTCTACCGCTCCGTGAATGGCGGAGCTTACAGCCAGCTAAACAGCAGTCCCATCACCACCACGAGCTATACGGATACCGGGCTCACCAATGGTACGCAATACTGCTACGAGGCGACCGCCGTGAATTCCTCCGGCGAGAGTGCCAAGTCCACTTCGGCCTGCGCCACACCCCAACAACCTCCACCACCGCCGTCCATGGCTCTGATCCAGAAAGCCACTTTCAGCCTTCAGCCTACTTCCGGCGGAACGGTCACGCTCACGCTGCCCCAAGCCACAGGTGCAGGGCATACCATTATTGTAGGCTTGAGCTTCTGGCCTCTGGATATCAGCAGTGTGACCGACGGTTCCGGAGATGCTTTCACCCGCGGGCTGACCACTTCGATCTACCATAATGTCACCTTCAGCGCCACGTACAACAATTTCTTCTACGCCAAATCGCTGGCCGGAGGCACCACCTCGTTGACACTCACCTTCAGCGGTGGCAGCACCTATCTGCTGGTGGCCGTGGCCGAGGTGTCCGGACTCGACTCCTCCGCGCCATTAGATCAATCCAGCTACCATGATTCACTCACGGCAACTGCCGCGTGGTCGTCAGCCGCAGTCACGACCACGACTGCAAATGAATACCTGTTCTCCTGGGCCGCCTCGGAAGCCTCGAATGCAACGTGCGCGAATCCTGCGAGTGGATGGGTGATTGAGAGTCAGACCAATCCGGCTACGGTGTGTCTGCTGGACCGCGTCGTGTCGGCCGCCGGATCGTACCAGGCCTCCGTCACCGCCAGCACCGCGCAGAATTATGCGATGGAGATCGTCACATTCAAGGGCCGGTCATCAGCGCCGCCGCCCTCGGTGACCTCTGTCAATTCCAATTCCGGCGCACAAGGACAGAGTTTGCCCAGCGTCATCATCACCGGGAGCAGCTTCCAGAGCGGGGCCACTTGCAGCTTTGGTGCGGGCATCACGGTGAACTCCTGCACGTTCAACTCCGCCACTCAACTCACCGCCAACATCACCATCAGCTCCACCGCTACGGTCGGCACGCGCAACGTCACCGTAACCAATCCCGACAGCCAAACCGGCACATTGACGAACGGGTTCACGGTGACCACGGCTGGCCCCCCTCCGCCGCCCTCCGTCAGTTCCGTCAATCCCAACTCCGGCGCGCAGGGACAGAATTTGCCGAGCGTGGCCATCACCGGCAGCAACTTCCAGAGTGGCGCTGCCTGCAGTTTTGGTGCGGGTATCACGGTGAACTCCTGCACCTTTAACTCCGCCACTCAACTCACTGCCAGCATCACCATTAGCTCTGCAGCTGCCGTAGGCTCACGCAACGTCACCGTCACCAATCCCGACAACCAAACCGGCACGCTCACCAATGGTTTCTCCGTCTCCGCTCCGCCCGCCATTTCGCTGATCCAGAAAGCCACCTTCAGCCGTGAGCCTACTTCCGGCGGAACCGTCACACTCACCCTGCCACAGGCCACCGCCACAGGCCACACCTTGATCGTGGGTATGAGCTTCTGGCCCCTGGATATCAGCAGTGTGACCGATGGTTCCGGAGATGCCTTCACCCGCGGCCTAACCACTTCGATCTTCCACAATGTCTCCGGCAGCGCTACCTACACCAACTTCTATTACGCCAAGTCTACTGCTGGGGGAACCACCTCGCTGACGTTGAACTTCAGCGGCGGTAGCACTTTTCTGTTGGTCGCCGTAGCGGAGGTGGCCGGACTCGATCCCGCCGCGCCGCTCGATCAATCCGGTTATCACGAATCACTCACCGCCACCACCGCGTGGTCTTCAGCTGCAGTCACCACCACGACAGCAAACGAATATCTATTCTCCTGGGCTGCTACGGAAGCAGGGAAACCCCTCTGTTCGAGTCCTGCCAGCGGCTGGACAATCGAGAGTCAAACGAATGATCCAAAAAAAGCGACAGTGTGCTGGCTGGACCGCATCGTCTCAGCCACCGGATCGTATCAGGCGTCTGTCACCGTCAGCACCGCGCAGAATTATGCGATGGAGATTGTCACATTCAAGTGATAGGGTCCGGTGCTGAGGAATGTGGAATCGTGTAGGCTACGCAGAATAGTGCTCGGTTGGCGGCCGCATCTTTGATTCAGAAGTTGTCACCACTCCGCGGCGACGAGCCGCGTTCCAGATACGTTCCAGTTGAGCGCAATTTCTGCGTTTCTTGAGTTTTGTGCGTCTAGCAGAATCAATAACTTGCGTGTTTTCAACGCGCGAAATATTCCGACTCCCCCCGCCTCCACCATACTAAGTAATCTGTAATCACTAGATTACAGCCATTCTTGCACGCCCGTGCTCCAGATACGGTCCTCATTGCGTTCCAGTACTGGAGGCGGGGGAACGCGAATGACCTCCACTATCGTTAATTCAGCGCATCTCTGCTAATTTCTGCGAATGCAGTTTGATGGGAGTAAGTCGGATTTCCTGCCTAAACACACGGTTCCACGCCGGAAGGAAATTGAATTTCTTACAAGAGCGCAAACGCACATCCC
>QHYM01000307.1 GCA_003223295.1 Acidobacteriota bacterium | reverse complement strand
CGGATGCGCCCGCGATCAAACCTGTGTGAGGTGCTCAAGGAATTGATGGATACAAATGGACTTCTACAAAAGGACCTTGCGGAGGATTTGGGGGGCGAAAGTATCGTTTCCCTGATCCTGAAAGAAAAGCGCCAGCTGAACAGACAACAGATGGAAAAACTCAGCCAGCGTTTTCACGTTTCACCGGCAGTTTTCTTCTAGCGCCCTTTTCGTTCGGGAATCCGGGCGGACTCGAACCAACTTTTCCGGCGACCAGCGGGACGCTTCTTTTGGACAATATCGCGGACAAAGCCAGAACGGACTATCCCTGATGATCGCACCTCCCAAGAAAATGCGTTTCCTTGTGCCGACAGTCCTTTGGCTCTTGGGTTCTTCTCCGTCATGGCCTTTGCCAGCCGCGGGGAGATTTCGACGCCGTGAAACTGCGGCATCCGCGGCGCACGACTACGACGACCTCCGGTTTGCCCCGTCTCTCGGGACAAGCGCAAAGCTAGGGCGCTCTTTTACGGTTGCATTCGAGTTGTCGGATTCCATCCAAAACCTCCTTGCTGGCTTCGTGTTTAGTTCCTGCTGTTGATGTTCTGGAACGCCATTTCCTGCAAAGGCATACCTCTAAAGTGAGTCGTGCTACTTTCGTTGCTAACCATGCCGGCAGCCTACGTCGATGCTTCCGACCTTCGTTTTCCACAGCGATGCAGCGGTTGTGACGGCCCGGTTGAAGCCATTCACAACCTTCAGGCATGCCGAGGCATTGATTTGCTAGTGGTCTCGTACTTCGAATTTCTCGACGTTCCCCTTCCCGTTTGTCGCCGATGCAAAAGGCGTCGGCGCTTTGTTGGCCTTGCAACGTACACGGGCGGAGTTCTCTTCGTTGTCGTCGGTGGTTTCGTGGCCATGGAACTTCTGTTGAATGAACTGAAGCTCGCCAGCGCCGTGCTTGGCGCACTGATACTTGTCGTGGCGCTCGGCCTACGTATTCGCGGTGACACGTTGATCGAATGGGCCAGTCTCGGCGTCACTGCCCACTGGCTTAAGGGGGCGGGCACCCGTCTTCGGCTGAAATTCCGACGGGACCAATACTTTGTTTCATGGCTCGGTGTCAATCAAGGTGCTGCATCCTCTTGCGGACCTATGCCAGGTCAAGGAGTGTCAAACCTACTATGAGCACGAATACACCCACATTGAATACACCCACATACAGTCGGTTGATCCCCGGCGCTACGCTCGGGGTAGTGCTCGTATTGCTCGCTCTGCATCACTGGTACGCTGTTATGTACAAGAGTGTTTATCCCGTAGTGGTACTGTTGCTGACGCTGCTCGCTGGATTCGCCGCTGGTGGCACGGTGTATCCTCCGCTCTTTTACGCGGCGGGAGCCTACGGACGACACCTTCCCGCTTACATGAAAGTGATCAGCGGGCTATGCGCGGCTTGTGGACTCGCTACGGGCTTCTATTTGTTGTTTGTCATCTACTCCTTTTAAGCCGGGAGGGTTTACTCTCCAGCCCATTTTTGCCGAAATTTGATAATTCCTGATAAGTTCTATAAAACGGGAAGTCATGGTGCGAATCGGGTCTGCTGGGATTACTTCCGCATAGCCCGTCACTCGGCCAGTACTTTCGCCCTTCGGCGGATTCGTTGATAAACGCTAGGCGGCTAACGGCAACCTAGGCCGCCTTTGTCAAGCCCAGTGCGAGAAGCGCAAGAAGCGCCCACAGGGAAGTGGTCAAGGGAACGACCAGAGGCGCGACTTAGCAGGCACGAGAACGACCAGAAGGAACCGTGGTAAATTTGAGTGCTAATCTTCATGGGGGCACTAAGTGGGGCAAACATGGCGCTTTGGTCTAGTATCCGATTTTCACTGCGCATTCTAAGGAAGCACTGGAAACTAACATCCATTGCCGTTTCGTCGCTGGCGATTGCGATGGCGGCAGGCACGGCTGGGTTCAGTGTTTTCAATGCGCTATTGCTTCGGCCTCCCGCGGTTCTCAGGCCGGACCAGCTCTTGACGGTCTATAGCTCGACGCCGACAGAGGAATTCAACGGCTTTTGCGACGACGACTACACGTTCTATCGTGACCACAACGAGATCTTCTCTGACGTGATGGCTTTTCCTTATTCGATCTCGATGAGCCCCGTCGTCCACGAAAATCGCACCAAAGCAGGCTTGACCAATGCGGTGTCCGACACCTACTTCTCGGTTCTCGGAGTGCCACCCTTGCTAGGGCGTGTGTTTAAGCGAGGTGACGACGATAATCCATCGGCTCTCGCAGTCTTGAGCTACTCCTATTGGAGGTGGCTCGGAGCGAATCCGAACATCGTGGGAAAGACGGTAAGCATAAACAACGTCCCGCTTACGGTGATTGGAGTGATGCCGAAAGGTTTTGTTGGGACGATTTTCAGTGACCTGCCGGACGTGTGGTATCCGCTATCTACAGATCTGACCGTTAATCACCAAGGATTGGCTTGGCGGACCGACCGCACGAATCGCCCTCTTCGCATAGTAGGACGCCTAAAGCCAGGAGTAACCCGCGAGCAAGCGCTGGCCAATCTTCAAACGATCTCAAAACAACTTGCATCCGCCTATCCGAAAACCAATAAGGACCGGCTCGCCCGTGTCACGGACACCAGGATGCTGCCTGAGGATTCCTTATCTTCCGCAAGGATCATCTCGGCGATCATCTTCGGGATTGTCGGGTTGATTCTCTTTGCAGCATGTTCGAGCGTCGTGAATCTTCTGCTGGCGCTGGCCAGCACGCGACGCCACGAAATTCTGGTTCGCGCAGCGCTGGGAGCCACGCCTAAACAGTTGATCAGCGAAGTTCTCGTTGACAGCACGCTGATAGCGGGAGGAGGGGGTGTACTCGGTCTCTTCCTCGCATTTCTCGGGTTCCGGCAATTGCTGCAATTCAAACCATACTTTCCGGGCCTAGGTTCCCTTCCGCTCACGATTGATTTTCTCCCGGACATGACGGTCATGGCAGCCACCGGCGCGCTGGTCTTTGTTGTTGGCCTCGCTACGGGCTTTGTCCCCGGCCTTTACTCGTCGACCCCGAACTTAGCCGCTGCGCTGAGCGGAGAAATAGCGGTTGGCGGAACACGTAAAGGCCGAATTCGGAACCTCCTGGTGGCGGTGCAAGTCGCGGTTTGCACGCTAGTATTCATTGGTGTTGGGCTTTGCTTTCGAAGCCTGGAGAACCTTCGCAACGTCAATCTGGGATTCACCCATCGGAACATCGCTATTTTAACCACGGATTTGCAGGCAGTCGCATCTTCCGAAGACCAAGGACGCAAACTCTACGCCAGAATTCGCGAAGCCGCCTCACAGATCTATGGAGTTGAATCCGTGTCGATCGCGGGTGATGTTCCTGTCAGCCAAAGCGAAGGCAATGTCGAGCAAGTCCGCGTGGCAAATAGCTTGACACAGGGTGAAGCTGGCGAGCGTATCGCGTTCGCTATGGTTGACGAGAATTTCTTTTCGACCTTGGGAATCCCGCTGCTAGCCGGACGGGTGTTTGCTTCGGCCGATACGCCGAAAGGGCCAGAAACCATTGTTGTAAATCACTTGATGGGCGAAAAATTCTGGCCGGGGGAGAGTCCCATAGGCAAAACCGCGCAAATTGAAAACGGCCATCGTGTCGCGACCGTTGTGGGGGTTGTCGCTGATGGCAAATACGTCGATATCGACGAGGCTCCTCGCCCCTTCATGTACTTCGATTTGAACCAGCATTACCAGCCTGGGCTTTATCTGTTAGCACGCACGAAGGGATCGCCGCGTCAGTGGCTTGCTCCGCTATCTGATGCGCTAACGAAGGCTGTGCCGGGTCTTTATCCCCTCACATTGACCATAGACGATTGGCTCAACTTCGCGCTTTTTGTTCCGAGGATCACCCTGTTTTGTATTGCCGGGTTCGGTAGCTCGGCATTTATGCTGGCGACGGTGGGTCTCTACGGCGCGGTTTTCTATTCCGTTAGCGAGCGAAAGAAAGAGCTGGGCATCCGCGCGGCTCTAGGCGCGAGCCCACAGGATCTGCGGAACATGATCTTGCGGCAAACAGGCATAGTC
>QHYM01000016.1 GCA_003223295.1 Acidobacteriota bacterium | reverse complement strand
ACTTGCCGGAAAGCTGGGAAGCCAATTCCGAATGCGTTTGCATGACGCGCAGAATGGAATCCCGCGTGACCATGCCAACGATTTGGGGTGCTTCGTCCTGTGCGCCGCTCACCACCGGCATTTGGTTGATGTCCGCGCTCAGAAGCCGCTCGAGCAGCCGCAGCAGCGGCTCGTCCGGCGAGGTCCACTGAATTTTATCCCGCGGAATCATCGCGGCCTGGACTGAGTTGTGGGCCCACTCTCCGCGCGGCACAGCATTCAGCATGTGGACATTCATCATTCCCACCAGCCGGTCGCCCGACAGAACCAGGTGGCAGCGCCGACCCGTTCGCAGCACCTCCGCGCCGTATTCCTCCAACGTGATGTGCCCGTCGATCGTGGGAACTTCGTGGCTCATAACGTCCGAGGCGTGCAACCCGGCAAGCGCATCGCGGATGGTCATTTGCGCGATGCTCTGTTGCGCGGCGTTTAACAGGTATAGCCCGATTACTCCCAGCCACAACCCGGAATACCACTCATTCTTGTAGAACGCCTGGTAGCCGCCGATACCCATCAGCGCATACGCCACCACTTTGCCGCTCGACCCTGCAATCAGGGTTGCGCGGGAAAAATTTTTGGTGATGCCCCAGATGATGGCGCGAAAGATTCTCCCGCCGTCCAGAGGAAACCCCGGGGCCAGATTGAACGCCGCGAGAATGAAGTTGCTGCCACCGAGGATCTTGGCGAGGGCGGCCACCATGTGGTCCGCCGGAAAAACAAACATTAGCGTCCCAAATACGCCAGCGAGAAAAAAGCTGGCGAGCGGTCCTGCCACCGCGATGTTGAATTCCTGTATCGGCTTCGAAGGTTCCCGCCCAATGCGCGCGAGGCCGCCGAAAATAAACAGCGTAATGGAGTGCACGGGAATTTTGTAATGCAGAGCCACGACGCTGTGCGCCAGTTCATGAAAAAGGACGGAACCAAAAAACAGAAGGCTGGTGAGGATGCCTTCAGACCAGTATTGAGTCAGCGTCCACGTGGGGTACATTCCGGGAAATATGATTTTGGAGAGCTGATAGGTAGTCAGGCCAAAAATGAGCAGCCAACTGGCATCCAGATAAATGGGAATGCCTAGAATTTTAGCGATTTGAAAGCCGGCGGTTCGAATGGGCATTGGCCAACGCTTTTCCGACGAGGCGACGGGCTGAAGCTCAGGATTCACCTGTCAACCTCATAATCTACACTAGCGCGAATTCCTCCCATGGCAAAACGGCGTGCAAATGCGCCGCGCGTCCGTTCCGACACAGCGTGTTCTCGTATCCACAGGCTTCGGTCTTTCTGGAGTAAATAAAGTCTTTGTTTCCAATACATTGAGACTGGCGTGCCAACTGCCATAGGGGAGTCTGTAATTCAGGAGGCACGCCATGATTGCCATGCTGAACTTCGCCGTACTCGCTATCGCGACAATGTTCGCCGCTGCTGCTGCCGCTGCTCTGTCTTGGATCTTCCTTCGCGTCACGTTCGTGTTGATGCGGCCGGCCACGGCCCGCAGGGTTGCTCCCCGCACCGAACTGGCGCGCGGAACTGCGCAACTGGCACGGGCATTCGCCGGGAATCGCTGAAACACGGCGAATGGGAACGGAAGGGAGCAACGCGATGCTGAAATATCTCTTGATGATCCTGGGGCTCGGTCTTTGTGGCAGTGCAAGCGCCCTGGCCGCCTACGACATTTTTCTCGCCACGCAGCTTCGCAGATTGCTCCACCGCAATCCGCCTGCCCACGCCTGGGCACTGATTGACAAGATTGGATTTCCCGGCTCCCGCGCTGGGCAACGGTTCCGTTAGCCAAAACCCCTGTGGGTGGCTCGGGACGCGATGCTGGAAAGGAGGAGCGGCCATGAATAGGAAGGCAAGCACCGCCGCGCTTCGCCACAACCTTCAAAGCCGCCCTTCCTCTGGCAACGCGCACCGCGCCACCCGGCTAGCGGTCAGCAAAAGCAGGGGCGCATTCAGCCACTCCCTCTTTTGTGAGCAACCTATTCTTTGACCGACGGATACTTCGGTCTGGGCGGAATCCCTCTGTAGTCCTTCAAAGCTTCTTTCGCCAGCTCGACCGCCTTTTCCAGCTGCGGATCGTGACCGCTCACCACCAGGTCAGGCCGTTGCGGCACAACATAATCGGGGTCGACGCCGTGCTGCTCGACGATCCATTCGCCGCCGTTGTCGGTGCTCCAGAAAGCGAAGCCGGGCGCAGTCACGAATCCGCCATCGCGCAACGGTTGCGAATTCCCGATGCCCACCAGCCCACCCCACGTGCGTGTTCCGACAATCGGCCCGATCTTTTCGCGGTGAAAGAACCAGGGGAACGCGTCACCGCCTGAGCCCGCAAGCTCATTTACGATCATCACCTTCGGTCCATAAATCGCTACCGGAGGCCAGGGATTATCCGCGGTATCCCGCGGCGCGACAATCGCGAGCAATTGCCGCTTCAATTTCTCGGTATAAAAATCCGGAATCTGTCCGCCCGAATTATACCGTTCGTCAACAATGATGCCGTCCTTGTCAAGCTGCGCAGTGAACTGTTTGTCGAACGCAATGATGCCGGGAAAACTAGTGTCCGGCACATGCATGTAGCCAATGTGTCCGCCGGTGGCCTCTTCGACTTTCCGTCGATTCGTGGCGATCCAATCGAGATAGCGCACGCCCGCTTCGCTGTTCGCCGGTTTTACGCTGATTTCCCATGCGCCTTGCGGAGTCGACTTGCTGTTGACCTTCAGCGTGACCAATTTCCCGGCAAGGTCCTGGAAATAAGAATAAACGTCACGGTCGGGGTGCGTTTCCTGCCCGTTCACCGCAATCAGATAGTCGCCGGCCTTTACTTTCAATCCCGGCTCCGTGAGCGGCGAGCGCGTCGACTCACTCCAGTTTTCGCCGGGATAGATCTTGGTGATGCGGAAGTAGCCGCCATCCGGCTCGAAATCCGCTCCCAGCATGCCGACATTGACGTGCGGCCTCTCCGGCTGGTCCCCGCCGCCCACGTACGTGTGTGAGGTGCTCAATTCCGAAATCATTTCGCCAATCAGGTAATTCAAATCGCTGCGGTGGACCACCCAGGGCAGCAGCGCTTCGAAGCGCGCGCCCAGCTTCTTCCAATCGTGCCCGGTCATGGCCGGATCCCAGTAGAAATCGCGCTCGATGCGCCAAGCTTCATGAAAAACTTGCCGCCATTCTTCGCGCGGATCGACCCTCACCGGCATTGCGCTAAAGTTCAACTTGCCGTCGCCGACCTTCGCCTTGCCCGGCGTCGCTTCCACAATTCCGTAAACCGGTCCCGCCTTGTAGATGACCTTTTTGCCTTCCTTGTCCAGGTCGTAGCCGTCGATGCTCTCCAGCAGAACCTTGTCTTCGCGCTTGGTCATGTCAAACAGGTGAAGGGCATTCCTGGGCCGCGGGGCGTTGGGCACGAACTGCCGCGCTTCTTGCGGAGTGTCGACATAGAAGAGCTTCTCTTTGCGCGCCGCTAGGCCACTCAAAATTCCAGGATGGACGGGCACGGGAACAATACGCGTGCTGATGCCCTCGAGGTCAATTTGAATTGGCTTGACGGGTTCTTCCTTTTTATCCTCTTTCTTCTCTTCTTTCTTTTCGTCTTTCTTTTCATCCTTCTTTTGGTCGGCGGTCTTTTCCTCATCGCTCTCGGGCTTGAAAGGAGAAGCTTCGTCCGCCTTCAGCGTGACGGCGAAGATGCCGTCGGTGGTGTAGTAGTTGTACCGCTGGTCGAGTTGCCCGGCGCTCGGGTAAAAGTAGCGTGTCGAAATGAAGTACAGATATTTCCCG
>QHYM01000015.1 GCA_003223295.1 Acidobacteriota bacterium | reverse complement strand
CAAGCCAGCAATCTATTACCTGTTTATGTACTACCACATCCAGTAATAAGTTGCAAGGGAAATCTTCAACCAGCCTCACGCTTTTTCCGGTGAAGTAACAAGCGCAGGGATTCCCCTCCGCTGGGATGACAATCGGGCACGCGTGAGTGTACGGGCGGCTCGAAATGGGTAGAATGGCAGGGCTATGGCAAAACTCACATTTCTTGGCGCGGCAGGGTGTGTAACCGGCTCCAAATACCTGGTGGAAGCGGCGGGCAAGCGACTGCTGGTGGATTGCGGCCTGTTCCAAGGCAGCAACGAACTGAAAGACCGCAACTGGAAACCGCTGCCGGTCGATCCAAAAGCGATTGATTACGCTGTGCTCACTCACGCGCATCTGGACCACACGGGCTGGCTGCCCGTGCTGGTGAAGGACGGTTATCGCGGGGCCATTTTTGCGAACCCTGCGACTATTGAACTGACAGAGATTCTGCTCAAGGATTCTGCGCACCTGCAACAAGAGGACACGGAGCACGCCAAGTCCAAGAAGTACAGCCGGCATGCGGAACCGCAATCGCTTTACACGTCGGATGATGTTGATCCCGTACTGAAGCAATTGAAAACCATGCCACGCAGCGGGGGCTTTGACATCAGCCCCGAGTTTCACGTGTCTTCGTTTGATGCGGGACACATTCTAGGTTCGTCGAGCCTGGAACTGACGATTACCGAGGGGGGCAAAAAGATTGTAGTCGTGTTTTCAGGGGATATCGGCAGATACGGGCAGCCGATATTGAAAGAGCCTGCGACGCCGCTCTCGAAGGCCGATGTGCTGATTTGCGAATCGACTTACGGGGATCGCGAACATCAGGAGGGCGACCCGGCAGAATTGCTGGCGCAAACCGTGAACCGCGTGGTGAAACGCGGGGGCTCCATCGTGATCCCGGCGTTTGCGATCGGGCGAACGCAGACTTTTATGTACTATCTGCGGCAGCTCGAGGATCAGCAGCGGATTCCGCGCCTGCCAGTTTACGTCGATAGTCCGATGGCGTTGAGCGCGACGGACCTTTATGTGAAACACAAAGAGGATCACGACCTGGAGTTTGTGCGGGAAGAAGGCAGCGACGGCAAAGGCGATCCTCTAAATGTACATGAGTTCCATCTGACGCGCTCGGCGGAGGAATCCAAGGCTATCAACAACGTGAAGACGCCTTGCATCATCATTAGCGCCAGCGGAATGGTGAGCGGCGGGCGCGTGCTCCATCACATGGTACAGCGGCTGCCGGACGCAAAGAATGCGGTAATCCTGGCAGGTTTCCAAGCAGAGGGAACGCGGGGCCGAGCGCTGCAAGAGGGTGCGAAAACGTTAAGCATTTTTGGCCAGGCGGTGCCAGTTTGCGCGGAGATTGTGGAAATGGGCCAGTTTTCCGCGCACGCTGGAAAGAGCGAGTTGCTGCGCTGGCTGAATGCGCTTCCGGCTCCGCCCAAGCAGACCTACCTCACGCATGGCGAGCCGGCGGCGGCGCAAGCGCTCCAGGCGGCCATTCAGCAAAAGTTCAGTTGGAAAGCAGCGGTGGCGCGGTACTTGGATACTGTTCCGCTGGGGAGTTAGGTGGGAAGCCCCGGCACAGAATTTTGCAGGGTTCAGGAAACTATTTAGGGGCTGGAATCGTCTATACAGATAAGACCACTCGCGGGGTAGGAGGCTAACCACCACAGGGCAACCGACCGTCAGCCTTCCTACCCCTAATCTTTTCAAGGACTTACGGTGCCGGGACCTGCTCATTCGTACCCGGTTTTCAAAGTACATTAGGGCAAAGATTGGGGCAAATGAAAGCTCCATTTTCCTAATTGGGTAGGAGGCGTTTCGTTTCTTGCCCCCGCAAAAGTCTCCTGCCCTTTCCTAGTTTAGTAATTTAGAATCTTTTTAGATGTCCGCGTAAGAGAGGCGTTTGCAAGTTACGCGGATTAGGCGTGTCCGACGACGTAAATCCTACGCGGCACACCCACAGAGGATAGAACTACAGGTTGCATTTGTTCAGTCAAAGTTCACCCTCAATTCCCATACATGGCTTTGAACCTTGCCGCCCTGCGAATGAATATTTGTTGCTGCCATCTTTGCCGCGCATTTGCGGTACCGTAGCCCCCCCAAGCCTCCTCCACCTATCTCTACCCACGCAAGAAATCTCCGGGATTACGTTCTAAGATAGGGTGCACTGGAGGGCGTAGTGAGATTGTTAGCTTTAATTGCTTTTCTACTGTTCCCGATTCCATCAATCGCAGGACAAGAGAATTCAGCTTTTGCCCACGGTACCTTAATTACCGCGATGGGTAACAAAAACGGGATCGTCGTTGTAACCGATAGTATGGTCACCAAAACTTATGCTTCTGGGCACTCACAACCGGACCCTCAAGACCCTGCTCAAAAGCTCATGCCGTGCGGCGACCATATGGTGTGTGCAACTGCGGGTGTACTCACAATTCCACCTAGCATGTTTGGGAAACCAAGCGACGGGCTTCTGAAAAGATTAGACCTTCAAGTGCTCGGCCTCATTCAGTTCTACCGAGACGCGATCAAGAAGCAGGGCCGTCCGCAGTCCATAGCCGATACGTTAGCGGGACTTTCAGCCGTTATTCGCTATGACTTTGGCGTCCTCGCGGAGATTAACAATTCGCTAGACCCGCAGTTCGTCAATGACTATCACTTGGAGTTGTTCCTGGCGGGAATAGACGTGGACCGGCTCCCGAAAATTGGCCGAATAGACATTGTCGTAAAACGTGAGCAAGGGCGCATAGTTGCGGAGGAAATAGAAAATGACTGCAAGCTGCATACCGTGGGGGATGATCTTACAGTTTGTCCGGGAGGAATCGAAGGCCCGGAAAGAAATATGATCGCTCACCCCGAGCGGTATCCTGACTCTTCCGTGATGGTCAACTTCGCTGATGCTAAGAAGAAGGATCGCGGCGCATCATTAACGCTGGAGGAGATGAAGAAACTTGCCCACGTGTTCAAAGTCGAAACCCAATTTTCCGATGACAGAGTCGGTGGGTTAGATCAAATCGCAACTATCACAAAGGAACACATGGTCGTGGAGGGTATCGATCATTTTCAACTTGTCGCCCGCCCTTCACCGCTTGTCGTGCTGTCGTGTCCGCCCGGTGGTTTTGGTTTTCCTAAGGCGAGCCTACTTCCACCGCAACCCGTTCCACTTCTTTATGAGTATTGCGTTTTCTACAGAGCGGAAGAGTGGCTAGACGGAAACATCTACTTGAAGTGCGTGTTTCGAGATTCAACCTTAATATACTCTGGCGGGGATACGATTTTCGGACCAGACAATACTATCGAGAACTCTCGGCTTCAACTCTTCGGGAATAAGTGCCGCAGACCTGATATTGTGGATCAACTGGCTAAAAGGTTTGACTTTACTCGCGGCGGATCATTGTGGCCCGGTAGTGGCCATTCTATAGGATCGCCTTGCACCGAACAGAAGCCCGCCGAAAAACATTAAACAAAGATATTTTCTTCGGAGGCCGCCGAACTGGCGTGAGAACGGCAGACGGCTATACCCGAGAAATTACGACTGGCGAAAAGAAATGTGGTAGACTCCCTGCGTTGGAGATCATTTTTCTACTACTCCTCCAATTCTCGGGGCTACCCTGCGTAGCCCGGTGTCCACGAGACGGCGAAACTAGCGCCAGTCCGTGTGTGGTTCCCGCACGGATAGCCGGAGCGCAGAAGTTCGCCGAATAGCAGTGAATGAAGTTGCATCAAGGCAAGTTCCCTCATCGCCCTCCGGCTGGCGAAAACTACGAGGGAGGATTTGTCCTGATGCCAGCGAAGTGAAATCTCTAATCAGGCTTTTTCGTCGTCGAGCTAAACATGCGGGGTAAGACCATGAACACTGTCGATGACCTCTCAAAGCAAATCCTTGCGGATGTTGCTACCGATTTCCGTGCCAGGAACCTCGGAACAAGTGCGCTGCGTGAGGGATATATTGGCCCGGCCATTGCTGAACTCGAATTGAAATACTGCGCCGATGGCCGATATTCTAAAGTCGATTTCGATCTCGCTCTGAAACAGCTTGAAGAAAGTAAATCTGTAAAGACCGGCCCAATGGAGGTGTATGACAACCCACCAGATTCGCACGTTATGGTCATAGGCATCTTCAGTAAGCGGAAGTTCGTATACTTGACGGAAAAGGGGTACAGGGCTGCCCAAAAATCCGCTGCGACGAGACCGAGCACTAAGTTGGCCGAAAACATTCACTTTCACGGCGACAATGCGCGTTTCAACGTAAACAGCAGCGACAACTCCACGAATATCGCTTCTGTGACAAACGAGCAGCTATTCGTCCAAATGCAAGAGGCGGCCCGCTCCATTAAAGATGAAAACGAACGTAACGAGATTGGGTGTCGGCTACACCAACTGGAGAAAGCGCGGGGAACAGGTGGGTTCTTGCAGGCGTATCAGAACTTCATGGCTTCAGCCGCCAATCACATGACCGTATTCGCGCCGTTTCTCCCGATGTTGGCACAGATGCTCACAAGGTAACTTAGAGGGGTTGGCTCAACGAATCCCTTGAGCAGTTTCTCCGTAGTC
>QHYM01000263.1 GCA_003223295.1 Acidobacteriota bacterium | reverse complement strand
GCAGAAAAACGGCTTGGGTTGAGCCTGGCCCTCGCCTAATGGGAAGCGGGCGTTTGTTTATTCAATAAGGAGTTCACCTTTCGGCCGCGCCAATTGCCTACGCCGAACTTCGTCCACTGCGTCATTCAGGGAGCCTCGCGTACTGCACTTCGCTGCTTAACAGATCGCGGGTCGTGCTCGTACCCTGAATCAAGCGGGTGATCGTTTTTCGGAGCCGGATTGGTCGTCTCCGTCCTCGGTTGATGTTCAATTTTCAATTGATCCATTCGTGGGTGTCGTCCTCTGCAACGGGAAGAGCGTCAGCCAGCACGCGCAAATGAAATCGCAACGCGAGCAATCCAGCTCCGTAACATGGCGCGGTGATTTTGTAGAAAAAGGCGTTGAGGTTTTGCAATAGGAAGGCCTCTTTATAGTTAGGAAACTCTGAGGGGGAATTCTCGTGTCGCGAGGCTATGACGGACCCGAAATTGATGACTTTCGCGATTCAGGCTGGGACCGTCCGAAGACCGGGTGGAGAGTATTTCGTCGGTCGGCGGCAACGGCGCTCAGCGAAAATGCGGGAACCAGTGAGGACAACGCAACAGGTTCTCGGGCACTCATCTCCGCATACCGCGCTGGCGTTCTACACGCAGTCGGTGGAGGAATCTCAACGGAACGCAATGACGAAACTGGAACGAATTCTGTTCCCAAATGTTCCCAAGTTCAAGGAACGGCCTACGCTAACTCATTGAAGAGATTGGCTGGGAGGCCTGGACTCGAACCAGGATAGCCAGATCCAGAGTCTGGAGTCCTACCAATTGGACGACCTCCCATCCGTGGGGTCCGCCTCGGCTCAGCCGGGGAAGCTCCGGGAAGGAACAAAAAGAAAATCGCAGCAGGTTCCCGGGGATCGGGACAGCCGCGATTCTACTCATCTAATTTAATCGGGATTGCCCATGCCGTCAACCGCGCGCGGGCGGCGCGAGTTTATATTTTTTGCCGGTGTCACAGGCTGGAGGAGGTGCGCGTCAAAAGCAGCCGCTCGCCGCGCATATCGTCTCCTCTCAGCTCGCGAAGCGCATAGGTCACGAATTCAGCGGTTACGCGCTTGCGCCAGGTCATATCGAAATCGGTGTTGTCCAGCGGCTTGGCAATGCGTGCGGCCAGGGTTGCTGCTTCCGCGATGGACTCCTGATTCAACGGCCGGCCCCCGAGGAATTTGGAGGCTTCGGCAGCCAAGAGCGGCAGGCAGGCCACGGAGCCAACCACAATGCGGGCGTTTTCGACGATGCCATTTCTGGACATCATCGCGGCTGCGGCAACGGACAAGACAGGAAAATCGAAGGAGCCCCGGCGTCGCAGCTTCCAGTACGTGCTCTTCCAGCCGTGCAAGGAATTGAGCAGTACCTCGGCAAGCAGCTCATTGGGCTGGCGCTTGATGTAGTGGATGCCATCGTTTTGGTAAAGCTCCGTGAGCGGGACTTCACGTTCCCCCGAATGCGAGACAAGTCTGACGCGGGCGCCCAGCGCCATCAACGCGGGGGCGGTGTCCGTCGAAGAGACAGCCATACATTTTGAGCTGCCCGGAGCGACCCAACAGGTCGTGCCGTCTTTTTTCAGGCAGAAGCCGATGGATTTTCTCCACTCGTAATTCTGATCGTAATAATTGCAGCGCGTATCGAGGCAGAGATTTCCGCCAAGCGTGGCCATGTTCCGGATTTGCGGAGTGGCGACAAAAGAAGCGGCTTGCGCGAGCGCCGTCAATCCATTTCTGAACCGCGGGTCGGCCGCGATTTCCGAGAGCGTGAGGCAAGCGCCGAGACGTGAACCTGATTCACAGAGCTTTCTTTGGCGCAATTCCGGAATGCGGTTCAGGCTCATCAGGGTCTTCGGAACCTGCTGCCGCCGCTTCATATTTGGCAGCAGGTCCGTGCCTCCCGCGAGAGGCATGGCCTTGGGGCCTTCGCCGTCCAGAATGCGCGCGGCTTCTTCCACCGTTTGTGGCGCCCGAAACTCGAATAGGGGCAGCCGCATCATGGCGCAAGTACCCTCTCTTTCGCCGCGCGCGGTTTTTCGCGATGGACATCGTTCACGGCGCTGCCGTCGCCGCCTTCCCACGGCGGAGGAACGCGCAGCGCCTCCGGCCAATTCACGCGCGGGAAATGGTCCGGGCCAAAACGCGGTTTGCGACCGGCTTTCTTCTCGGCGAGCGCTGTCATGATTTTTTCCGGAGTGATCGGCACTTCGTCGATTCGCACGCCGACGGCGTCGTAAACCGCATTGGCGACTGCGGGCATGATCGGCAGTAGCGGACCCTGACCAACTTCCTTGGCGCCAAAGGGGCCGCGAGGATCAGGATCTTCAATCAATTCCGTGACAACTTCGGGCATGTCCAGCGAGGTCGGACTCTTGTATTCGAGCATGGAAGGAAATTTATGTACCAGCGCGTGAGAAAGGCGCTTGGGCAACCGGCGGAATTCCTGTTCTTCCATCAGCGCTTCGCCGAGCCCCATGTAAACGCTGCCTTCGACTTGGCCGCGCACCAGAGTCGGGTTGAGCGCGCGCCCGATGTCATGAGCAATCCAGACTTTGGGCACATGCACCCAGCCAGTGATGGGATTCACTTCGACTTCGACGACGGCGGCGGAATAGGAATAAGTTGGCGATGGTCCGACACCGCCACCCTTGTAAAGAGCGGGCGATTTCGGCGGAGTGTACGAGCCAACCGTGCCGATCGTTCCAAAGCGCGCTTCCGCAAGACAAACGGCTTCCGCGAAGCCGACTCCCTTATCAGGAGCGGACGAATCGAAAACCCGCTTGTCGGCAAAGCACAATCTTTCTTTGGGGACGTCCAATTTTAGCGCTACCGCTTCTGCGAGAAGCGTTTTCCCGCGCTCCGCGGCCTGCAACGCGGCGTTGCCCGCCATCAACGTCACGCGGCTCGAGTACGAGCCCAAATCCACGGGGCCTAAGTCCGTGTCACCGGTGAACAAGCGAATGTCAAATGGATCGATGCCGAGAACCTCCGCGACGATTCCCGCAAGAACGTCATCAGACCCTTGGCCGATTTCCGTGGCTCCGCAGAAAATGGTGACGCCGCCACCACGATCGAATTTCAATTGCACGCCGGAATGAGGCATCTTGTTCCAGTAAATGGGCAGGCCCGCTCCCGTCAAATAGGCAGAGCAAGCCAGCCCAACGCCGTGACCTTCGGGGAGCTTGCGGAATTTATTCTTCCAATCCGAAACCTTCACAAGCCGGCGGATGCACTCGGCAAGATTCACGGTGCCTAGTCGCAAAAAATTTGCCGTTACTGTGTTTGGCATCTCCACAATGTGCAGGCGCAGGTCCGCAGGATCGCGCTGGAGTTTCTCGGCAATCTTGTCGAGTTGCACTTCCTGGCCGAAGCGCGGCTGAGGCGTGCCATGCCCACGCTTGGGGCCACACGGCGGTTTGTTGGTGAAAGTCCGGCATCCTTGATAGCGATAGCGTGGAATGTGATAGGTGGTTGTCTGAAGCGCGCCTGCGTAATACGTGCTCGCAACACCGTACGAGCCATACGCGCCGCCGTCGATTAGAGTCTGCAAATGCACACCGGTGATCGTTCCGTCTTTTTTCACGCCCGTTTTGAATTTCATCAGCACCGGATGGCGGCCTCGGTGGCAATAGAAAACTTCTTCGCGCGTAAGGCAGATTTTGACCGGCCGATCGAGCATAAGCGCGGCTTTGGCAACGACAATTTCGTGATTGAATGGGTCGCTCTTGCCGCCAAACCCGCCCCCATTCGGTGTGGCAATCACGCGAATGTGCGCGGCTGGCATTTCCAGCACTTTGGCCAGCGCGCGATGCAAGTAGTGCGGCGTCTGGGTGCTCGACCAAATGGTCAGCTTGCCGTCGGGATCCTTGATGGCCACGGAAGCGTGCTGCTCGATGGGGAGATGGGTATTCCCCTGGTAGAAGAAAGTGTCCTCGAAGATTTCGTCCGCTTCGGCAAATCCCTGTTCCACGTTTCCAAATTCCAGCGCCACTTGTTTGTGAATGTTGCCTTCCTCGCCGTATTCGTGGATGCGCGGTTCGGGAGTCGCAAGCGCTTCTTCGGAATCGGCGATCGTCGTCAGGATCTCATAGTCCACGTCGATCAAATCCAAGGCTTCAAATGCGGTCAGCTCTTCCCGTGCCACCACTGCGGCGACCGGATCGCCCACGTGCCGCACATGATCGAGGCAAAGAGCTTGCTCATCCTGGCTGACAGGGAGAATCCCGTATTGGATAGGAAGATCTTTTCCAGTAAGAACTAGATACACACCGGGGCGCGCGAGCGCGCGCGAAGCATCAATCTTTAGGATGCGCGCGTGGGGATGCGGAGACCGCAAGAGTTTGCAGTGCGCCATGCGCGGCAGGAAAAGATCGTCGGCGAAGCGAGTCTGCCCAGTCACTTTCGCGCGACCATCCACGCGACGGCGTGGTACGCCGATGACGCGCAAATGTTCGCGATTCGAGCGGGAATCCTCGGCCCGCGACTCACATGGTTCTTTTTGATCTGCCATCTTGTCTCTCATTGCAAGTGCGTACGCGCCGCGGAAATTTAGTGCGCCTCTTTTCCTTTTTCTGCGATCTTGACCATCGCGGCTTCCACAGCTTCGAAGATCTGGAGATAGCCCGTGCAGCGGCAAAGATTCCCCGAGAGCGCCTCGCGGATTTGATCGCGGTCCGGATGCGGATTTGCGTCAAGCAGCGCTTTTGCGGTCACCAATATCCCGGGCGTGCAATAGCCACATTGGGCCGCGCCCAGATCCGCGAACGCGTCCTGCAACGGGTGCAGCTTCCCATCTCCGGAGAGACCCTCAACAGTCAGCACTTGTCTTCCGCCGCACTCCAGCGCCAGAACCAGGCAGGAGAGCACGGGCTTGCCGTCCAACAGCACGGCGCACGCGCCGCATTCTCCCAACTCGCAACCGTGCTTCGTTCCTGTATGGCCAAGGTCCTCCCTCAAGACCTCCAGCAGTGTTTTGTAAGGAGAGAAGAAGACGTCGAGCTCCTCGCCATTCAAGGTGAACCGGATCTGCGCCGTCTTCTGGGATTCAACTGGGAGTGTCGCCACTTTCCATCACCTCTCGCGTGCGCTATCTAACCGCCACGCCGTTTTGCGTCTCTTCGGAAACTCGCCTCCGCGTGAGTTGGGGCACATCTCTCTCATGTGCAAAGTGCTTCAAGGAGTTTGCCTTGGCCAGCAACCCCCGGATCAGATAGTCCGCTAATTTGTCCGCGATTTCCTCAGCGGTCATTTGTCCGTCGGGACGGAACCACTGCACGCTCCAATTCAGGGCTCCGAGCATCGCGCGCGCGACGAGCGCCGCATCTCCGGGAGCAAATTCTCCGGTGCGCATCCCCGAGGCAATCAGGTTTCGCACACCCAGTTCGTAGCGGTCGCGCTTCGCGACCAGATAGCGTTGCTGCGGTGGCGGCAAAGCACTTGTCAGCAGATGCGCGGCGGACCCTTCGACCTCGTCGAGCAAGCAGCGCAAATGCGAAACAATCACCAGGCGCAATTTTGCCGATGCGCTTGTCTTCGCGCGACGCGCCAAAGAGAATTTCGTGTTTGCCTTGGAAGTAATTGTAGAGATTGGCAGGGGAGAGTTCTGCGGCCTTGGCGATGTCACGCATTCCCGTTTCCACAAATCCGCGGGAGCGAAATTCGCGTCCTGCCGCACGCAAAATCTCAAGGCGCCGCGCCAGGTAGCGCCGGTGCTGGCGGCCATTCCGAGAAGTTTTGGATCGATTCAGCGGCACGGCCCTTCGCAATTGGGAGAACAAATCCCGGTGGACCAATTCCCATGGAAAGTGTCCTCTTTTTCCGTGTGCGTGTCAATACGATCTGAACAGTTGTTCATAAAACGAACACATGTTCAGCTATTGCAGGATGACATGGGACGCAGTCATGACCATGTGTTGCGGGCGTTCAGCAGGCGAAAGCCGCTAACCTCAGTCGAGCCGCCGGAAGCGGCGCGCTTTCATCTCAAAATGCGCCAGCGCACCGCGTTGTGCCACGATAACAGCGGGTCGCAGCGAAAGGGTGCGATAGAGCGCTTGTTCCACAAGCGCTCGCACTCTCTCGGCATCGTTGCCAGAAAGGACTTCGATTTTCACTTCGAGGTGCTGCATCTCCTGCTGTGTTTTTACCGTGACTTGGAATTCGTCGATGGCGGAGAACTGGCGAATGACATTTTCAATTGCTGCCGGATAAACATTTACACCGCGAATGATCACCATGTCATCGCTGCGGCCCAATAGCCCTCCGTCGA
This sequence comes from Acidobacteriota bacterium, assembly GCA_003223295.1. Taxonomy (GTDB): domain Bacteria; phylum Acidobacteriota; class Terriglobia; order Acidiferrales; family UBA7541; genus Acidiferrum. Next base: position 19,809 of record QHYM01000263.1, on the reverse strand, counting down.
AGCGCGCCCAGGTGCGTCCGCAGGCGCACGGGCTCAGATTCAGCCGCACGAGATCTCCGGTGCGATAACGAATCACCGGGAATCCCGGCCGTCCCAGGTTGGTGACGACCAGCTCCCCGGTTTCGCCCGGTTGCACTTCCTTGCCTGTTTTTAGGTCGATTACTTCGGCGATGAACTCGGTCTCGATGAGATGAATTCCCCCGGGCTGAAACTCGCATTCAAAACTATGCGCGCCCACTTCCGACGCGCCTGCGTGATCGAAGCACTTCGCATTCCAGGTCGCCTCGATGCGCGCTTTGGTATGCGCAACGTTGGCCCCGGGCTCTCCCGCGTGAATCAGCGCGCGGACGGGAATGGATCGGAGGTCGAAGTTTTGTTCGCGGGCGATTTCTGCCAGCCGCAGCGCGTAAGTTGGCGTGCAGCAGATCACCGTGGCCCCGAGATCCCGCATCATGTGAAGACGCTGCAGCGAATCCCATCCGCCGCCGGGAATCATCATTGCCCCAAGCTGCCTCACTCCTTCGACAGCGGCCCAAAAGCCGATGAAGGGGCCAAAGGAGAACGGAAGAAACACGCGGTCTTTCGTGGTCACGCCTGCGCCTTGCAGCACGTAAACCCAGCATCTGCCCCACCACTCCCAACTCTCCGGGGTGTCCACCACGCGCAAGGGAGCGCCCGTGGTTCCGGAAGTCTGATGCACGCGCGAGTAGGCTTCTGGTGGAAAAGTGGCGTTCGTTCCGAAGGGAGGCGCCTCGTCCTGCGCGCGGAGTAACTCTGATTTGTGAGTGAACGGGAGTTTGCAGAGGTCGGACAATGACTTTATGTTGTCAGGCGCGATTCCCGCTTCCTGCCATTTTCTTGAATAAAATCGATTGCGGCCGGAAACGACCCGCAGCAGTTCCTGCAGTTTATGCCACTGGATCTCGCGCAACTCCTGGCGCGACGCTTTCTCCGCCGGCTGGTTGAAGGTCATCGTGGCTTATTCAAGCTCTGAGAATCGCATTCAAATCTATTTTCACTTCGGGAACAGCCGCGCCGCGTTGTGGTACAGAATCTTTCGTTTTGCGGCTTCTCCAATCGCTAGCGCCTTGAATTTTTCGATATTCCCTCTGATTTCTGGAACGCCGGGCCCGGGCCAGTCCGTGCCCCACAAAACTTTGTCGGCGACATCCTCGATGCGCGGAAAATATTCCATCAGTTTTTGCGGCGGGATGCCAGAAATGTCCATGTACATATTTTTGTGTCGGCGCACTAAAAAGAATGCTTCATTCATCCACAGCGGCCTGCCTCCGTGCGCCAGGATGACCACCAGATTCGGATAATCGATGGAAACATCGTCGCAGAGCATCGGCTGCGCGTGCAGATTTCGCGCCCCCGGAAAGATAGAAGTTCCCGTGTGGATCATGATGGGCATCCCGTTGGCCTGCGCGCGTTCATAGATGGCCGCCAGACCACGGTTGCCGTCCATGTAATCGTTGGGCGAAAGCACCTGATGCGAAGGGTGCATCTTGATGGCGCGAATGCCCAGCTTGGCAAGTCGGTCCACCTCGGCGCCAGGGTCCGGAACCGTTCCCGGCAGCACGCCGCCGAACGCGATAAGCCGGTCGGGCGCCACGCTGCAATACTTCGCGCTCCAATCATTCACGTCCGGCGTGAAACCGATGATTTTCGGCGCGACGTAGTTGATGAGCCCTGCGCGCTCGACTCCCAGTGTGTCGAGGAACGCCAGAAACGCTTTGGGATCGGCGCAGTATCGTTCGACATCGGCATAGTCCTTGCGCCCCTTTTTCATCAGCTCCATCGCGGAGGGCTTCATCATGCTGTATGGCATGATGTGAACATGGATATCGATAATCGGCTGCACAAAACTCCGCTCTTAGCCAGAAACAGCGCCAGCTTTGCTGCCCATCAGTTAAAACGAACGTATTCGAAATTCAAAGGTTGATTATTGACGCCACGCAGCGGCGGTGCAATCCAGTTTGCAAACTTTCCGGGCTCGGCCACCCGGCCGCTCATCAGCGATTGCACAAATTCATAGTCCTTCGGACTCGGCACCCACTCGAATTCGTGTTTCTTCCAGGCTTCTTCGGTCAACACTTCTCCCTCGGGGCTGATAAAGTGCCCCGCAAAGTTTCCAATCTCGCGGTGGAAACCCTTGTGTGGCAAGGTCAAGCGAAATGGAATTCCAGCCTGATCGATCACTCTTTGCCAACGGCTGACGCCGTCGGCGATCTCGTCAATGTAATCGTCGCGTAGGCGTTCATTCAGCGCCGTCAGCGCCGGAACGTTCTTAGTCACAATTTTTCCACCCACCACTTCGGACACTGGATAAAAAGCGTCGATCAGCACATGATCGTCCTCAAGTTTAGTTTCGCGAAAACGCCCCTTGAGGCCGCTGGTGAAGTAATTGGCCGCATTCGAGGAAACGTCGGAGCCATAGAGGTCCAGCGTGACGCTGTAGTGGAAGTTGAGGTATTTCTGGATGGTTTGTAAGTCGATCACCCCCAGCGCCCGCACATCGGATGGAGTTTCAAGCTTCTTCTCTTTCATCACTTCGCAGGTACGCTGAATAATCCGCCCCACGCCCGTCTCGCCCACGAACATGTGGTGCGCCTCCTCGGTCAGCATGAAGCGGCAGGTGCGCGCGAGTGGATCGAAGCCGGATTCCGCCAGCGCGCAAAGCTGGAATTTTCCGTCGCGGTCCGTGAAGAACGTGAACATATAAAACGCGAGCCAGTCCGGTGTCGGCTCATTGAACGCGCCCAGGATGCGCGGATTATCCGTATCGCCCGAGCGCCGCGCCAACAAGGCTTCGGCTTCTTCGCGGCCATCGCGTCCGAAATAACGGTGCAGCAGATACACCATAGCCCAAAGATGACGGCCTTCTTCGACGTTCACCTGAAAAATGTTCCGCAGGTCATACAAAGACGGACAGGAGAGCCCCAGCATCTTTTGCTGTTCCACCGAAGCCGGCTCGGTATCGCCTTGCGTTACGATGATTCGCCGCAGCGTCGACCGGTATTCACCGGGCACGTCTTGCCAAGCCGGCTGGCCTTTGTGCGTCCCAAAATTCACTTGACGCCGTTCATCGCGCGGCTGCAGGAAAATTCCCCAGCGGTATTCCGGCATTTTGATGTAATCGAATTGCGCCCAGCCGTCCGGCTCCACGCTGATCGCGGTGCGTAAGTAAACGTCATAGTTGCGGCTCTCGGTGGGACCCATGTCGTACCACCAGCCGAGGAAGGCCGGCTGCCAATGCTCCAGCGCGCGCTGCAGGACGCGGTCTCGCCCCAAGTCCACATTGTTTGGAATTTTTTCCGTGTAATTGATCATTGCTGCCCCTCAGTTGTTCACAGATGAAACCTGCGCTCTAAACTTTTTCCCAATCGAATTTCACCGGTGCGCCGGTGCCATAAACTTTCAGAGCTCCGCTCGGTCCAACCGCGTTCGGCCGGATGAAAATCCAGTTTTGCCAGGCAGACAAACGCCCGAAAATGCGCGTCTCTGGCGTCTCTTCAGGGCCGAGCCGCAAGTTTGCCTCGAGGCCTGTCAGTGCATCGGGCGATTGTGCGGTGCGCGATTCTATCGCTTGCCGGATTTCATCTTCCCAGTCGAGATCATCGGGCGCAGACGTTACGAGGCCTGCTTCAAGCGCCTCACGCGCCAAAAGTTTCTTTCCAATCTGGCGACGAAGCGATTCCAGGTGATTTGCATCTTGGTAGAACCGCGCCGCTACCCGAGTAAGGTGATTCACCATCGGGAGTGACCCGAAGTTCATCTCCGACAGTGTCATCGTGGCCGTGCTCTCACCTTCTTGCGTGTCTCTCATGTAGATACGGTCTGCGGCCAGGGCCAGTTCCAGCAACGTGCCTGCAAAGCAGGAGTCCGGCTCCACGATCGCGTAAATCGAGCGTGACGTCACTTCCGTCCGCGCGAACGTGCGCCGCATCATCCCCAGCACTTCGCGCACGAACCAGTTGTCCTGATGGCTCAAAATGAATTTGTCCATCGCCAGAACGGCGTCAGGGTTCCCGGCCGTTTTCATTACCCACAGTCCTAATTCGAGTTCATTGGTGCGCAAGCTCAGGATGGCGTCATCGAGTTCGCGCGCCATCTGCAGCGGCCACCAGTGGGCTCCTGCGGCCAGCGCCTTTTCGATCGTTTGTTCGGAAACCGATTCCGGCGCGCGCACAGTAATCGTTGCGGTGCGCGCTGCTTTGTTGAATTGCACATCCAAGGATTCGTAATGCAGTCCTGCGTCGTCCGTCACTTTTTTCAACGGCGTTAGCGGCACGCCTTTCGCTCCCGCCGGACGGTCCGACAATTCCGCAAGCTTCAGCGCGCGCTGCTTGACGTGCTCCGCAAACTGTTGCGGCTTGACGATCTCGTCTACCAATCGCCAATCCTTTGCTCTTTGCCCGCGCACGCCGTCCTGGTTGGTGCAGAACATGTCCGCGAGGTCTTTGCGAACTCTTCTCTTGTCGGTCAGCCGCGTGAGCCCGCCGGTTCCCGGCAGGACCCCCAGCAATGGCAGTTCCGGCAAGCTCACAGCGGACGAACGATCATCCACGAGAATGATTTCATCGCAAGCCAGCGCCAGCTCGTACCCTCCCCCAGCCGTCGTTCCGTTGCAAGCGGCTAGAAACTTCAGCCCCGAATTCCGGCTCGCATCTTCGATTCCAATCCGCGTTTCATTGGTGAATTTGCAGAAATTCACTTTCCACGCGTGCGAGGAAAGTCCCAGCATGTAGATGTTGGCCCCGGAGCAAAAAATGCGATTCTTCGCGCTGGCCAAGACCACAGAGTGGATCTCTGGGCGTTCGAACCGGATGCGTTGCAAGGCATCGTGGAGCTCGATATCCACGCCCAGGTCATACGAATTCAGTTTCAGTTTGTAGCCTGGACGAATCCCGCCGTCTTCCGCCACGTCCATCGTGAGCGTGGCAATGGGGCCATCAAAGGAGAGCCGCCAGTGCTTGTAGCGCGAAGGTTCGGTCTGATATTCGACCCCCGCCGGTTTCGTCTTCGTTTCTTGAGATACCGCTACGTCCACGCCATCCTCCTATTGCAAGTTCGCTTGCAACGCTGCTTTCAGTTTCGCAAAACTCTCTTCCACGGAAGTACCCGAGGTATCCAGCAACAAGTCCGCTTTCCGGTAGAGCGGTTCGCGGGCCTCTAGTATGCGCCGAAGGTCTCCCATCGCCTGATCGTTCGCCGCCATGGGGCGAAAGTCTCCTTGCGCTATCACTCGGGACATGTGTTCTTCTGGCCCCACTGCACGCTCAATTTCTTTCAACACTTTTTCAAGCGTGCGCCGCTCAATGGCGCGAAAGCCAGATTGCCCATAGAGCGAGAAGATCTCTCCGAGTGGCATGCCAGTATTCCTTTCAATTTCACTATCCAGCTCGACGAAACGATAGTTGGTGTCTGCCGCCAGCTTCGCCCCCAGAGTGGACTTGCCTGCTCCCCGCATGCCGATCAAGGCGATACGCATCCTCCGCATCTTTTCGTCATGGCCAAAGTCGCGCATCAGGCGGAGTACCACGTCCTCGAGCCGATGCTCTGGCAAGCGTTCCAGGAACCTCTGGATTATTCTTTTTTCCGTGGGTTCCTCGGTTCGTGGCGCAAACAAGTGTGCGACTGACACATTCAGGGCTCCAGCAATCCGCTGGAGCAATAGTACGGAAATATTTCCTTCGCCGCTTTCCAGTTGCGCGATGTGCCGTTCCGATACGTGAGCTGCTTGCGATACTTTTTTGCGGGTCAGGCCCCGGCGGTTTCGCAAATCGCGAACGTGCTTTCCCAAGGACAACAATAAATCGGGTTCTTCTGAAAACCTGCGCCGATGTAAAGCAGAGGCCCTTGATTGCGTCGTCGTCGGCGGCTTCATCATGCGACATCCGGGTGATGTGCATTATTTTACAGCGTGCCGAAGGCCCGTCAACCGGAATTAGAAGCCCGTCTCAAGCAACCTCCATGAGTTTCATCACTTTCCGCCGCTTCCTTGTAGCTGTAGTATTATCAATAAGATGCACGAAGTTCTAGCGACTTGCTCATCGACGAAGGTCACCAAGAAAAGTCTTCCTGACATGCACTATAGTGCATGTCCAGGCGAGCTTTGCCTTAACCTCGCGCGTTTGCTATTTTAGTGGGTCTTTTTGCTTGCGCCCGCGAAGGGGTGACTCATGAAGCTTCCCAACTATGTTGCTGACCACTGGAGGGAGGGATCAGGCCCCGGCGCCCCGCTGGTTGATCCCGTTACAGGAGAGGAACTGGCCCGCATTTCTTCCGAGGGCGTTGATCTGAACAACGCCCTCGAGTTCGCCAGGACTCAGGGCGGCTCAGCTCTGCGCCAGCTTACCTACGCGCAGCGCGCGGATCTTCTGGCCAAAATGGGCGATGCGCTTACTGCAAATCGTGATGAATACTTCCGCCTTTCGCTCCTAAATCTTGGTGCCACGCAAGCCGATGCTTCTTTCGATGTTGACGGCGCGCTCTACACAATAAAGTATTACGTAAAGATTGGCCGCGCCCTCGCCGAAGGGAAAATGTTGAAGGAAGGTGCGGTTGTTCCTCTTTCGAAGACGGGCGTCTTCGCCGGCCAGCATTTTCTCGTGCCCACAAAAGGCGTGGCCGTTTTCATTAACGCCTTCAATTTTCCCGCCTGGGGTTTCTGCGAAAAAGTGGCGCCGGCACTTCTCTCGGGTGTTCCCATCCTTGTGAAGCCTGCCTCCCCCACAGCTTGGCTGGCACACAAAATGGTGGAAGATGTCGTCAAGTCTGGCATCTTGCCGCCAGGTGCCATTTCTCTCGTTTGCGGCTCTGCCCGCGAGTTGCTCGAGCACGTTCGTGAAGAAGATATTGTTTCCTTCACCGGTTCCGCCGACACGGCCGCACGCATTCGTACGCATACCAATGTCGTGCGCGGCTCCGTTCGCGTGAACATTGAAGCCGACAGCATCAACTCCGCCATTCTCGGCCCGGATTGCGCTCCAGGCACAGAATTGTTCGATCTTCTGGTGAAAGAAGTCCTCAAAGAAATAACTCTCAAAGCCGGTCAAAAATGCACCACCATCCGGCGCGTCTTCCTGCCAAGGCAGAACGTCAAAGCCTTCGGTGAAGCCGTCGCCTCTCGCCTTAGTACGATGAAAGTAGGGAATCCTCGAAATTCCGAAGTAAAAGTGGGGCCCGTGGTCAACAAAGCGCAGCAATCTGCTTGTCTCGAAGGGCTCAAGAAACTGCAATCGGAATGTTTGGTCGTCTTTGGCGGCAACGAACGTTTCGAACCAGTTGATGCCGATCCACAAAAGTCCGCGTTCGTTCAGCCCACGCTTCTCTCCAGCAACAACGGGCTTTCCGCAAAGTATGTTCACGACGTCGAGGTGTTCGGTCCCGTCGTGACTCTCGTGGCCTACGATGACACCAAGGATGTAATCGCGATGACGCGCTGGGGAAACGGGTCGCTGGTTTCCTCGGTGTTTTCTAACGATCCTAGCTTTCTTCAGGAAATCGTTCTCGGCATCGGTGATCTGCACGGCAGAATTGTTGCCGTGGATTCCTCCGTAGGCAGCCAGCACACCGGCCACGGGAACGTGGTTCCCAGTTGTCTGCATGGGGGGCCGGGACGGGCCGGCGGAGGCGAAGAACTTGCCGGTTTGCGCGCGCTTCTGCTCTACCATCGCCGCTTCGTAGTGCAAGGTCCCGTCAACTGCCTTAAGGAGTTGTCATGCTTGTGCGCGGACACCAGTCTGCTGTATTCGTAAAGATTCTTCTGAATTGCTGGAACGAGCACTCACTCTAAACGCTGTCTTCGTTATTCACGAAAAAATGCGACCATAGCAGGTGCTTTTCATCGAAAGGCTCGTCGCCCATGCCACGAATCTCAACCACGGAAGACCAGCGCCTCGAAGAAGCGCGCACCCGCAAGAAGCATTGGAAGCGCTGGGGACCGTATCTTTCCGAGCGCGAGTGGGGCACCGTCCGCGAAGATTACAGCCCGGACGGTACGGCGTGGGAGTATTTCCCGCACGACCACGCCCGGTCGCGCGCGTACCGCTGGGGCGAAGACGGCATTGGCGGAATCAGCGACCGTCACCAGATGATGTGCTTCGCGCTGGCGTCATGGAACGGCCGCGATCCCATCCTCAAGGAACGACTCTTCGGCCTCACCGGCAATCAGGGCAATCACGGCGAAGACGTGAAGGAGTGCTACTTCTATCTCGATTCGACTCCCACGCATAGTTACATGCGCATGCTCTACAAATATCCGCAGGCCGAATTTCCCTACGAATTTCTCGTCGAAGAAAACCGCCGCCGTGGCCGGCGCCAGCCCGAATTCGAACTGCTCGATACCGGAGTCTTTTCCGAAAACCGCTACTTCGATCTCCTCGTTGAATACGCCAAGGCGGATGTGGAAGACATCCTCATTCGCATCACCGCCGTCAATCGCGGCCCGGAAGCCGCCCCGCTCCATGTCCTTCCGCAATTCTGGTTTCGCAACACCTGGTCCTGGGGCAAAGATCTGCGCCGCCCCATTGCCCGCGCCGCCGCCAGCGTCCCCGGAAGCTCCTGCGTCGAGCTACAGCACTGGCAGTACGGCAAACGCTGGCTCCTGTGCGCCGGCAATCCCGGCATGCTCTTCACGGAGAACGAGACAAATTACGTCCGCCTCTTCAACGGCAAGAACCGCTGCGCGTACGTCAAAGACGCCTTCCACGAATACCTTGTTCAGGGCAACAAATTCGCCGTCAATCCCGATCTCATGGGAACGAAAGTGGCCGCTCATTATCCCCTTCACCTTGCGCCCGGCGCCTCCGTCACACTGAAGCTCCGCCTCACTGACATCGAGCCGCTCGCGGGCCTGGACACCAACTCGCCAGGGACCGGCATCATCACTTCGCCGGGCCATGCCGAGCGCGCCCAAGGCGTCCCCGGCACCAACGATTTTGCTGCCGGGTTTGACGCCCTCTTCGCCACGCGCCAAAAAGAAGCCGACGAGTTCTACGAATCACGTATCCCAAAAAACCTGTCCGCTGACGCCAAAGCCGTCATGCGCCAGTCCTTTGCCGGTATGCTCTGGTCCAAGCAGTTCTATCATTATGAGGTTCGCGCGTGGCTCGAAGGCGATCCCGCCGGGCCCAAGCCTCCCGAAGAGCGCAAGAAGGGCCGCAACAAGGATTGGGCGCAGCTCTACAACGAAGACATCATTTCCATGCCTGACAAGTGGGAATACCCATGGTACGCCGCCTGGGATCTCGCCTTTCATTGCATTCCCATCGCACTGGTTGATCCCGATTTCGCCAAGGAGCAGCTCATCCTTTTGCTTCGTGAGTGGTACATGCATCCCAATGGGCAATTACCTGCCTACGAATGGGCTTTCAGCGACGTGAATCCTCCCGTTCATGCCTGGGCCGCCTGGCGCGTTTACAAAATCGAGCGCCGCGTCCGGGGCGTCGCCGACCGCGCGTTCCTCGAAAGAGTTTTTCACAAGCTCCTTCTGAATTTCACCTGGTGGGTCAATCGCAAGGATCCCGACGGCGCCAACATCTTCCAGGGCGGCTTCCTCGGCCTCGACAACATCGGAGTCTTTGATCGTTCCGCCCCACTTCCCACCGGCGGGCATCTGGAACAGTCCGACGGCACCAGTTGGATGGGGATGTACTGCCTGAACATGCTGGCTATTGCACTGGAACTCGCCAAGGAAGATCCCGCCTACGAAGATGTCGCTAGCAAGTTCTTTGAGCACTTCGTTTACATCGCCCACGCCATGAACGACATCGGCATTGACGGCATGGCGTTGTGGGACAACGAAGACGGCTTCTACTACGACGTGCTTCGTTTGCCCGACGGCAGCCAGCACTTCCTGAAGATTCGTTCCATGGTGGGGCTCATCCCGCTCTTCGGTGTGGAAACTCTCGAGCCGGAGATCGTCGACCGCCTTCCTGGCTTCAAGCGCCGCATGCAGTGGTTTATGGACAATCACGCCGACGTCCCCGAACACATCGAAATGACCCAGCGTTCCGCGCGCGGCGTGCGCCGGCTCTTGTCCCTTGTGAATCGCAAGCAATTGAAGCGGGTCCTCGAGCGCATGCTGGATGAAGACGAGTTTCTCTCTCCTTATGGAGTGCGTGCCCTGTCCCGTTTTCACCTGGATCATCCCTATGAGGTGCAGGTCAACGGAAATATCAGCCGTGTCGCGTATGAACCCGCGGAATCGGGCACTGGCCTGTTCGGCGGCAATTCGAACTGGCGCGGCCCCATCTGGTTTCCTGTGAACTATCTCCTGGTCGAATCCCTTCAGAAGTTTCACCACTACTACGGTGAAGACTTCAAAGTCGAGTGCCCCACGCATTCGAACCGGGAATCCGACCTCTGGCAGGTAGCCGCGGAAATCTCTCGCCGTCTGGTCCGCATTTTTTTACGCGATCGCACCGGCCGCCGCCCCGTCGCCGGTGGAACGGAAGTTTTTCAGAGCGATCCCCATTGGCGCGACTTGCTTCTATTCTACGAGTACTTCCATGGCGACAACGGTGCCGGCCTTGGAGCCAGCCATCAAACTGGATGGACCGGCCTCGTCGCGAAACTCCTCGAACAAAGCGGAGAGTAACGTGCCCTTGCTGGAGGTGGAGCAATGAGTGCGAGATTCGAAGGCCGCGTGGTTCTCGTAGCCGGTGGCACCGGCGGATTGGGGCGCGCCGTAGCTTCGGCCTTTCTCGAGGAGGGCGCCATGGTTGCCGTTACCTATCGCAATCAGCCTGAATGGGAAGCGTTCAAGAACGCCGCGTCTGCTAATGCTACTCGCCTCCAAGGTCATGAAGTCGATGTTACTGACGAAGCAGCTGTGCGGCAGCTCGTGGAGAAAATCCTTGCCAAACATGGCTATCTGGACGCGATGGTAAATACCGTCGGAGGTTACGCAGGCGGCTTGAAATTGTGGGAGATAGAAACGAAACTGTTCGAGCAGATGTTGAACTTGAATCTTCGCTCGGGCTACGCGCTGTCACGTGCCGCGGTTCCCGCGATGCTGAAACGGGGGCGCGGGTCCATCGTGAACGTCGCCTCCAAAGCAGCCTTCGACCACGCCGCCGGGGCTTCCGCTTACGCCGCTTCTAAAGCCGCGGCCGTAGCGATGCTCGATTCTCTTGCCGCGGACTTAAAAGGCACCGGCGTGCGCGTGAACACGATTCTCCCCAGCATCATCGACACGGAGCCCAACCGCAAGGCCATGCCAAAAGCGGATTTCTCCAAATGGCCAAAACCCCAGGACATTGCGCGCGTCATCTTGTTCTTGTGCGGCGACGACGCCAAGGTCATTCACGGCGCCGCCATCCCCGTTTACGGGGATAGTTGAACTTTCTGGGAAACCGCTCCGCGCCTCTAACGGAGTTAATGCACGAACAGACGCAGGCCGCTCTCAGGACTGAGCCTTAAGCAGCTCCTGGTAAAGTTCAATCAACACTTTGCCCCCGTCCGGAGACCCAACGAGAAAGAAGTTGACGCGCGTGCCATCCGCTCCCGGCCGCGTGGCGGCGTAAACGGGAGCAATTCCGAACTTGTCTTTCAGGATTTCCGTGGCGCGATCCACGTTCGCACAACGAAACTCCACCTGCTGCACACCCTCCCCAAACTTGGCCAAGTACTTTGCGATGGCTCCGGAGCCGCCGGGCTCCCGCGTGGTGAGAATATCCAGCAGGGTCTCGTCAGAGAAATGGAGTTCGAATTCCTCGGCGTCTTGATCCGGCGGCACTTCCGCAAGCCTCGGCGTGCCATTGGCAATGCGAATCCGGTTGAACGTCTCGCGTTGCACCGCGAGCCCAACCGTTATCGCAGGTTTGGGAGCAAGCAGCAGCGTAGAAAGTTCGTCGTCGGCCCACCAGGCGGAAACCGCGATTCCCGCGGCTGCGCGCCCGAGTTGGTAGATTTCTGTGGTCGCGGCCTGCCTTGTGGACAGGTCGGGAGAAGACAGCCCCGCGATCGCTGTAGCTAGAGGACTGGACATGGCAGCGTTAGAGATTGTAGCGTGAGGACGCGGCGAAAAGAAGCTGTGCCGCTCCCGGCAGCCGCCCGAAGACGCAACGAATTCAGCTTTCAGTTCATCTGAGGGGTATGCCAAAACCAGTCTTGCTTACGGTCGACGACGACCCGGAAGTCTTGCGCGCCATCGAGCGGGATTTGCGCAGCCGTTATGGGGACCGCTACCGCGTCATGCGCGCCAACTCGGGCAGCGCCGCTATAACCACGCTGCGCGAACTCAAAGCCCGCAACAATCCCGTCGCCCTTCTTCTTGCGGATCAGCGCATGCCCGGAATGGACGGCGTTGGCTTTCTTTCGGAGGCCGTGGAACTTCATCCGCTGGCCAAGCGTGCACTCCTTACCGCTTATGCGGATACCAGCGCCGCGATCGATGCCATCAACGAGGCCCGCGTCCACTACTACTTCATGAAGCCATGGGATCCTCCCGAAGAAAAATTGTATCCCGCCCTGGACGACCTGCTCCATGAATGGACCTCCGCATTTCGCCCCCCGTACGAGGGCATCCGCGTACTTGGCACGCGCTGGTCCAATCGCTCGTACGAGTTGCGCGATTTCCTTGCCCGCAATCAAGTGCCTTATCAATGGATTGACGTGGAGCTCGCCGAAAGCGACCCGGAAGTACGCGGCCTCCTGAATTCCCTTGGCCCGGAGGCGCAAACCCTCCCGCTCATCCTGTTTCCTGATGGCGCGCGTCTCGCCGAGCCGCCGCTTCCTGCCGTCGCCGACAAGATTGGCCTGCGTACGCGCGCCCAAACTAATTTCTATGACCTCGCCATCGTGGGCGGCGGTCCCGCGGGACTCGCCGCCGCGGTCTACGGCGCCAGTGAAGGTCTGCGCACCGTCATCATCGAACGCGAAGCTCCCGGCGGCCAGGCTGGCCTCAGTTCGCGCATCGAGAATTACCTCGGCTTTCCTTCCGGCCTCACTGGCAGCGATTTGGCCCGCCGTGCCGTCGCTCAAGCGAAGCGTTTTGGGGTGGAGATTCTTTCCCCGCAGGAAGCAACGGGCATTCGAACCGAAGGGCCCTATCGTTACTTAAAGCTTGCCGACGGCTCAGAAATCTCTTGTCATGTCCTTCTCCTCGCCATGGGCGTGCAGTGGCGCACCTTGGACGTGCCGGGAATCGATCGGCTTCAGGGCGCTGGCGTTTATTATGGTGGCGGAACATCCGAAGCCATCTCGTGTAAGGGCGAAACCGTTTATGTTATTGGCGGAGCGAACTCCGCGGGGCAAGCCGCCATGCATTTCTCCAAGTTTGCGGAAAAAGTGGTCATGCTGGTCCGCGGCAACTCCCTCGCCAGCACCATGTCGCATTACCTAATCGAACAAATCGAAAAGACTCCCAAGATCGAAGTTTGGACCCAGACGAGCGTTGTTGGCGTCCACGGCGAAGCCCGCCTTAGTGGTATCACGGTTCTTTGCTCGCCTTCCGGCGAAACCAAAGAGTTGCCGGCCACCAGTCTTTTCATCTTTATCGGCGCGCAACCCAGCACCGCATGGCTCGGCACTGTCGTTGAGCGCGACGACCGCGGCTTTATCCTTTCCGGCCCGGATCTCATCCGCGATGGCAAGCGGCCTGAAACGTGGACGCTTCCGCGCGATCCCACTTTGCTCGAAACCAGCGTCCCGGGAATTTTTGTCGTAGGCGATGTGCGCCATGGCTCCGTCAAGCGCGTCGCTTCGGGCGTGGGCGAAGGCGCGGTCGTTGTTCAGTTTATGCACCAGTATCTGGCGAAGGTCCAATGAGCGGGGTAATGAATCAAGCGCGCATCGAAGCCCTCGTAGCGGATTTGCGAAAAGTCCCTGCGTTCGCGGATCAGCACCAGGACGACCTCGAATGGTTTGTCGCGCAATCCGAGGAGCGCCACACACCGGTCGGTCAAGTCACGGTCAAGGAAGGCGCGCCAGCGGACACCATGTTCGTCATCCTCGAAGGAGAATTGCGCGCTCGCCGCGAAAGCGGTCCCGCCGATGGCCCTGTCTACAGCGCACGAGTGGGCGACGTCACCGGCGTCCTGCCGTTTTCCCGGATGAAGAACTTCTTCGTCACCGTGCGTGCGGTTCTCCCTATGCGCACGCTCGCCTTTCCGGCAAGCAAGTTTCCCGAACTCTTTCAGCGCATGCCGGAACTCTCTCAGCGCCTCGTGGGATTGCTGACGGATCGCGTTCGAAACGTCACTCGCGAGGAACAGCAGAGAGAAAAGCTTGCTGCCCTCGGAAAACTGTCCGCCGGGCTCGCTCACGAACTAAATAACCCCTCTGCGGCGGCTCGGCGCTCTGCCGCTGCACTGCGGGATTGCCTCGAACGTCTCCGTGTTGCCGGCCGCAATTCCGCGCTCCGGGCCGAAGATTGCGGTTTGCTGGCCAAGCACGAAGACGAAATTCGTGCTTCCTTGAAACCCGCGGATTATAAAGACGAATTCGCCCGCGCCGATCGGCAGGATGCTGTTCAGTCGTGGCTCGAGGCCCGTGGCGTAACAGATGCCTGGAAGCTTGCTCCGCTTCTCACGGATGCGAACTTAACGAACGAGCAGCTCGAAAGCTTTGCGGGAGCCGCAGGCGCTGCCCTCGGACCGGAGCTGACCCGCTTCGCCACGCTCCTCGAAATGGAGCGCATTGCCTCCGAGCTCGAGAACAGCACCACGCGCATTTCCGGTCTCATCAAAGCGATTAAAGAATATTCATTCATGGATCAGGCCCCGCTCCAGGAAGTGGACATCAAGTCCAGCCTGGAGACCACGCTGACCATCATGCACCACAAACTGAAGCGCGGCATCCTAGTAACGCGCGATTACGCTCCCGACTTGCCCAAAGTGATGGCTTACGGCAGCGAATTGAATCAGGTGTGGACCAATCTCATTGACAATGCCGCCGATGCCATGGGCGATACCGGAAAACTTCTCATTCGCGCCGTCCGCGAAAATGAATACATGCTCGTGGAAATCGTTGACAATGGGCCGGGCATCCCGCCGGAAGTGCAATCCCGCATCTTTGAGCCATTTTTCACCACCAAAGGTGTGGGCGAAGGCACGGGGCTCGGTCTGGACGTGGTGCACCGCATCGTCCAAAAAATGCGCGGCCTGGTCACCGTCAAATCCGTTCCCGGCGACACTCGTTTCCAGGTGCGCATTCCCATTCAAGCGGCAATGTGATTCGCACAGTGCGAATCAAAGGAGACCCGCATGGCCGATACCTGTACCCACCTCGATCAGATTAAAAAAGTAAAACCGCAGACCAAGGGTTGCGAAGAATGCCTAAAAATGGGCGACAGTTGGGTGCATCTGCGTTTGTGCCTGAGTTGCGGTCACGTTGGCTGCTGCGACTCCTCGAAGAATAAACACGCCACGAAGCATTTTCACGCCACAAAGCATCCCGTGGTTCGCTCGCAGGAGCCCGGCGAGAGTTGGATGTGGTGTTACGTCGACGAAGTAATGTTTGAAGAAGATTGAGCTTTGTCTTTTTTCTTGCCGGGCATCAGGACCGAAGCGAGCAGCGCAAGCAGCAACACGCCGCCAACAACGGCAAGCGAAACGTCCACCGGAATGTGTCCCCAGCGCTCGCCAATCATTTTTCCACCGATAAAAACCAGCACAACCGCCAGCCCTTCATCCAAATAACGCAGCCGGTCGATAACTCCTGCCAGCAGAAAATAGAGCGCGCGCAAACCAAGAATCGCCAGCACGTTTGACGTGTACACGATAAAAGGATCGCGCGTAATTCCGAACACTGCGGGAATGGAGTCGACGGCCAGAGTTACGTCCGTGATTTCCACAACAAGCAGCACGAGCAACAGCGGTGTCGCAAACCATTTCCCTCCTTTGCGCACAAAAAAGTTCTCGCCATTGTACTCCCGCAACAAGCGCAAATGCCGGCCCGCGAAATCCACAATCCTGCTCTTTTCGGGGTGCACGTCCTCTTTCTTGAAGAACATTCGAATTCCCGCGTACACCAGGAATCCGCCGAGCACGTACAGAACCCAGGAAAAATGTTCCACTAATTCCGCGCCCACAGCGATCATGATTCCGCGCATTACCAGAGCGCCCACCACTCCCCACTCCAGAAGGCGGTGCTGCAGGCGGTCATCCACTGCAAACGCGCGGAAGATCACCAGAAAAAGAAACAGGTTGTCGACACTGAGAGCTTTCTCGATCAGATAGCCGGTGAAAAATTCGAGTGCCGGCTGCTCCCCGCGAAAATAAAACACTCCCAGTCCGAAGAGCACGGAAATCCCAATCCAGCCAAAACTGAAAATGGCCGCCTCGCGCAGCCCAACTTTGTGTGCGTGCCGATGAAAAACGCGCAGATCCAGCACAATCGCAACGAGGACGCAAACGTTGAAAAGGAACCAATGGAGAGGCGTGCCCATAACGGCGCCATTCCCCCTCAGGGATTGGAGCTGATTCCTTCGGTGGTATTCAGGTTCGAAAGCTCCACGCGAGCGGCTCGGCCCGCCTCGATCTTCACCGGCACGTCCCAATGGACGCGCATGTCCCCCGCATTGGCATCCAGGTTCAGCGAAGAAATCCAATAGTCGCCGGGAGCCAGGCTGGAAACGGAGGCGTGGCCTTCGAGATCGGTGTCGACCTTGGCAGCGAGAAATTTCAGTTGCGCGAGGTCAGGCGCTGTTCGCTGAACGCGTTTGCGGCGCGCGCTCTGGAGCGCGTCCCACTTTCTCTGCGGATTGACTCCGTCCAATTCCAGTTCGACGCCCGAAACCGTTTCCGGATGCGCGCGGACGAATTTCAGAAGAGCAGTCATGTAATCCTGTTTAAGCTTTTCGTATTTCTCGGGATGCTCTGCGCGCATCGTGTCCGTGTACTTGGGCTTGGGGAGGCCGGAGGTGACGCCGCCGCTGTTATTGCGCTGGTAGGCGAGCAGGAATTCCGGAACGTGGAGGATGTCATCCGGGGAGAGCAGCTTGTCAACGTCCGGGGAAGCGAGGTCGAAGGTATCGTGACCCTTGAGCCACGTGCGCAACTCGGGAGAAACCGTCAGGCTGTCGATAAAGGCGTCGCGCGCTGGGGCTGGATCCTTCTCTTCGGCTTCCTTGACGATCTCGGCGTAGCTCCTGGTGAGAAGGTAAAAAGTGAACTGCCGTACTGGCTCGGGCCGGGCGGCGGTGGGGGTGATCCGCGCGGTAAATTCCAGGGAGCCGGTGGCGGTTTGCGCAGGCGCGACGCTGACAAACAGGAAAGCCCACAACAGAAGATTGCAGTTGTAAAGGGCTGTCTTTCTCATAGCGAAATCGTAGCAGATTGCGCGGAGGCCGTGTAAAGGAACGGGGGACGAAGTGCGCGGTTGACGAACCTGTGGGAGCTCACAAACAACGCTTCAGAAATGCTTATGAACGTGAATCAATTGTGGCGCCGTGAGTGTGTGTTAGGCTTGCGCTGTCGAGCGAGATGTTTGACGGTAGAACTCAGTCGCATCGAATCCTGGCTCACACGATAGGGAATTTATGAAAAAGTGTGTCCTTGTTTTTCTTCTTGCAGCATCGCCCACGTTTGCGGGGTCATCGTTCGCGTCGCGGGCAGCGAACACACCGCAAGCGAAACAGGCAGCCAGCGCACAGAAAACGGCGAAGCCCGTCAATGCGCCGGAGGCAGCACGCTGGGAGCAAGAGGCACGCAACGTTACGATCATCCGCGATGACTGGGGCATTGCGCACGTCTACGGAAAAACGGATGCCGACGCCATCTTTGGGATGATTTACGCGCAGGCGGAAGACGATTTCAATCGCGTCGAGACCAACTACATCAACGCGATGGGCCGGCTCGCCGAAGCCGAAGGCGAATCCAAAATCTATCAGGATTTGCGGATGAAACTTTTCATCGATCCCGAGGCGATAAAAAAAGATTACGCCGCAAGCCCGAAGTGGCTGAAAAAACTGATGAACGCGTGGGCCGACGGCCTGAATTTCTACTTATCGAAACATCCCGAGGTCAAGCCGCGCGTGATCCAGAGATTCGAGCCGTGGATGGCCCTGACGTTCACAGAGGGCAGCATCGGAGGCGACATCGAACGCGTGAACCTGAGCCAGCTCGAGTCGTTCTATGGCAAGGTTCACGTAAGCGAAAACGCGCCGGCCTTTGACGACGACATCGAGGAACCGGGCGGCTCGAACGGCATGGCCATCGCGCCCTCAAACACCGTGGATCATCATGCTCTGCTGCTCATCAATCCGCACACCTCGTTTTTCTTCCGCTCCGAATTGCAAATGGTGAGCGAGGAAGGCCTCGACGCCTACGGAGCGGTGACCTGGGGCCAGTTTTTCGTTTATCAAGGATTCAACGACCGTGCCGGCTGGATGCACACGTCGAGCGGCGTGAGCGCACTCAGCTTTTATCTCGAATCGGTGCAGGAAAAAGGCGGCCGGTTCTATTACAAATACGGCAAGGAAGAGCTTCCGGTCGCCATCGGCGAAATCACCGTGCCGTACAAAGCCGGCAATGGCATGGCCGAGAAAAAGTTCACCGTGTACCGCACGAAACACGGTCCCGTGATCGGCGAATCCGACGGCAAGTGGCTGACCATCCGGCTGATGAACGAGCCCATAAAGGCGCTGACGCAGTCGTATTCCCGCACCAAAGCGAAAAGCTACAAAGCGTTCCGCGAAACGATGGAGCTTCACACCAACTCGTCGAACAACACGGTTTTCGCGGATGCCGATGGCGACGTCGCCTACTTTCACGGCAACTTCATTCCCCGGCGCGATTCCAGCTTTGACTGGACCAAGCCCGTGGATGGCAGCAATCCCGCGACCGACTGGCACGGCCTTCTTTCGGTAGATGAAACGCCGCATCTTCTGAATCCCAAAAGCGGCTGGCTCTACAACTCGAACAATTGGCCGTGGTCGGCGGCGGGGCCGGACAGTCCGAAGAAGGAAGACTTTCCGGTGTACGTCGAAACGGGGGGAGAAACCGCGCGCGGACTCCACGCCATCCGCGTGCTGCAAGGAAAGAAAGATTTCGCGGTCGACTCGCTCATCTCCGCCGCCTACGACAGCTATCTGATGTGGTTTGAGAGGCCGGTCCCGGCGCTGATCAAGGCCTGGGAAGAGACGCCGGGCGACGATCCGGTGAAAGCTCCGTTGAAGGCAAAGACCACGGAACAGATTGCCGCGTTGCGCGACTGGGATTTCCGCTGGGGGACAACATCCGTGCCCACTTCGCTCGCTGTCTTTTGGGGAGACGTCCTGCAGCGCCGCGTCGGCCCGGACGCGCGGAAGGCGGGCATCTACCTCAGCGACTACGTCTGCACCAAAGTTGCGCCGGACGTTTTGCTGCAAGCGCTGGCGGAAGCCTCGGATAAGCTCATCGAAGATTTTGGCACCTGGAAGACGCCCTGGGGGGACATCAACCGTTTCCAGCGGCTGACGGGAGACATTGTTCAGCCGTTCAGCGACGCCGGGCCCAGCATTCCCGTGGGCTTCACCTCGTCGTTCTGGGGCTCGCTGGCGGCGTTTGGTGCGCGGCCGTATCCCAGAACGAAAAAGTGGTACGGCACGAGCGGCAACAGCTTTGTCGCGGCCGTCGAATTTGGAGACAAAGTCCGAGCCAGGGCCATCACGGCGGGGGGCGAGAGCGGACATCCCGCCTCGCCGCACTTCAATGATGAAGCCGAGAAGTACAGCAAGGGAGATTTGCGCGAAGTTTACTTTTACCGTTCCCAGCTCCAGGGCCACACCGAGCGGCAATATCATCCTGGGAGTTAGACGGCTTGCATTGCGCGGCCATTGCCAGGCAGGTCCGCACTTTTCGGGGCCGTTCCGCCGGA